>JAJTGU010000266.1 GCA_021297985.1 Rubrivivax sp.
CGCATCGACGAGCGGCTGCAGCGCGGCGGCCGAGCGCCGTGCGACGCAGACCACGTAGCCTTCGCGCGCGAAGCGCCGGGCGATGGCGCCGCCGGTGGCGTCGCCGGCGCCGATCACGCAGCAGACCTTTGGTGCGTCCATGCTCGCCGGCCCCGTATCAAGCGCGCGCCGTCGGGCGGGCGGTGACCTCGGCGAACCAGCGGGTCAGGTGCGCCTGCTCGGCCGGAATGCGCCGGCCCACGGCCTTGCCCAGCACGAAGGCGCACTGCGCCACGATGTCGGCCATGGTGTAGTTCGGGCCGGCAATGAAGCGGCGGTCGGCCAGCTCGGCATCGAGCCAGGTCAGGGTGGTCAGCAGGTTCTGGCGCGCCCAGGCCGCGACCTCGGGGACCTGGGTCACGCGACCACGGTAGAACTCGCCGCTGTGCAGGAAGACCATGGCGATGGGGTCGGACACCTGCTGTTCTATGCGCCGGGTCCACATGTCGACCCGGGCCGCATCCAGGGCATCGCTGCCCCACAGCGGCGGCTGCGGGTGCAGCGTCTCCAGGTAGCGGCAGATGGCCAGCGACTCGGCGATCGCCGTACCGTCGTCGAGCTGCAGCACCGGCAAACGGCCCATCGGGTTGAGGCGCAGGAACTCCGGCTGGCGGTTCTCGCCTTGTGCGGCGTCGACGGCGCGGGTCGGGATGGTCAGGCCCTTCTCGGCGAGGAAGATGCGCACCCGGCGCGGGTGCATGCCGGCCGGCAGGTCATAGAGCAGCATGGGTGTCTCCTGTCAGGTGTCAACGGGCGGGTGCGGCCGGGGTCGTCTCGCCGGTGCCGAAGGCCTCGGCCACCGACTCGCGCGTGACCGGCCCGCCATGGCCCAGGTAGAACACCCGGGCCGGCCCGCGCAGCAGCGTGCGGATGTTGTCGAGGTTGCGCAGCCGGTCGGCATGGAAGTAGTGTTCGCCCGCCCGCTGCGGCATCCAGGCGCCGCCCAGGAAGCCGCCCAGTACCATGTCGCCCACGAAGCTGCGGCCGTCGTCGAGCTCAACCACCAGCGAGCCCGGCGTGTGGCCCGGCAGTGGCCTCACTTGGCCTGCGATGCCCCAGGCCTCAAGGCGGGTCACGCCATCGATCACCTGGTCGGCCTGGAAGCCCTCGTAGACCGGGTCGATCGCGAACTGCTTGAGCAGCGTGGCGACGAAGTTGGTGGGCTGCAGCTCGTCGTTGCGCCCGGCCTGGGCCATGGCCACGTCGCCCCGGCCAAACAGTATCCGGGCCCCGCTGCGCCGACGGATCTCGGCCGCCAGGCCGGTATGGTCGCTGTGGCCGTGGGTCACGACCACGGCCGCGATGTCCGGCCAGCTCAGGCGGGCGGCCGCCAGCGCGGCCTCGAGCCGGGGCAGGTCGCCCTTGCCGCCTGCATCCACGAGTATCGTTCGAGCGCCCCGGATGGCATGCACGTTGGACATGGAGAGCCGGGAGGTCAAGATGTCGGGTAACACGGGCTGAGCCCGCGCGCCACCCGTTGCTGCGGCCACCAACATGCCGACCAGCAGTGCAAGAAGCCTCGACATGTCGCCCGCCTTGAGAAGTGATCAGCATTCACTTTATGATTCGATGTGAATGATGTCAACATAGCAGCATGGCTATGGGCGCAAACACACCTCGACAATCTTCCAACGCTGCTTCGCCACGCCCTGCGACGACGCGTTCTCGCTATCACCATGGCGACTTGCCATCTGCGCTCAAGCAGGCGGCACTGGCCCTGATCACACGGCACGGCGTCGAGGGCTTCTCTCTGCGAGAGGCAGCTGCTGCGGTGGGCGTGTCTCCCAGCGCGGCGTACCGCCACTTCGAAGACAAGGCGGCACTGTTGCGTGCCATTGCGGCAGATGCATTTGTCGAAATGAGCGAGCGCTTTGACGAGGCCATGCGCACGGTGCGAGGAAGTGGGGCTCGTGCGGCACAAGCGCGCTTCAGGGCGCAAGGTCATGCGTATGTGAACTTTGCGCTGCGACAGCCCGAACGCTTCCTGGTGATGTTCGGCCCATTCGGCGCGGGAGCCGCTTGCCCGCAACCCGTCGCCGGGTCCAGTGGCCGAACCAGTCCCTACGAGGCCCTGTCTCGCGCGCTCGACGAGTTGCTCGCAGCAGGGGTGATCAGTGCATCCCGCCGCCCGGGCGCCGAACTGCTGGTGTGGTCCGCCATACATGGCCTCGCCACCCTTGCGGTCAGCCAGGCCCTTCGTCCTCTGTCTGGGGAAGTGGATTCGATGGTGGTTCGAATCGCGGAAGACTGCCTGAGAGCGTTGGCGGAGACGCCAACGCGCTGAAGAACAGCAACTGCGCGGTGCCGGGAACCCAGGGGTCGCCTTGCGCTCGCCTCTCTCAGAGTGTCGAGGCCGCCCGCGGCGCTGAGTTCGGTGCGTGGGTGTGCCGGCAGTCTCGGCTGTCGTTATGCATTCCTGCATGGCTGCCGAACGCCTACTGGGCTAGCCGTGAGGCGGTGGTCACGGGACGATGCGCCCATCCGCCCATCGCGCCTCAGGAGACCTCTATGACCCCCACCCACTCCGCCGACTCGCGCCGACGCTTCGTTCAGTTGCTGGGCGGCGGCGCCGTCTTCGCCGCCACGGCCCCGCTGGCCGCC
>JAJTGU010000017.1 GCA_021297985.1 Rubrivivax sp.
GCTGCGCCGTGGCTCGCACGATGGGCTCCCGGTAGGTTGAGCCCGCACGGTCTCAAGCCGTGCTCTGTGCCTCCATCGCCTTGATGGCTGCCAGCCGACTTGTGCCCTCCGTCGCGGGGCCCACTACGGGTGACTGCGAGGCTGCCCGACCGGCAGCTTCCGGGCGGCGAGATCGGGGCGGCCTATGTCTCTTCAGGGTCGACAGCACTCCAAGCCCAACGACCTTGGCTTGCCGCAAAGCGGTCGTCGCCGTCGCCCGCCAGTCGCAATCCTGTGGCCTGTGGCGCGAGTCGCAGTCCATTCGGCACCCGGCGTGGGGGTTGCGAAGTGGGCTGATGCCGGTCCTTCGGGCAGCGGCGACACGGGCCAGAATGGGCCCACCATGCCGCAACGTTCCGACACCCCCGCCGAGCCCGCCCGCCGCCGCTTTGTCGCGATCGCCACCACCGCATCGGCCAGCCTGGCGGTGCCGGCGGTGGCGGTGGCGCAAGGCAAGTCGGCGCCCGAACGCCCACCCCTGATCAAGCCGCGCCGGCTGCGACCGGGCGACACCATCGGCCTGATCAACCCCTCGGGCGCGATCTTCGAGCGTGCGCCCTACGACGTCGCGATCGAATCGCTGCAGGCGATGGGCTTCAAGGTCCGCGAGGCACCCAACCTGCGCGCGCGTTACGGCCACCTCGCCGGCAGCGACCGCCAGCGGGCCGACGACGTCAACGCGATGTTCGCCGACGACTCCGTGCACGGCATCCTGGCGATGACCGGCGGCTCGGGGGGCAACCGCATCCTGCCGCTGGTGGACTACGCGCTGGTGCGACGCAAGCCCAAGTTCCTGGGTGGGTTTTCCGACCTCACGGCGCTGATCACGGCCGTCCACGCGCGCACCGGCCTCGTCACCTTCCATTCGCCGCTCGGCGCCAGCGAATGGAACGAGTTCAGCATCCGCCACCTGCGCGGCACGGTCGTGGACGGCGAGGCGATGCTGCTTGCCAACCCCAGGGACAAGGACGACAACATCGTCTCCAAGGCCAACCGCACGGCGACGCTGCGTGGCGGCAAGGCGCGCGGGCCCATCCTGGGCGGCAACCTCGCGGTGCTGACCTCGATGGCCGGCTCGCCCTACTGGCCGCAGTGGGACGGCGCGATCCTGTTCATCGAAGACGTGAACGAGTGGATCTACCGTGTCGACCGCATGGTCTCGACACTCGCGCTGGCCGGCGTGCTCGAACGGGTGGCCGGCGTCGTGATCGGCGCCTTCACCAAGTGCGAGCCGGGCGACGGCTTTGGCGCGCTGACCCTGGACGAGGTCTGGGACGACCACTTCGTCAAGCCGCTGAAGGTGCCGGTCTACACCGGCGCGATGATCGGCCACATCAAGCGCAAGTTCACGATCCCGATCGGCCTGCCGGTCGAGATGGATGCCGACGCCGGCACGATCCGCTACCTCGAGCCGGCGGTGCTGTGATGGCCGACGACATCCCGCAACCCCGTGTCGCCCTGCTCACGGCTGCCGGCAGCGGCATCGGCGCCGCCGCAGCCCGCCGTCTGGCGGCCGACGGCTGGCGGGTCGCGATCCTGTCGTCCAGCGGCAAGGGCGAGGCCTTGGCCGCCGCGCTCGGCGGCATCGGGGTGCGAGGCGACAACCGGCAGACGGCCGACCTGCAGGGCCTGCTCGATGCCGCGCTGGCGCGCTGGGGCCGGGTCGACGCGGTGGTCAACAGCGCCGGGCATGGCCCGAAGGGCGATCTGCTCGACATCTCCGACGCCGACTGGCACCTGGGGGCCGAGTTCTACCTGCTCAACGTCGTGAAGATCGCGCGCCTGGTCACGCCGGTGTTCGAGCGCCAGGGCGGCGGCGGCGCGATCGTCAACGTCTCGACCTACGCCACCTTCGAGCCCGAGGCCGCGTTCCCGACCTCGGGTGTCTTCCGTTCCGCGCTGGCCGCGTTTTCCAAGCTCTACGCCGACCGCTACGCCGGCAGCGGCATCCGCATCAACAACGTGCTGCCGGGCTTCATCGATTCGCTGCCCGAGAAGGAGGAGCGCCGCTCCCGCATCCCGATGCAGCGCTACGGCACCTCCGACGAAGTGGCCGCGCTGATCGCCTTCCTTGCCGGACCGGAGGCGGCCTACATCACCGGCCAGAACATCCGGATCGACGGGGGGATCACGCGGTCGGTCTAGCCGTCCGGGTCGGCGAGAATGCGCCCCCTCAGAAAGTGGGGGTTTCGATGCGAGGGAGTCGGTTTCTTGCCGCGGCGGGCTGGGTCATCCTGACGGCGCTTTCAGGCTGCGGTGGCGGAGGCGGTGGTGGTGGCGGCGGCGGCGGGGGCGACAACGGCGCGAATGCGCTTCGTCTTTCGGTCGCGGCCAGCCGCATCGACATGACGGTCCTCGAAGGGTCCACCCCGGGCCAGGGCGCCGTGACCCTGGCGGCCCGGCTGAACGGCGGCACCGGCAACGAGTCGGTGTTCGTCGGCGTCGAGCCCACCGGCCAGGGCGTTCTGTTGCCCATTCCCGTCGTCATCGACACGGTTGCCCGCACGGGCACCGCGACGGTGTCACCGAATCCCGGGTTGCCGGCCGGCAGCTATTCCGGCACCTTGCGGGTCCTGGCCTGCCTCGACGCCCAGTGCGCGTCGCCGATTGCCGGCTCGCCGACCACGGTGAATTTCACGACCGTCGTGCAGCCACGGTTTCGCGCGTCGACGCCGAGCCTCGCGTTTGCCGCCGCGGAGTCGGCGCAGCCGCCCGCGCAAGGCTTTACCCTGACCCTGCCCGCGGGCACGGTGGCGGCCACGCACGTCGTGCGCTATGGCGCCAGCGCGAACGGCTGGCTGCAAGTGCAGGCCAACGGCCCGAACTACATCGTGCGCCCCAATGCCGGCTTGGCTGCCGGCGCCTACACCGCCGACATCGAGCTCGATTCCGGGACGCCGCAACCGCGCGTCACCGTGGCCGTCCGTCTGAACGTCAGCGCCGGCCTGGTCGTCGCGCCCAGTGTCGAGGCGCGTGTGCTCTCGACCAGCCCGTCGACCGTGGCAGCCGGCAGCCTGCCGATCGAGTCCGCGGCCGGTGTGGCCGCGACCCAATGGACCGCCGAGACCTCCAGCCCCTGGCTGCGCCTGGTGGCGGCTTCGGGGGCCCTCGGCACTCCGCTGCAGTGGAGCGTCGATCCCGAGGGCTTTGCGCGCCTGCCCACCGGGACGACCTCCGAGGCCGAGGTGACGGTGTCGGCCGGCAGCGGACTGACACCGCAGCGCGTGCAGTTCAGGTTGACCAAGGAAGTGGCCGAGATCGAGACCGCCGACAGCCTGGCGGTGGGCGCCGGCGAGGCCGGCGAGGTGCTGCTGTACGGGCGGCTTTTCGATCCGGTGGACACCGCGCAACGCCTGCAAGCGCGTGGCTTTGCGCCCGCTGCGGTCACGGTGCGCAGCCCCACGATGCTGAGCCTGCAGGTGCCGGCGTTGCCGGCGGGGACCTATGAGCTGAGCCTGTCGACGGCGTCCGGGCTGCCGACGCGGACCGTGCAGCTGCGGGTGCTGGCGCCGGTGGATCGTGGCATGCAGGTCGTGTCGACCACCGGCCTGAAGGGCGCGCTGCTCTGGGACGCCGCGAGCCAGAGCGCGTTTGTCCACAACGCGAGCCAGTCGTCGGTGATGCGGGTGCAGCTCGGCGGCACGCCGGCCGCACCGACGGCCACGACGATCAGCCGTGTGGTGCCCGGCATCGTGGGCATCGCGCTCTCGCCGGACCGTTCCAGCGTCGTCGTCGTGACCTCGGCCGGCCGGATCGTCGACCTGAGCACCCAGGACCTGTCGGTGATGGCCACACGCGAGACCGGCCGCACGATCGACAACGCCGCCAACCCGGCCATGCCGCTGGCGGTGACCGGCGACAACCGGCTGCTGATGTCCCTGGGCAGCCAATGGTCCGGCGTGCTGCACTACGACCTCGGCCGCGGTCAGGTGCTGCCGCTGCCGAGTGGCGACTTCACCTTCTACGGCGGCCCGTGGGGCCGGGTGTCGCCGAACGGTCAACGGCTGATGCTGGTGCAGTCGGCTTCGATCAGCCCGAGGCCGCCGCTGCTGCTGCGCGACGCGGGCGATGGTGTCTTGCGCCCCTTCACGCAGAACCTGACGACCTTCTACTACCGCGGCAGCAGCGACCGCCGGGGCCTGCGCTGGGCGCTGGATGCCAACGTCTACAGCCACGAGCTGGTCGGCGAGGGCCAGCTCGCACCGCCCGACGGCTGGTTCGGCCAGGAGTCGGCGATGTCGCGCGACGGGTCGCGCACCTACCTCTTCACGCGCAACGCGACCGTTTCGCTGTCCCGGATCTGGGTCTTCGACACCTCGCGTCCGGTGGGTGCGGGGTTCAACCACCCGGTGCTCGGCAGCTTGGAGCCGCTGCTCCAGCCGTCGTGCGCCAACGAGGTTCAGGACGACAGCTGCAACGGCTACGCGACGCGCCTGGTCCTGACCGACGACGACCGGAGCCTGATCGCCGTGGGTGATCGCCACCTGGTGGTCGTACCGCTGCCGGCCGACCTGCGCGGCGGGCCCTTGCCGGCCGCGGCAAGCCTGATGCGCCGCATGGGACCGGCGACGCGCTGAACCCGCTGTGCCGGCGGCCGCAGGGGCGACCGTCGGCGGGCGTCAGAAGCCCGACCCGGGCTGCTTCAGGAACTCGACCTCCTCGGCCGTGCTGACGCGGCCCAGCACCGTGTTGCGGTGCGGGAAGCGGCCGAAGCGCTCGACGATCTCGGCATGGCGTTCGGCCCACTTCAGAAAGTCGGCATGCGTCGGGTGCTCTGTCGCCAGCTCGCCAAACGCGGCCAGCGACTCGGCCTGGGTGGCGCGGTCTTCGGCGTGCTCGAAGGGCAGGTAGGCGAACTGGCGCTGCAGCGGCGCCAGCGTGCGGTCCAGCCCTGACGCGCGCAGCCTGCGCGCCAGGGCCAGGGCCTGGGAATCACCGGCAAAGGCCCGCGGCGTGCCGCGGTCGGCGTTGCGTGTGAACTGGTCCAGCACCACGATGCGGGCGAGCAGGCCGCGCGCGTCGTCGCGCTGCCAGTCGGCGGGCGGGTCCGTGCCCGGGTCGAGCAGGGCCGCGATCAACGGCCCGAAGCGCTCGCGGATCCCGGTGTCGAAGCGCTCGTCCTTGCGGAACCACTCCGGGCGCGCCTCGGTGTCCGGCGGGTCGCCGAACCAGAAGGCCAGCACCGTGTCGGGACCGGGCAGCGCAGGCTTCATGCCTTGCTCGCTTCGAGGAGGTCCTGGGCCTCGGGGTGGCGGCGCAGCCAGGCCACGACGTAGCTGCAGCGCGGGCGGATGCGCAGCCCTTCGGCCCGGGCATGGTCGACGGCCGCCTGCACGACACGGCTGGCGAGGCCGCGGCCTTCCAGTTCGGCCGGCACCTCGGTGTGCACCAGAGCCATCACCGGCCCGGTAGGCGACTCGCTCATGCGGTAGTCGCAACGCACCAGGCCCTCGGGCAGCGCGATCTCGAAGCGGCCGGCCGTGGCGTCGTGTGTCACCGCCGGAACGAGCACCCCATCGGGCAAACCCATGACTGTTCTCCTGTCGCCGAACCGTGTCCGGCTCATTGTGGGGCTCTGGCGCCGACCCCTGCACGCGCGGATCGAGGACAAAAAAGGCACCGGACCCTCCCGGGTCCGGTGCCGAAAACCCGCAGCCGAGGCGGCGGGCGTCACAGACGATTCAGCAGGGCCGCGAGGTCAAAGGGTGGCGCACTGGTCCTGCTTCTGGGCGGCGGTGTTGTTCCGCCCCGTCGGAGCCGGCAGGTTGCCCTTGCACTGCATGTTCCCGACGATGCGGTTGTTGGTGAGACTCAGGCGCGCGCGGTTGTCCTCGGCCTGCAGGTTGCCGGCCACCCGGTTGGTCGAGACCACGGTCGCACCGCGCATGTCGTAGATCTGCAGGTCGCCACGGATGTCCGCCCCCACCACGCTGGCTCCGGCACCGCCCTGCAGACGCATGCCGGCGTAGCGCGAGCTGCCATCCACCTTCACGCTGCGAGCGCCGTCGGCGATCAGTTCGCCGTTGGCGACCACGCCGCTGGCCAGCACGGTCGCGCCGGCGCCAACCTCCAGCGACCCGTTCAACCGGGTGCCCAGCAGGGTGCAGGTCGCGTTCGCGGGGACGATCACGCTGTCCAGCGAGATGGCGCCGATCACCAGGCCGACACATTCGACGTTGCCGGTCAGGGGTGGCGGCGCCGTGCCACCACCGCCGCCGCCAGCGGCTCCGAGGCACTGGTCCTGTGCCTGGGCGGCGCTGTTGCCGCCAAAGGCCGGTTCGGGCAGGTTGCCCTGGCACTGCAGGTTGCCCGAGATCCGGTTGTCGAAGATCTGCACGCCTGCGGTGTTGTCCTCGACCTGCATGTCGCCAGTGGCGACGTTCCCGCGCAGCACGACTTCGCCGGTCTGGGCCGTCACCTGCACGCCCCCCAGGCGGTTTCCGAGCAGCGTCACGCCGCCGCCGCCTTCGATCTGGGTCGCGCCGGCAACCACCGTGTTGTTGGCAACCGTGATGCTCGCGGCAACTTCACCTTGAAGGCTGCCGCTGACGTTGGCGCCGAACACTTCGAGCGTCGAGCCCTCGGCGGCTTGCACGTTCCCGGTGACGCGGGTGCCGACCAGGCGGCACGAGGCCCCCACCGGCACGAACACGTTGGCCAGCGTGTTGGCCTGGATCTCGAGATTCCGGCAATCGACATTGCCGGTCAGTGTCTTGGGTGCGATCTTCAGGTTCCCGACCACGCGCTCGGCGGCTGCGGCCTGTGCGCGCTCGTCGATCAGCTCCTGGGATTGCGGCGACTCGACCTGGGCTTCGGGGCCGTCTCCGCCGCCACAGGCAGAAAGCAGCGCGAGGGCCGCGAGGGCGGTGGTCAGGGGGACGAAAGCGCGTGTCTTGCGGTACATGGTCGAACTCCTTCTGTCTGGGGGACGGGTTGTCAGTGGCTGTACGGGTTGGGGTCCGACGGGCCGACGGGACCCAGCGGCATCACTTCGGTGTCGCCGAAGTCGGTGAGTTGTTCACCGCCTTCGTTCTCGAGTGCACGCTCGATGTCGAATTCGGTATCGACATAGCCACCGCCGCTGCTCTGGATCAGCCCGATGCAGACCTCGCGCCATCTCAGGTAAGGAACTGGGCGACGAAACAAGCGAGGCTGACGGTTCATGGCGGTGTGTCCTTCGGTCGACGCGTGTGGCGTTGTGCACAGAGCGCTGCGTCGGACCGGAGATACATGCCCGAATCGAAACCGGGCGCCGGTGCGCATGTGCGCATGTGCGCATGAGCACGGCCATGCCAAAGCGGACCGGCCCCGGCAAGTCAGAGACGCCGGGGCCGGGGAGTCGCGTGTGGTGGGCCTCGGCCCGACCGCGGGCCGAGGCGCGATCAGCAGCCTGGGGGATCGAGCGCCGAGAGGTCGGACACGGCCGCCGCGGCATCGAAGCTGCGCAACGACGCGCCGCAGACCTTGGCCGAGCGATCGGTGATCCGCTGGACCACGTCTTCGGCGGTCCAGGCCCGCAGGCCTGTGCGGCCCGGTTGCGGATTCGGGCTCGGGGTCGCCAGCACGAGGGCGAATCCGCCGGCGACCAGTGGTGCCGCCATCGAGGTGCCGCTCCAGACGCCATAGCCACCACCGGGCACCGTGCTGGTCAGGAACTCGCCCGGCGCGGCGATGCCGATCCAGCCGCCTGAATTGCTGAACAGCGCCAGCGTGGCGTCGCGGGTGGTGGCCGCCACGGCAAGCGAACCCTTCACGCCCTCGGCGGCGGGGTACTGGCGCTCGTCGGCACTGCCGGAGTTGCCGGCCGCGATCGCGACCACGGCACCATGGCCCTTGGCACAGCGCTGCAGGTCCTTGGCGAAGCCCGGGTGGTCGTCATCGTCGTCGTCGTCGAACTCGCAGCTGGCCAGGGCGACGGCGGTGCGCAGCAGGTCGGTGGGCTCGGTGCCGCCCAGGCTCATGTTGACGACATGAGCGCCGTCGTCGGTATCGGGGTTGCCGTCGGGATCCACGGCCCAGGCCAGAGCCTCGGCCAGCACCCAGGCGTTGCCGCGTCCGCCCTCGTCGAGCACCCGCACCGGCATCAGCCGGGCACCCGGCGCCACCAGCGCCACCAGACCGGCGACGTGCGTGCCATGGCCGAAGGCACCGTACCAGGCACGTCCCTCCTCGCGCGGGTCCTTGTCGCCGGAGACGAAGTCCCGGCCGACAACGTTGCCGGCGGGGTCACGCTGCACGCGACTGGCCAGGGCGGGGTGGCTGCTGTCCATGCCGGTGTCCAGCACCGCCACCCGCACGCCCGTTCCCAGCGACAGGGCATGTGCCTGGGCCAGTCGCAGGGTCTCCGGCGCCCATTGGGTGGCGTAGTCCTCGGGCCGACCGATCGCCCAGACCGAGTTGTGCTGGCCGTTCGGGTTGCCGATGGCCCAGACCGAGTTGTGGCGCGCGACAGGCGCCTCCTGCACCAGGTTCAGTTCGGCGAAGCGGACCGTGGTCTCGCCCTTCAGCCGAACCAGAAGCTGCCCCAGGTCCTGCTTCCGGCTCAGCGATCGAAGGCGCCAGATCGGACGCTGGCCAAACTGATTGACAACGGCGAGCTGGTGCCTCTTCGCAAGGGTCCAGACATCGCCTTCGAGCTTGAGCATGACGACCAGGTCTGGCCGCCCCGCAAGGGCAGCCGGTGTTCCGCTACCCGACAGCCCCTGCGCCTGTGCACGGCCTTCGTCAGCCAGGCCCGCACCCGTGGTGCTCGCCGGTGATTCGGTGCTGGCAAGCCCGGGCGAATCGGCGCCGCCACCGCAGGCGGCCAGGAGCCCGGCCAAGGCGATGGCCGAGATCGCAGGCTTCAGGGCGCGCGATGCCGCCGGATCCCGACGAAGAACGATCATGGGGCAGGTACTCCTGGATTGGCGCTGTGACGACGCTCGTTGACCCTAACAGAGGCGGTTCCAGAGGTTCCGATACATGCCGTCCTCCCCCGCAATCACGGGGTCTCGTGTCTGTGCACTTTCAGACGTTGCCGTGCACCACGAAGGCCGCCCAGTGAAACGGGTGCTGCCCGCGTGCAGCCGCCTGGGACTGGGCGAGATGCAGGGCCGTGGCGGCATCGGCGCCCGCGGCCAGCGCAACGTGGAAGTCGCCCATCAGCTGGGCCGTGCTGTGGTCGGCCACCGTCCACAGGGCGGCCACCACCGCTGCGGCACCGGCGCGGTTCAGGGCGCGGACCAGACCGACGACCTCGTCGCTGGAAGCGACATAGAGCGAGCCGGTCTCGCAGGCCGACAGCACCACCAGGCGCGACTCCAGCCGCCAGTGGTTCAACTCGTGCAGAGCCACCTCGCCATCGGCCAACTGCAACGACGAAAAGGCCGGGTTGTCCGCCCTGAAGTGGGCGTGGCACGCCAGGTGAAGCACGTCGGCGGTGCGCGCGGCGTCCCGCAATGCCGCGCGGGTGGCTTGTGCCCCGATGTAGGCCGTGGCGTCGCGGCCAAAGGCTTGGTGGGTCGAACACAGACGCAGGGCCTCGGTGCTGATCGCGTCGAGCCCCGGGGCCGGTGCGGCCAGCGCCACCAGCGAGGGTGGACCCGGCCGGGTCGGCCGCGACGCAATCTGCTCTTCGCGGTCCTGCCAGGCCGCCAGACTGGGCACGACCAGCCACTCGTAGCGCTCGGCGAGCCAGCGCTCGCCGTCGTGCAGGGCGGCAAACGGCAAACCGTTCAGGGGCCCGTGCGGCACGAGCACGATGCGCCGGATGCCGGCCAGGTGGGCGGCCAACGGCGCCCAGAGTCGGCCGTGAAGCGATTGCGCATGATGGCGAGCGCGTTCGAGCAGCTGACGTTCACGGCCGACGAGCACGGTGTTGCCGAGCCTTGCGGTGTCGATCTGGAAGCGCAAGGCCTCGATCCGAGTCGCCAGGTCCGGCAGCACCTGTTCGTACTGCCAGACGCCTTGCGCCGTGGCGACGACGCTGCGCAACCGCTCGCCGTCGTAGTGAAAGACCACCCAGGCCTGGTCGGCTTTCGGCGGCAGCAACGGGCCGCGGGTGTTGGTTGCCCCGCAGGAAGCCAAGGCCGAAGGCGACCCGAGACGGGCCCGCCGCAGTGCCTCGAGCAAGGCGTTTTCGGCGTCCCGCACGGCGGCCTGCACTTCGAGCTGTTGGGTTCGGCTCCCCTGTGTCGTCGCGCGGTGCAACTCGTCGCGCTGCCAGAACAGGCGCTGGCGAGCCTGGACGACGTCGCTGCTGCCCACCCCCGCATGGGGTCCCAGAGCCAGGACGTCGGCCAGGCCCCAGGCCGGATTGGAGGTCCGGTCGATCGCGGCCAGCAGCGCCTGCGGATCGCCCGCCGCCGCCGCCAGCGTGACGAGCCCGCGGTGGGCGATCTCGGCATCGTGGGCCAGCGCGACCCGGAACTCGTCGTCGGGCAGCGCCGCGCGCTCGCGTTCCAGGACCGCGAGCAAGCCTTCGAATGCGAGCTTCGCGGCATTGCGATCGCCGCTGGCAAGCGCGAGCTCGCCTTCGGCCAGCAGGCATCGCTGCTCCAGGCCGGCCAGACCGATCGCGGCCAGTCGGGCAGCCTTCAGCGCCGCCAGCGCAGCAGCGGCGCCACGATCGCCCGGGCCGTCGCTTGGGTCGAGTCGCCGCAACAGCGCCTCACGGGCGCGAACCTGGGCTTGCAGGACCTGGGCCTCGAGGTGCCAGGCGGGCGCGTCGCCATCGGCCAGCAGGCCCAGCGCCGCGACGGCCGACTGACGTGCCAGGTCGATTCGGCCAGCAGCCAGGTGCAGCGCGCCGACGCCCAGCGCCGCAAAGGCCTCGCTGGCCGGCCGGACGGAATCCCGGAACAGGCTGCGCGCCTGCGTCATCGACTGGAGTGCGGCGGACTCCTCGCCCAAGGCCGCCAGCGCACGCCCCCGGTTCATCAGCGCCCAGGCCTGCGTGTTCGGCGACGCCAGGGCGTGGGCATGCGTCGCGATCTGCTCATACAGGCGGATGGCTTCCGGCAGCAGACGCACCGCGAGGTAGGCGTCGGCCAGCGCGGACTCGGCCTCCAGGACACGCAGCGGCGGGCTGCCGGCGGCCCGGTGCAGGCGCAGCGCTTCGGCCAACGCCGCCAGCGCCGCCGCATGGTGGCCGCGGTGCAGCTCGATGCGCCCGATCGCGCCCTGGCCATGGGCCTGCAGCACCGGCAGGCCGACACGTTCGGCGCGGACCCGGGCACGCTCGTTGATGCGCAGCGCTTCGTCGAAGTCCAAGGCCAGGGTCAGTGCATTCGCGAGGCCGATGTCGGCCATCACCGAGTGCTCGGCGTCACCGCAGCGGGCCAGCCGCACCGCGGCGCTGCGATACAACACGGCGGCCTCGCCCGGGCGGGCCAGCCGGTGCAGCAGGCTCGCCATGTTGATCTCGATCTTGCCGGCAGAGCGCAGGTCGCCGGTGGCGACGAACTCCGCAAGCCCGGAGTGGCCAACGGCCAGTGCCTCGTCGTGGCGCCCGAGCAGAGCCAGCGAGACGAGCCTGGGCACGACGCACTCGGCGGCCGACTGGCGATCACCGAGCGCGGCGAAGCCGATGCCCGCGCGGCTCAAGGCCGTCAGAGCCCGCTCGCTGTGTCCGGCAGCCAGTTCGGCAATGCCGTCGGTCCAGTCCCGCAGGGGCTCCGCTGCGGTCAGCGGGCGGGCACGCAGCATCGCGGTCAGGGCCTGGGCGCATTGGCCGGCGCGCGAGGGCTCGACGTTCCAGGCCGCCTGGGCCTCGGCCTTCAGCGCCCAGGCCAGCGCCAGGACGCCGTCATCGTCCAGATCCTGCCAGACCGGCCTGCGCCCGCCGTTGCGACTCCGTTCTTGGGAGGCAACCGCGTCGGCGACACAGGCGGCGGCCAGCTTGCGCCAGCGGTCATCGTCGAACATGGGTCTTCTTCTTTTGACGCGTCGGCCGCGACACTGTGGACGTTGTGCGGCCGGTTTTCTCGAAGTTGACGGCTCTGCCGGGAGCGGCGGCCAGCGATCCGGTGTCAGGGTCCCGGGTTCTCGAATTCGATCGGCGGGAGTTCGATCTCCCAGTCACCGCTGCGAAGGGTCAGGACAAGCGGTCCGGTCAAGGAGGTGTCGAAGCTGAACTCCGAGAGCTCGTTCCAGTCCACGGCATGGTGCTCGACCGCGCCGCGCAACACCGCCTGGCCATTCGAATCCGGGCCCAGGACCTGCCCGCTCAGACGCCACCGCCGGGCCTCGCCGGCAACCGGGAAGTGCGGCGGCAGTGGCATCAGCCGAAGGTCGATGTCGCGGCCTTCGGCACTGAACAGCATCTGGCGGACCGCCGTGCCGCCGACCGAGCGCAGACCGAGGGAGGCGGCTGGCGTGAGCGCGGTGTCCAGACGCAAGGTGGCGACGATCCGTCGCAGAAGTCCGGGCGTGTCGGGGGTGGCCGCCTGCGGTGTGCGTGCCGCGAACACCGAGATCGCCCGTTCGATCACGGCTTCGGGCGCGTCGAACAGGCCGCGGCTGGCGGCCAGGGTGCTGGCAAACCGTTCGTCGCTGTCGCGGGGGGCAAGCGGCGGCTGGCTGGCTGCGGCTGGAGGTTGGGACTTCATGGGGATCGGGGCGATCAGAAGCGGGCGTTGCGAGGACAGAGCATGCCGATGCCGCGGAAATACATCGAGATACATGAATCTGATGAACCGAGGTCGGGCATGGTCACTCGCGCAACAGCTGTCGCAGTTTCGCCAGGACCCGCGCCCGTGTCGGGCCGATGCTGCCTTCGGCAATGCCGAGCCGGACGGCGATCTCGCTGTAGGGCGGCGGTTCGTCCTGCAGAAAGACCAGTTCCACGAACTGGCGCGAGCGGGGGTCCAGGCGGTCGACGGCCTCGCGAAGCCGGGCCTGGTCCTGCAGTTCGGCAAGCTGCTGCTCGGGCAGAGGGCCCTCGTGGGCGATCTTCTCGAGCGGGTCCTCGCCCTCATCGAAGTCGTCCGATGACGAAGACTCGGCCGCCGCAAAGCGCTTCATTTCCTCGAGCCGACGCAGGGTTTCCCGGCGCGCGGTCGTCACCAGCCAGGCCCGCACCCGCGACAGATCGTCGATCCGTCCGATGTTCTCGTGCAGGCGGGCGAAGCTGGTCTGGAAGATGTCGGCGGCTTCCGCGTCGCCCAATCCGGCCCGCCGCGGGATGGTGTAGATCAGGCGCTGGAAACGTCGCACCAGCGTCGCCCAGGCAGCGGCTCGCCCAGCGCGGCATTCGGCGGCAAGTTCGGCGTCGCTGAGGTCGTCGTACAAGGGATCAGGCGGAACGGGGATACGGTTGGGAGGATTCTGGACGACCGGCCCTGCCCACGCTGCCGTGGGCCCTCGATGGCGGGTCCCCACCCGCATGGCGCCTGAGATCTGGGGGACACAACCGCCAGGCGGCGAATCCCCGCCCCTTCATCGGCCGAGGAATCCGCCCATCAGCTTGCCCAGGTCGCCCAGGCCGGCCTGTTCGGCGATGCTGCCCAGCTGGCCCATGCCGCCGTCGGCCGGCACCTCGCCGTCGGGCGTCAGGCGGTCGACCAGTCCCGGCAGCATCTGCGACAGCTGGCCGGCGACGTCGCCCTGGCCCATGCCGAGCTGCTGCGCCAGCCTGCCCAGCGTGTCGCCGCCCAGAACCTGCGACAGCTGCTCGGCCGAGATCGGCAGGTTCTCGCCGCGCCCGACCCAGGACGACGCCACGTCGCCCAGGCCGCCTTGCTGGAACTTCTCGAGCAGCGCGCCCAGACCGCCGGCGCTGGCCATGCCGGCGCCTCCGCCCTGGCTGCCGCCTTGCGTGAGCATCGAGATCACCGCGCCGAGCAGTGCGTTGTTGCCCCCGCCCCCGCCCCCGCCGCCACCCTGGCCCAGCGCACCGACCACTGCATCCAGCAAACCCATGACTCTTCTCCTGTGTCGTCTTCCCGTCGGGCCGAAGGCATCGGGCCGATCCGGGCCGGAGTCATTGTGCGGGTCGCGGACGCGGCCGCAAACCCCAGGCCGCCAGCGCGACCAGCGGTGCCGTGTCGGCCCGCAGCACGCGTGGCCCCAGACCCAGCGGCTGCCAGCCGGCCGCGATGGCCGAGGCCTCCTCGCGCGGGCTGAAGCCGCCTTCCGGCCCGCTCAGCACCCAGCCGGCGGACGGCAGGGGCGTCGTCAAGGCCTCGGCCAGGCCCAGATCGGCGCCGGGGCTGAGCAGCCAGCGCGTGGTCCCGGCATGGCTGGCAGGGGTGCCACGGCCAGACAAGGCGGCCATCAGGTCTGCAAACTCTTGCACCGGCAACACCTTCGGTACAAGGCTGCGCCCGCATTGCTCGCAGGCCGCTGCCGCCAGAGCCTGCCAGTGCTCGCGCTTGCGCTCGGCGCGTTCGGTCGTCAGGCGCAGCACCGAGCGTTCGCTGTGCAGCGGCTGCAGGCTCGCAGCGCCGAGTTCGGTGGCCTTCTCGACCAGGTAGTCCATGCGGTCGCCGGCCGGCATCGCAAACGCCAGGTGCAACGGTGGCGACAGTTCCCGCCCGGTCCCGGGCAAGGGCGCCGGGCCGGTTCGCACCCGGATGCGTGCGCCGCGGGCCATCGTCAGCACCTCGCCCGGCCAGTCCTGGCCGCGGCCGTCGAACAGCACCAGCGTCTCGCCGGGCTGAACGCGCCGCACCTGGGCATGGCGGGCGGCGGCCTCGGGCAGGTCGAGCTCGACACCGGGCGCCAGGGCCTCGGCAAGGTCGGTGTACAGGCGCAGCGTCATGGCGGATCGGCTTGGGGGGCGTCGGCATTCTGAGGGCCGCCGCAGGCCCGGACCGGCACCGGAGCCAGGCCTAGACTTGTCGGCCATGCCCGCATCCGACCGCACGTCCGCTGCCGACGACAAGGGGGCACCGCGCCGCTGGCGGGTGCGTCTTCTCGGCGCGGTCCAGGCCGACGAGCTGACCCGTGGCGAGCGCCTGGATCGGCTGCCCACCCGTGCCGAGGCGGCCCTGCTGGCGCGGCTCGCACTGGCGCCCGGCCAGGCCCACGACCGCGAGGCCCTGGTCGAGTCGCTGTGGCCCGCCGTCGAGCCGACGGTCGGCCGCAACCGCTTGCGCCAGACCCTGGCCGCCTTGAAGCGCCGGCTCGAAGGCCCGGCCGGCCAGCGCAGCGCCGGGCTTGCCGTCATCGTGGCCGACCGCCACGGCCTGCGCGTGCGACCCGGGGCGCTGCAATGCGACTTGCTGGAGTTCGAGGACGCGCTGGACCGGGGCGACGCCACAGCGGCGCGGGCCGCCGACGGCGGCGAGTTCATGCCCGGCCACTACGACGACTGGACCTTGCACCAGCGCCGACGCGTGGACTCGTTGCGCCAGCGCCTGCAGGCTCTGGCGTTGCCGCCGAACCGGTCCACGGTCGCGGGCCAGCCGACGGCCGACGCGACCCATTGGCCGCACTACCTGACGCGGCCGATCGGCGCCGACGCGGCGCGGGCCCGGCTGCAAGCCGCCGTGCAGCGGCACCGCCTGGTCACCGTGCTCGGCCCCGGTGGAGCCGGCAAGACGAGGCTGGCGATCGAGACCCTGCGCGACTGGTCACGGCAGGAGCCCGCCGCGTTTGACCGCTGGATCTTCGTGCCGCTGGCGGCGTGCGACGACGAGGCCTCGGCCCGGGCCGCGCTGGCCCAGGCCCTGGGGCTTGGGCTGGATGCCGGGGCGGTCGACGGCCCGGCCTGGGCGCCGGCATTGCAGGGTCAGCGCTGCCTGATGCTGCTCGACAACTTCGAGCAGCTCGTGCCCCGCGCCCGGGCCTTGCTCGCCGACGCGTTGGCGGCGCTGCCGCAGCTGCATCTGCTGGTCACCTCGCGCCGGCCACTCGCCTTGCCGGGCGAGCTCCACTGGCGGCTGCCCCCGCTGGCCATCGCCGCCACGGCAGACGATGCCGCCGTCGCGCTGTTCCTGGACCGTGCCGCCGCCGTGCGGCCCCTGCCGGTGGCCGATGCGGCGACCCGGGACGCGGTGTCCCGCCTGGTCGGCGCGCTCGGGGGCTGGCCGCTGGCCATCGAGCTGGCGGCCACCCGCAGCGCGAGCTTCACGCCGCAGCAGATGCTCGCGCTGCTGCTTGACGATCACCGCGAAGCCGGCACGCCCGCCGAAGGCGACGCGGCCGTGGCGGCCCCCCATCTCGATCTGCTTCAACGCCCGCTCCAGGCGCCCGGCGGCGAGCCGGGCGACGACCGCCACGACTCGATGGCCCGCGCCATCGCCTGGAGCTGGCGCCTGCTGGAGCCACCGCTGAAGCTGCTGATGAGCGCGCTGGCGCAGGTCGAGGGCGATGCCGACGTCGCGCTGGCGGCGGCGTTGACCGACACCGCGCCGGCGCGCGCAGCGCAGCTGCTGGACGACCTCGTCGGCCACAGCCTGCTTCACGCCGTCGCGGCGCCCTCGGGCGCGCGGTTTGCGCTGCCGCAACCGGTGCGGGAGTACGTTCGCACGCAGACCATGCCCGCGCAGGCCC
>JAJTGU010000094.1 GCA_021297985.1 Rubrivivax sp.
GAAGCGCTGGCCCTTGCCCGCGACTGGCAGCCCCAGGCCTTGGTGATCGACCTGCACCTGCCCGACACCGACGGCCTGGCGCTGGTCGCTCCGCTGCGGGCGGTTCTTCAGGCGCCCTGCCCGGCCTGGCTGTGTTCAGCCGACGATGCGCAGACGCTGCATGAGGCAGCAGCCCAGGCCGGATTCGATGGCTGCTGGTCAAAGCCCCTTCTGGTGCCGGCGATGCTCGCGGCGCTCGAAGGCGCCGCGCGCCGCCAGCGCGAACCCGCCCGCGGCCCATGAGCTTCCGCGTCGAACCCGGTTGGCAGCACGGTCGCACGGTGGATCGGGTGGGCTTGTTGCTGGTCAACCTGGGCACCCCCGACGAGCCGACCGCTTCAGCGCTGCGACGCTATCTGGCCGAGTTCCTCAGCGACCCGCGCGTCGTGGAGATTCCCCGCGCGATCTGGTGGCCGATCCTGCACGGCGTGATCCTGCGCGTGCGCCCGGCCAAGTCGGCAGCCAAGTACGCCAGCGTCTGGATGCCCGAAGGGTCGCCACTCGCGGTGTGGACCGAGCGTCAGGCCCGTGCGCTGGCGCTGGCGATGGCCGGGCGGGGTCACGCCAAGGTGCTGGTGCGGCATGCGATGCGCTACGGCAACCCCTCGATGGCGTCGGTGCTGGATGCACTGCGCAGCGAAGGCTGCACCCGTGTCCTGGTGCTGCCGCTGTATCCGCAGTACGCGGCAGCCACCACGGCCAGCGTCGGCGACGCCGCAATGCGCTGGGCGCTTGCCGCGCGACGGGTGCCGGAGATGCGCTTCGTCAGCGAGTACCACGACGACCCGGGCTACATCGCCGCCTTGGCCGAGTCTTTGCGCCGCCACTGGGCCCAGCAGCCCGCAGGCGAATGCCTGGTGCTGAGCTTCCACGGCGTGCCCGAGCGCTCGCTGCTGATGGGCGACCCCTATCACTGCCAGTGCCACAAGACGGCCCGCCTGCTGCGCGAGGCGCTCGGCCTGCCGCCCGAGCGCGTGCGCGTGACCTTCCAGAGCCGCTTTGGCAAGGCCAAGTGGCTTGAGCCCTACACCGAGCCGACGCTGCGCGCGCTGGCCACCCAAGGCGTCAAGAGCGTGGACGTGGTCTGCCCGGGCTTTGTCGCCGACTGCCTGGAGACGCTGGAAGAGATCGCCCAGGAAGCGCAGCACGCCTTCATCGAGGCCGGCGGCCAACGCTTCCACTACGTGCCCTGCCTGAACGACGATCCAAGCTGGATCGACGCGCTCGCCGGCATTGCCGAGCGCCACCTGCAAGGCTGGCCGACCCGCGGTGAGCCAACGGCCGACGGGGCTCAGCGCGAACGCGCGCTCGCGCTCGGCGCGAAGGACTGACTCAGCCGCACTACGGGCGCAGCCGGCGCAGCAGCTTCAACAGCATCGGCAGCAGCAGCACCGCAGCGCAGATCGCCAGCAGCGTGGCCGACATCGGCCGCTCGATCAGCACCGTCCAGCGGCCTTCGCCGATCGAGATCGCGTTGCGCAGTTGCGCCTCGGCCAACGGGCCGAGGATCATGCCGACGATGACCGGCGCGGTCGGGAAGTCGAAGCGCCGCATCAGCACGCCCAGCAGGCCCACGCCGAGCATCAGGAACAGGTCGAACGAACTCTGGCGCATGCCGTAGACGCCGATGGTCGCGAACACCAGGATGCCGGCATACAGCGGGGGACGCGGGATCTTCAGCAGCTTGACCCACAGGCCCACCAGCGGCAGGTTCAGCACCAGCAGCATCACGTTGCCGATGTACAGGCTGGCGATCAGCGCCCAGACCAGTCCCGACGAGGTCTGGAACAACTGCGGCCCGGCATTGATGCCGTAGCCCTGCAGCGCCGACAGCAGGATCGCCGCCGTGACGCTGGTCGGGATGCCCAGCGTCAGGAGCGGGACCAGGGTTGCCGTGACGGCGGCGTTGTTGGCGGCCTCTGGCCCGGCCACGCCCTCGATCGCACCCACGGTGCCGAACTCTTCCTTGTGCTTGGACAGCTTCCTCTCGACGCCGTAGCTCAGGAAGGTCGGGATCTCCGAGCCGCCCGCGGGGATGGTGCCGAACGGGAAGCCGAGCGCCGTGCCGCGCAACCACGCCGGCCATGAGCGGCGCCATTCGGCCCTTGTCATGTGGGCCCGGTTCAGGCGGTTCATCTCGGCCTTTTGCTTGCCCTCGTAGAGTGCCGTGTACAGGCATTCCCCGACCGCAAAGAGTCCGACCGCCACGAGGACGACCTCGATGCCGTCCATGAATTCGGGCACGCCGCCGGTGTAGCGCACCTGGCCCGAGATCTGGTCGATGCCGACGCAGCCGATCGCCAGGCCCACGAACAGTGCCGTCAGTCCGCGCAACCGGCTCTTGCCGAGCACCGCGCTGACCGTCGTGAAGGCCAGCAGCATCAGGCAGAAGTACTCGGGCGGCCCGAGCTTGACCGCGTGTTCGGCGACGAAGGGCGCAAACAGCGTCACCAGGACGGTGGCGATGGTGCCGGCGACAAACGAGCCGATGGCCGATGTCGCCAGCGCCGCGCCAGCCCGACCGCTCTTGGCCATCTTGAAGCCCTCGAGCGCGGTCACCATCGTGCCCGTCTCGCCGGGTGTGTTCAGCAGGATCGACGTTGTCGAGCCCCCGTACATCGCGCCGTAGTAGATGCCGCAGAAGAAGATCATCGACGCCGTCGGTTCCACCTGCGCCGTGATCGGCAGCAGCATCGCGACCGTCACGGCCGGGCCGAGGCCGGGCAGCACGCCGATGGCGGTGCCGAGTGCACAACCCACGAAGGCCCACAGCAGGTTGATCGGCGTCGCCGCGGTGGCAAAACCTTGCAGCAGCAGGTTCCAGGTGTCCATCACAGCCAGCCGGTGGAGGTGAGTCCGGGCAGGTTGATGCCCAGGAGCTTGGTGAACAACCAGAACGCCGGCGCGGAGATCAGCGCACCGGTGGCGACGTCCAGCAGCAGGCCCCGTGCCCCGCCGTGCGGCTTGCCCTCGGCGTGGCGAAGGCCGCGCACCGCGAGCACGAAGCACAGCGTGCACGACAGGATGAAGCCGATGCGCTCGATCAACGCGGCGTTGGCCGCGATGCCGGCCGCGACCCAGGCCAGTGCCGTCCAGTCCGCACCCGGCGCCGGGGTGTCGGTGTCGAGTTGTCGGAAGCCACCGGTGGCGGACTCGAACAACAAGGCGCCGCCGCAGGCCATCAAGGCCAGGGCCACGGCCCAGGGCATGAAGTTGGGCCCGACACCCCCATAACCCGCCTCGCCGGAGATGCCGGTGGCGCCCCAGACCATCAGGGCACCGACACCCAGCGTGCCGGCACCGATGGCTTTCTGTGGCAGCGACATGCTGTGCCGCCGGTCAGACCATGCCGGCCTTGACCATGGTCGCGCGCAGGCTCGCAAACTCGCGGTCCACGAAGTCCTCGAAGTCCTTGCCCGTCAGCAGCGCCGGGGTCCAGTTGTTCTTCTCGAGCGCTTCGGTCCAGCTCTTGTGCCGGCAGGCCTTGACGATCAGGTCGATCAAGGCCTGACGCTGCGGCGCCGTGATGCCGGGCGCGCCATAGACGCCGCGCCAGTTGCCGATCTCGACGTTGAAGCCCTGCTCCTTCATCGTCGGGACATTGATGCCCTTGATGCGCGCCGGCGACGTGACGGCGATCGCCCGCATCTTGCCGGCCTCGATGTACTGTGCAAACTCGCTGTAGCCACTGCCACCGACGCTGACGTTGTTGCCGAGGATCGCGGCGGTCGCCTCGCCGCCGCCGCGGAACGCGACGTAGTTGATGCGTGTCGCATCGACGCCGACGTCACGGGCCAGCATCGCCGCGGCGATGTGCTCGGTGCTGCCCCGCGAGCCGCCGCCCCACTTGACCGAACCCGGGTCCTTCTTCAGGGCCTCGACCACGTCCTTCATGGTCTTGAACGGGCTCGCCGCCGGGACCACGAAGACGTTGTACTCGCTGGTCAGCCGGGCCAGCGGCGTGGCCTGCGTCACCGACACCGGCGGCTTGCCGGTGATGATGCCGCCGAGCATCACCGCACCCATCACCATCATGGCATTGGCGTCGCCCTTGCTCGCATTGACGAACTGCGCCAGGCCGATGGCACCGGCAGCGCCGCCCTTGTTCTCGAACGACACTGCAGCTGCGACGCCCGCGTCCTGCATCGCCTTGGCCAGTGCGCGGCCGGTGGTGTCCCAGCCGCCGCCCGGGTTGGCCGGGATCATCATCTTCACGTTCGTGCTCGCCTGCGCGGCCAGTGGCAGGGTGCCGGCGGCAGACGTGGCGGCCATCGCGGCCAGGCTCTTCAAGAAGGTATCGCGGCGCATCGGGGTGTCTCCGGTTGGTGCTGTGTTGGTGCTGATTCGGATGCAGCGCCCGATCTTGGTGCCCGCCGCTGTCGATTGGCTGTCGTCGGACCCCGGGGAATCCCGCAGCGGGAGCGGAAGGCACGAGCACGCTGCACACAATGCGCGGCCGACCATGAAGCTCCTGCTGATCGAAGACAACGCCGCGATGCAGACGACGCTAAAGCGCAGCTTCGAGCGCCGCGGCATGCAGGTGCAGGTCTGTGGCGACGGCGCCCGGGCGCTGGACCGCTGGCAGGCCAGCCTGCCCGACGTGGTGCTGCTGGACCTGTCGCTGCCCGGGCGCGACGGGCTCAGCATCCTGGCCGAAGCACGCGCGGCCGGACTGGCGACGCCGGTGATCGTGCTCACCGCGCGGGGCACCGTCGGCGACCGCATCCTGGGCCTGAACACCGGGGCCGACGACTATCTGGCCAAGCCCTTCGACCTCGACGAGCTGGAGGCCCGCGTGCGTGCGCTGGCGCGCCGCGGCCGCAGCCACAGCGACCCGGTCGCGCTGCCCGTCTTCCACGGCCTGGCGGTCGACACCGAAAGCGGCGCGATCCACCAGCACGGCGTGGCGATGGAACTCGCCGGGCGCGAGGCCGCCTTGCTGCGCGCCCTGCTCGCCCGGCCCGGCCACGCGGTGGCCAAGGAGAGGCTCACCGAGCTGGTGTTCGCCGGCGAAGCGTCGGTGCAGGCCGACGCCATCGAGGTCGTCGCCTACCGCCTGCGCAAGAAGCTCGCCGCCACCGAAGTGCAGCTGGGCGCGCTGCGTGGCCTGGGCTATCTGCTGAAGGCGGCGTCGTGACGACCGGGGCGCGGAGGCGGTCGCTGCGCCGCCAGCTGCTGGTCGGCATCCTGGTGCCCGTGCTGGGCTTTGTCGCCATCGCGTCGGTGCTGCTGTACCGCAGCGCACTCGCCGCCGCCAACACGGCCTACGACCGCACCTTGCTGGCGTCGGCCAAGGCCATCGGCGAGCAGCTGGCGGTCGAAGGCAGCGGCGACACGATGCGCCTGACCGCGGCCGTGCCCTACAGCGCGCTGGAGGCCTTCGAGGCCGACAACCGCAGTCGCCACTACTACCGCATCGTCGGCTTTGCGGGCGAGATGGTCTCGGGCTTCGGCGACCTGCCGCCGCCGCTGCCGCCGCAGGCCGGCGAGACCCATGTCTACGCGGCGCTGGTGCACTTCTACGACGCGCGCTTCCGCGATCAGCCGGTGCGCATGGCCGTGCTGCTGCAGCCGGTCGCCGGTGCCCAGGGCCAGGGCATGGCGACGATCCAGGTCGCCGAAACGCTGGAGCTGCGGCAGTCGCTGGCACGTGATCTGCTGCTCCAGACCCTGGTCCAGCAGGCGCTGCTGCTGGCACTGATTGCAGCCGTCGTGGTGGCCGTGGTGCAGCGCGCCACGCGTCCGATCCGCGAGCTGAGCCGGCACCTGCGCGAGCGCCCGGAGACCGAACTCTCGCCGCTGCCCGCCGGCGACGCCCCGCGCGAGCTGCTGCCCATGGTCGAGGCCACCAACGGTCTGATGGGCCGGCTGTCGCATCTGCTCGAGCACCAGAAGCGATTCGTGCGCGACGCCAGCCACCAGCTGCGCACCCCACTTGCGGTGCTGAAGGCCCAGGTCCAGTCGGCCCGCCGGGGCGACGTTCCGCCCGCGCTGGCGCTGGCCGAGATCGACACCACGGTCGACCGGGCGACCGAACTGGCCAACCAGATGCTGGCCCTGGCCAAGCTCGAACAGTTGCGCCAGCAGCACGACACCGAGCTTGTGGACTGGGCGCCCATCGTGCACGCCGTCGCGCTGGACCTGTCGGCGCTGATCGCCGCCGCGCAGCTTGACTTCGACCTCGCCACCGAACCCGCTGTCGTGCGCGGCCACACCTGGGCGCTGCGCGAGCTGACGCGCAACCTGCTTCACAACGCCATCAAGCACTCGCCCTCCGGTGGCGAACTCGCGATCCGCCTCGTCACCTCCGACGGCCGCGCCGTGCTGACCATCGCCGACAGCGGCCCCGGCCTCGCCCCCGAACAGCGCCCCCGCCTGTTCCAGCCCTTCGCCGCCTCCGGCCCCAAAGGCGGCTCCGGCCTCGGCCTGGCGATCTGCCAGGAGATCGTGCAATCGCTGGCCGGCAGCATCGCCCTGACCGATCGCGAGCCACGGGGACTGGTGGCCACGATCTCCCTTCCCACGGCTTCAGTCTGAGATGTCCGACACCAGCCCTCGCATTCGGCTCGACAAATGGCTCTGGGCCGCCCGTTTCATGAAGACGCGGGCGCTGGCCGCCGACGAGATCGAGCGGCATCGGGTGCGGGTCAACGGCGCGGCTTGCAAGCCGGGCAAAGAGGTCCGGCTGGGCGACCGGGTCGAATGGCGGCCTGCGGGTGGGCCGCGGCGGGTGGTCGTGGTGATGGGGCTCGGCACGACTCGCGGGCCGGCTCCGGTGGCGCAGCAGCTGTATGCCGAGACACCGGAAAGCCTGGCCGAACGGGCCGCTTTCGCCGAGCGCCGCCGGCTGGCGCCGGAGCCGGCCGACAGCATCGAGCAAGGCCGGCCCACCAAGCGCGATCGCCGCGAGCTGGCGGACTGGAACCGGTGGAGCGCCAGCCTGGACGACGTCGACGGCAACCCCGACCCCTGAGTCTGACCACTACCTCGGGTTAACCCGTATCACGGCAGGGCCTTGAAGCCCATGCGTCCGCACCCATGTTTCACGCGTGTCGGGCGATGCCCGACTTTTTTTCGTCACTGCCGACGCCCCGAATCCGAACCATGACCACCGCTGCACCGAACGACTCCGCGCCGAACGCCGACTCGAAAGCCGATGCGAACGCCAACCCAGGCGCTTCGGCCCACGCCGACCCGATCGAGCACGAGGTCAGCGAAATCGCACGCCTGAGCGCCGAGCTGGCTGAACTCCAAGGTCGCCACACGGAAGTCGCCGACGCCTTCCTGCGAGCCAAGGCCGAGGCCGAGAACATCCGCCGCCGCAGTGAAGAAGAGATGAGCAAGGCGCGCAAGTTCGCGGTCGAGGCCTTTGCCGAAAGCCTGCTGCCGGTGGCCGACAGCCTGAATGCCGCCATCGCCCTGCCCAACGCCAGCAACGAGCAACTGCTGGAGGGCGTACACGCCACGCTGCGCCAGTTGACCTCGGCGCTCGAGCGCAACAAGGTCACGGTGATCGCGCCGCCGGCCGGCACCCGGTTCGATCCGCACCAGCACCAGGCCATCAGCATGGTCCCGGCCGAGCAGGACGCCAACACGGTGGTCGCGGTGCTCCAGAAGGGCTACCTGATCGCCGAGCGGGTGCTCCGTCCGGCCCTGGTGACCGTGGCCGCGCCCAAGTGACGCCGGTCAAGCCGCTAGCACGAAACGCGCCAACCCACCCTTGAATCCTGGCCGCCGGGGCTCACCTTCGGCGCCATCACAGTCCCCCCGACAGACTTCTCCGGAGAACGAACACCATGGCCAAGATCATCGGCATCGACCTCGGCACCACCAATTCCTGTGTGGCCGTGATGGAAGGCAACACCACCAAGGTCATCGAGAACAGCGAAGGCGCACGCACCACGCCGTCGATCATTGCCTACCAGGACGACGGCGAGATCCTGGTCGGCGCGTCGGCCAAACGCC
>JAJTGU010000257.1 GCA_021297985.1 Rubrivivax sp.
CGCCGCCCTGGCAAGCCTCGGCGGGGTCCAAGCCGCCCGACGGCGTGAAGATGTCACGCGCTGCCCGTCGCCATTTGCAGCGGCAGAAGGCGGGCTCGGATTCGCCTTGGGCGCGCGGCCAGGCGTTGGTCGCGGCGGGCCGGTGGGTGGAGGCGATCGCCGCCTTCCGCGATGCCGCCCGGGCCGCACCGCAGGACGCCTTGATCTGGCTGAACCTGGCCAATGCGCAGCGCCACGCGGGCGAGATCGTCGCCGCGCACGAGGCCCTGCAGCGCTGCTTGAAGCTGGACCCGGCCTTGCCGCTGGCGCGGCGCCTGCACGGCGAGCTGCTGGTCGCCCAGCACCGACACACCGAGGCGCTGGCGCTGTACCAGGGCCTGCGTGAAGACGGCATCGAAGAGGCCGATGCGATGCTGCAGGAGGCCAGCATGCTGCTCGCGCTGCGCCGGCCGATGGACGCGGTGAAGCTGCTGATGCAGGCGGCGGCGATGGAGCCGACGATGCTGCAGATCCACGCCAGCATGGCCACCGCGTTCCGCGACATGGACATGATGCTCGAGGCCGTCGAGTGCCTGCGCACCGTGCTCGCGCTGGCCCCGGACAACATCCCGGCGCTGGCCCACATCAGCTACGAGCAGCGCCACCTGTGCGAATGGAGCGGCTTCGACGACTCGGTGCGCCAGATCTCCGAAAGCCTGGAGCGGCTGCCCGATGGCGAGCGCGTGGTCGTCAGCGCCTTCAGCCTGCTGTCCTTGCCGCTGACGCCGGCACTGCACCTGAAGGCTGCCTGCGCCGAGGCCCAGGGCCATACGAGCGCCATTGCACGCCTGCCCGTGGTCCCGCCTGCCAGCGTGCCGACGGACGCGCCGGTCCACCTCGGCTTGCTTTCGTACGACTTCCACGAGCACCCGGTCTCGCAACTGATCGTCGAGGCGCTCGAGCATCTGGACCGATCGCGCTTCAGGCTCAGCCTGTACTCCAGCGGACGCGACGACAACGGCTCGCCACTTCGTGCCCGTTTGCGGGCCACGGCCGACCACTTTGTCGATCTGCGCGGCGACTCCGACGCCGAGGCCGCCGACCGCATCCGCGCCGACGGCGTGACGCTGCTGGTGGACCTGATGGGCCACACCCGCGGCCACCGCATCGGCGTGCTGGCGCGCAAGCCGGCGCCGATCCAGGCCGGGTTCCTCGGCTACCCGGGCTCGACCGGGGCCGACTTCATCGACTACATCGTCAGCGACGCCATCATCTCGCCGCTCGAACATGCCGCGCACTACCGCGAGAAGATCGCCCAGCTGCCGGTGACGATGCAGCCCAACGGCCGCTGGCGTCCACTGCCGCAACCGATGTCGCGAGAGCAGGCCGGCCTGCCCGAGGACGCGGTCGTGCTCTGCGCGTTCAACCACACCTACAAGATCGGGCCCGAGGCCTTCGACGCCTGGTGCGGCGTGATGCGGGACGTGCCCGAGGCGGTGCTGTGGCTGAAGCAGACCAACCCGCAACTGCACGACAACGTGCGCCGCGAGGCCGCCGCGCGTGGCGTCGATCCGGGTCGCATCCTGTGGGCACGCAACGTGTCGTACCAGGATCACTTCTCGCGCCTGGCGCTGGCCGACATCTTCGTCGACACCTGGCCCTACAACGCGCACACGACGGCGGCCGATGCCGTCTGGGCCGGCCTGCCCGTGGTCACGCGCTTTGGCGAGAGCTACGCCTCGCGCGTGGCGGCCAGCGTGCTGGCGGCCGCCGGGGTCGGCGAACTGGCCTTCGAGCGCGTCGAGGACTACCGCCTGGCGATCACCGCACTGGCGCTGGACCGGGATCTGCGCCACAGCTACCGCGAGCGGCTCGTCAGCCAGCGCATGGCGCTGCCGCTGTTCGACACCCCGCGCTGGACGCGCGAATTCGAGTCACTGCTCGGCCGCATGGTCGCGCGCTGGCGGCAGGGACTGGCGCCCGACCACCTGCCGGCACAGCCGCTGCCGTGAACCCAACCCGCAAACCAGACGTACTCCGTACGCCGTCAGGAACCGCACCATGACCTCCAGCGCCACCCCCGCAGCCACGACCAGCCCCGATTGGCGCCTGCGCACCGCCAGTGGCAGCGTGCTGCTGGTTCCGCCGACGACGACCAGCCTGACGACCTACGTCCTGCTGGAGCAGGAGGGCTGGTTCGAGCCCGAGATGGCCTGGCTGCCGCGCTGGCTGAAGCCCGGCATGCAGGTTCTGGACATCGGGGCCAACCATGGCGTGTACACGGTCGAGATCGCCCGTGCCATCGGACCCGCGGGCCATGTCTGGGCCTTCGAGCCGACCCAGGTGCCGCGGGGCCGCCTGCTCGGCAGCGTCGCCGCCAACGGCGTGCAGGCGCAGGTGACGGTGGTGCCCGCCGGCCTGGCCGATGCCAATGGCAGTGCCCGCTTCCGCGTCCAGCACAACAGCGAGCTCAACGCCCGCGACGCGAACCTCGCCGCCTCCGTGGCCGGTGCCGCCCCGGTGGGCCACGAGGAGGTGCAGCTGCTCGCACTCGACCCGTATCTCGCCAGTGCCGCGCCGGACGTCCAGTTCGACTTCGTCAAGCTCGACGCCGAAGGCGACGAACTGCGCGTGATCGCCGGTGCGGAGCGCTTCTTCGCGACCCAGTCGCCGGTGGTGATGTTCGAGTTCATGCACGGCGCGAGCCACAGCCCCGAGCTGGCGCAGCGCTTCCGTGCGATGGGATTCGGGGTCTTCAAGCTCGCGCCCGAACTGGGCGTGCTGATGCCCTTCGACGAGTTCGGCTCCAACACCGGATTCGAGCTGAACCTGTTTGCCGTACGCCCTGCGCAGCAGCGCGAGCTGGCCGATGCCGGCCTGCTGCTGGTGCTGCCCGAGGCCGACCACATCGCCAGCGCCGTGCGCCGCGACCCGGCCGTGCTGGCCGACTGGTGCGGCCGTCCCGGTCTGCGCGGTGCCGCCCACGACGGCCCCGCGGCACCCGACACGACGCAGCCCCTGTCGGCCTACGACGATGCGTTGTGGGCCATCGCCGCTGCCCACCGCCAACCCGGGCTGACCCCGTTGCAGCGCGTGGCCCTGGTGCTGGACGCGCGCGACCGCATCTTTGCCGCCCTGGACAACGGCAGCGAGGCCAGCCCGGAGGCCTGGCTGCTGCTGATCCACAGTCATTGGGCCCTGGGTGAG
>JAJTGU010000202.1 GCA_021297985.1 Rubrivivax sp.
GCCACCACGGCCCTGAACGCCACCGCCGCCGCGACCACGCTCGCGGTCAACAGCGGCACGCTGACGCTCGGCCAGCCCACTGCCCCGCCCGCGCTGCCGGTCGTGACGCTGGCCGGCACCGCCGCGATGAACCTCGCCGGCAGCGAGATCCTCACCAGCCTGGCCGGCGCCGCCGGCACCACATTGGCCTTGGCCGGCAACGGCACGCTGACCACCGGCGCCGCCAGCAACACCACGATGGCCGGCCGCATCACCGGTACCGGCAGCCTGGTCAAGCAAGGCACCGGCAGCTTCACGCTCGGTGCGGGCAGCAACGACTACTCCGGCAGCACCACCGTCAACGCCGGCACCCTGGCCACCGACGGCGACGAGCGCCTGCCCAACGGCACCGCGCTGACCGTCGCCACCGGCGCCACCGCGCTGCTCGGCGGCAACGAGACCGCGGCCAGCCTGCTGCTGCGCGGCACCCTCGACGGCGTCGGCCGCACGCTGACCGCGGCCTCCACCACGCTCGAATCCGGCACCGTGCTGGCCAACCTCGGCGCCGGCAGCCTCAGCAGCTCCGGCACCTCGGCGCTCAACGGCACCGCCGCCTCCGGTACGGTCAACGTCACCGGCGGCTCGCTCACGCTGGGCAGTGCCGGCCGCTTCACCGCCAGCCCGGCGGTCGACGTCGCGACGGGCGCCATCCTGCGCCTGCAGGGAGACAACACCGCGGGCAGCCTGGTGCTGGCCGGTCGCGTTGAAGGCACCGGTACGCTGACCGCCGCGACCTACGATCTCAACGCCGGCACCGCAGTCGCCAACCTCGGCGGTGGCGAGTTGCGGAGCACCGGGACAAGTCGCATCGAAGGCACGTCAGCCGCATCGCGGGTCGACGTCAACAGCGGCCAGCTGACCCTCGCATCGCCGGATCGACTGCTCGACACCGCCGCGCTCAACGTGGCCAATGGCGCGCGACTGACACTCACCGGGAACGACCTCGTCGGCAACGCCACGTTGAACGGCACGCTGGACGGCACCGGCACCTTGACCGCAACGACCACGACGCTGAATGGCGCCACGGTGCTGGCCAACCTTGGCGCGGGCACGCTGACCAGCAGCGGCAACTCGCGGCTGGAAGGAACCGCAGGCTCCGAGTCCTTGACGATTTCGACAGGTACCTTGACCGCTGCCAGTGCGGGCCGCTTCACCGCGGCGCCCGCCACCAGCATCGCCGGAGGCGCCAGCCTGGCGATGGCCGGCGACCAGACACTGGGGGGTCTCACCGGCAGTGGCAGCGTCGCGCTCGGAACCTTCACGCTCACGGCCGGTGGCGCTGGCGATTCCAGCTTTGCCGGCGACATCCAGGGTGCGGGCGGCCTGAGCAAGGCCGGCGCCGGCACCCAGACCCTGACCGGCGACGTCACCTACACGGGCCTCACGCGGGTGCTGGCCGGCACACTGCGTGTCGGCGACGGTGGCACCAGCGGCCGCATCGTGTCGACCAGCGGCTTCGAGCTGGCGGGAACGCTCGCCTACGCACGCAGCGACACCGTGACACTGGCGCAGAGCGTCTCCGGCAACGGCGGGTTGACCCAGGCGGGCACCGGCACCTTGCAGGTCTCCGGCAACAACAAGACCTACACCGGCCCGACCCAGGTGCAGAGCGGCCGCCTCGCGACGACCGGTACCCAGGAACTGCCCGACCTCAGCCAGGTCCGGGTCGCCAACGGCGCGACCCTTGCCCTGGGCGGCGCCGAGACGCTGGGCGGCATTGACGCCGACGGCAGCGTTGCCCTGTCCGGCAGCCTGACCGCCGGTGGTGACCTGCTGATGCGCGGCGCGGTGACGGTGGCCAACAACGCCGCGATCTCGCTCGATGCGACCCGCATTGATGCCCCGAACGCCGCCAACGACTGGGGCAGCGGCGCGTTGTCCATCGCCGCCCGTGGTGCACTGGCGCTGGCCAGCGGCCAGAACGCCGGCGCCGACCGCAACCTGACCCTGGGCACGGTGCGTGTCGCCCAGGGCGGCAGCATCAGTGGCGGCGCGCTCACGCTGGCCCAGGGCATGACGGTCGAAGGTGGCGTGCTCACGCTGACGGCCTCGGCCGCGCGGACCGAGCTGACCACCGACACCGATCTCAACACCTTCCTGGCAACGCGGCGGACGCCGAACAACCTGCCGATCGGCATTGCGGCCGACGTGGTGACGCAGCAGGCCGGCAGCGCGATCACGGTTGCCGCTGGCGGCGCGCTGAAGGTGGTGTCGACCAACTCGGGCTCGGTGGCTCTGACCAACGACAACAACAGTTTCGAAGGCTGGCTGTCGGTGATCAGCGGCGGCACCGCCGCCGACCCGCGCCTCACCTGGACCGTGGCTCAGGCGGGCGCCACGCGCGACGTGCAGAGCCGCATCCGGGTCTCCGGCACCAAGGTCACGGTCGGAACCGACCTGCCGCTGGTGAACAACTTCCCGGGGCGACCCGGCTTGATCGCCGACACGATCCTGATCCGGGCCGAGCAGCTGAGCACCACACCCGGCGGCGGGGGTTCCGCCCAGGGGCTGATCTTCGCCCGCCTGCCGTTCGACAATGCAGCCGGCAGCGACGGGGCCATCCCGGGCCTGACCTTGGACCTCCGCCAGCCGGTGGCGTTTGCCACGCCAGGCAGCTTCGGCACGAACAACGCACGCATCCTCGTGAGCGTCGGCGACAGCGGCTTCCCGCTGCGGGCCGGACTGGCTTCGGTCCAGCCTCGGCCGGTGGTCCCCGGAACGACGACGGTCCAGCTCGCCGGGCCGGACTTCACGGGCGGCTACTCCTTGTTCATCGAGGCCGCCGGCCGCCCGAACACCGTGCCGGTGTTCTACAACGGCCTGTCGCCGTCGTCGCCGCAGGTCAACAACACGCTCGGTGCCACTGTCGCGGTGAGCGAAGGCGCCCGCCGCGAGCGCTTCGAGGAATCGGTGCGGACCGAAAACGTGGCCACGCGGCTGCGGTCCGGTGTCATCGCCGAGGTCGGCCCGGGCAGCTCGGCCACCAGCGGCGTCGGCGGCGCGAGTCCACCACAGACCTGCCGTCCGGCAGCCGGCAGCCTGGGTTGCGAAGGAGGCACCAAGTGAAGCCCGTCATCGATCCCCAGGCGCTCGCCGCCGAAATGCTGCGCCGCCGCGGCTGGCTTCAAGGTGCCACGGCGCTGGCCGCCGCCGGAACCTGGCCGACGTTGATGGCGCAAGGCAGCAACCCGGCCGAAGGCAGCACCGAGCCGCCGCGGCTGGCGCTGCTGATCGGCAACCGCGACTACCCCGCCGGCGAGGACCTGCCCCCGATCCACAAGAACGTCCGGGACTTGCGCAGCGTGCTCGAAAAACGCGGCTTTGCATGCAGCGATGGTCTTGATCTCGACACCGTGCGCACCCGCAGCCTGGTGGCTGAGTTCGCGGCCAAGGTCCGCGCCGCGCCAGCCGACGCCACGGTCGTCTTCTACTTCTCGGGCCACGGCGCACAGCTCGACAGCGAAAACCTGCTCGTCTCGGCCAAGGTCAACCCAAAGGCTGCTCCCGCCGAACTGATGCGAGGTAGCATCCGGCTGAAGAACGACGTGCTGGACGTGCTGCCAAGCCGTCCCCAAGGTCTGACGATCTCGATCGTCGACGCCTGCCGAACCTCGCTGGTCGCGGCCTCGGGCGATTCGGGCCTCAACCAGGTGGAAGCCCCACTGGGCAACCTGATCGCGTTTGCCACCGGCGCCGGCCGGCCGGCCATCGCGCCGGCCGACGACACGCGCAACACGTTCTACACCGCCTCGCTCGTCAAGGTGATGCAGGAGTCGAGCGACGAGATCAGCTGGCAGGACATGTTCCGACTCGTCAAGTTCGACGTCCAGAACGTGATGCTGAACCACCCGGTACAGTTGCTGCGCCAGTTTGCGCAGTTCCCCTTCATTGCCGAGAACACGCGCCAGCGCCGCCGCGTTGGCCTTCGCCCTGCGGAACCGCCGCCGCGCCCGGTTGCGGCTCCGGCGACACAAGCGGCTGTGGCATCGCCCGAGCCTGGCGTGCCGGTGCGCAACGAGGCTGCCGACTTCGCCGCGCTGGACGCAGCGCTGCTGCCGCGCGACATCTTCGGCCTCGCGACCGACTTCCTGAAGAACCACCCGCGCAGCCGGCTCGCCGGCAGTGCCACGGTGGCCAGGCTCGGTGCCGACGATGCCCGCTCCAAGCTGGCCCTGCCCGAGGTTCCGCTGACCGCCGCCGCCTTCGAACGCACACCCGGGCTGAACGCCGAGGCGGTGGCCGAATTGGCCAAAGCTGGCCGTGGCGACAAGGACGCGGCTGCCCGTATCGGACGCACCCTGGCCCCCTCCAACCTTCTCGGCACGACACGCGCCGACACCACGCGCTATGAAGGCTGGATGCGCTACGCCACCGCGCTGGGCAACGGGATTGCGAGCTATGAGCTCGCCCTGTTCTACCGCCGCAACGGCCAGCCGCTGTTCGCTGCGCAGTACGAGGCGCGGGCCCGCTCGCTGGGCTACACGCCTCCACCGTCGCTGGACAACACGCGCAAGTGAGGCTCGCCGCGGCCGGGCAGCTTCAACGCTGCCAGCCCTGCAGCCCATAGCGCGCAGACCGCGGCGAACGCCAGCACCGGCCGCTCGCCCCACTGCTGGGCGGCCGCACCACCCCCCAGGGCACCGAGAACGGTCACCAGATGGCCGGCACTGCGCAGCCCGCCATCGACCCGCGCCAGCATCGCCGGGTCGGGCAGGCTCTGGCGCAGGCTTCGGCCGTGGACCTCGTGCAGCACCTGGCCGCTGTCGCCCACGATCTGCTGGGCCACCAGCAGGCCCACGCCGGCCCAACCCACCCCCGGAGCCAGCACCGGCGCGAGGTTGCCGATGGCCAGCAGGACCAGGCCGACCGCCATGGCGCCACCCGACCCCAGGCGCCTGCCGACCGCGGGCGCCAATGCAGCCCCGGCCAGTGCGCCCAAGGCGCCAAGCGCGAAGATCATGCCCAGCAGCCCGGGCTCGAAAGCCAGCGTCCGGGTCACGTAGACCATGAAGCAGGCCCCGAAGATCGCACCGCCCAAGGACACCAAGGCTTCGATCGCCGCGAGCACCCGCAGCCGCGGATCGGCGGCCAGCGCGCGCCAGCCGCCACGGGTGTCGGCCCACCAGGCCCGCACCGCAGCCGCCACACGCCGGGACAACAACGCGCGCGATGCCGTCTGCGGCATCGGGCGCTTGCCGATGTCCAGCCGACGCACGCACATCGCCGACACCACATAGCTTCCGGCGTCGACGGCCAATGCCGTCACCGCCCCTGCCCACTGGAACAGCCAGCCACCCCCGGCAAAGGCCAAGGTCTCGCTGACGCTGCCGACCGCCGAGAGCTGTGCGTTGCACCGAGGCAGGTCGGCCGGCGGCACATGGGTGCCGATCCAGGCCGAGCGCGCCATGTCGAACACCGTGGCCAATGCGCCGGTGGCAGTGGCGGCCAGCACCAGCAGCGGCATGCTCAGCACCTCAGTGGCCGCAGCCGCCGCGAGCAATGCGAGCACGATCGCGCAGCCACCATCGGCCAGCAGCATCGCACTGCGGCGGTTGGCCCGGTCCAGCCAGGGCGCCAGCACCAGCGCCGTGACGGCTCCGCTGCCGACCTGCGCCACCAGCAGCCAACCCATGGCCCATGTCGACGCGTCCAGCCCCAGCGTTGCCAGCCACGGAATCGCGAGCCGACTCAGCATCGAACCGAAGTTCGAAGCGCCTTCGGCCCAGAGCAGCGGCGCAAATCGGAGGGCCGGTGCAGTCATCCCGCATCATGCCTTGGCTCAGCGCGCCGTTCGATACGATGCCGGCATGGAACTCGATCCGGACGCCATTGGCCGCGCGGCCGGGGCCATCGTCGCTGCGGATGCCTTGCTGATCACCGCCGGCGCCGGGATGGGCGTCGACAGCGGACTGCCCGACTTTCGAGGCAACGAGGGCTTCTGGCGCGCCTACCCGGCCATCGGTCGTCGCGGCCTGAGGTTCGACGAGGTCGCCGATGCGCAGTCCTTCAAGGCCGACCCCGCCCTGGCCTGGGGCTTCTACGGCCACCGCCTTGCGCTGTACCGCGACACCGTGCCGCACGCGGGCTTTGGCCTGCTGGGCCGCTGGGGCGAGCGGATGCGGCACGGCTGTGGCGTGTTCACTTCCAACGTCGACGGCCAGTTCCAGCGGGCCGGCTTTGCCAGCGCCCGGTTGGCCGAATGCCACGGCTCGATCCACCACCTGCAGTGCTCGGTACCGTGCAGCGAGGACATCTGGCCAGCCGACGACTTCGTGCCCGAGGTCGACATGGAGCAATGCCGCCTGGTCAACAAAGCGCCCACCTGCCCGCGCTGCGGTGCCGTCGCACGGCCGAACATCCTGATGTTCGGTGACTGCGACTGGCTGGACGAGCGAACCCGAGACCAGCAGACCCGCCTGGACCGCTGGCTGGCCGGTACTCGGCGAGTCGTGGTCGTCGAAATCGGCGCCGGCACGGCGATCCCTTCGGTGCGCCGCTTCAGCCAGACCGCGGCGGCCGCGCGCGACGCGGTGCTGGTGCGCATCAACCCACGCGAGCCCGCAGTGCCGCGCAGCCGCGATGTGTCGATCGGTGGCCCGGCGCTCGCGGCGCTGCAGGCAATCGATGATCGTCTTTCGGCTTGATCAGTCGAGTCGAGGCGATGTCGGGTGCGGCAAGGCCATGGCGCAGGCATGCGCACTGGCCCAGGCCCACTGGAAGTTGTAGCCACCCAGCCAGCCCGTCACATCCACCACCTCGCCAATGAAGTACAGACCCGCTTGTCTGGACTCCAGGGTCTGCGACGACAGGTCGCGTGTGTCAACGCCGCCCAGCGTGACCTCGGCCTTGCGGTAGCCCTCACTGCCGCTGGGCAACACTTCCCAGCGCGCAAGACCTTCGGCCAGGCGCGCCAGGGCCTTGTCGCTGGCGTCGCAGATGGGGCGCTGCCATTCCGGGTCTTGCTGCGTCCAGGCGTCGGACAAGCGGCTGGGGACCAGACCCGCCAACTCGTTGGCAATGAGCTTGCGAGACCGCCCTTTCGCGGCGGCCAGGGCCCGAGACAGATCCACCTCGGGCGCCAGGTTCAACCGGATCGGCGTGCCCTCGGTCCAGTAGCTGGAGATCTGCAACACCGCGGGACCGGAAAGTCCGCGGTGCGTGAACAGCAGGTCTTCGATGAAGGCCATCCGTGTCTTCTTGTCGCCGGTTTCGATCTGCACCGGCAACGACAGGCCGGCCAGCGGCACAAAAGGAGCCCAGGCCTCGCCGTCAAAGGTCAAGGGCACCAGTCCCGGACGCTGTTCGACCAGCCGCAGGCCGAACTGCTTGGCGATGCGGTAGCCGAGATCGGTGGCACCGATCTTCGGAATGGACAGGCCGCCGGTGGCGATGACCACGCTGGGGCTCTTGACCGGGCCGCGGCCGGTGTCGAGTTCAAACGAGCCATCCGCCATCACCCGCACGCCGTGCAAGGCACAGGGCTGCCAGCGCTGCACGCCACCCGCTTCGCACTCCGCCACCAGCATCTGGATCAGGTCTTCGGCCGAGCGGTCACAGAACAGCTGGCCCTTGTGCTTCTCGTGAAAGCCGATGCCATGCCTTTGCACCAGGGCCACAAAGTCGGCTGGGGTGTAGCGCGACAATGCGGAGCGACAGAAGTGCGGGTTCTGGCTGACAAAGTGCTTGTGCGGCTGGCGCACGTCGATGTCGCGGTTGGTGAAGTTCGCCCGCCCTCCCCCTGAGATGCGGATCTTCTCGGCCACCTTGTCGCTGTGGTCCAGCAGCAGGACCTTCAGGCCACGTTGACCCGCCACACCCGCACAGAAGAGGCCGGCCGCGCCCGCGCCGATGACGACCGCATCGAAGGAGTCCATCGCCTGAAATGTAGGTGCGGCCTGTTGGCCGGGTGTGGATGCTAGGCGACGGACAAAGGGACCGGCGTCGACACGTCCCGCGGCCCCGAAACGACAGCGGCGCCCGATGAGGCGCCGCTGCACATGAAACTCTGGTGGGCGGTGCAGGGTTCGAACCTGCGACCCCTGCCGTGTGAAGGCAGTGCTCTACCGCTGAGCTAAC
>JAJTGU010000038.1 GCA_021297985.1 Rubrivivax sp.
AGTGCCGGAAGTGCCGCACGCCGGTGAGCACCATCGCGATGCCGCGTTCGTTTGCTGCGACGACGACCTCGTCGTCGCGCACGCTGCCGCCGGGCTGGATGACGCAGCTTGCACCGGCGTCGATCAACACGTCCAGCCCGTCGCGGAACGGGAAGAACGCATCGCTCGCTGCTGCCGATCCCTGAAGGCTCAGGCCGGCATTCGCGGCCTTGATGCCGGCGATTCGGGCACTGTCGATGCGGCTCATCTGGCCCGCGCCGACGCCCAGCGTCATGCCACCAGCGCAGAACACGATGGCGTTGCTCTTCACGTACTGCGCCACGGTCCAGGCGAACATCAGGTCGTCGAGCTGTTCGGGCGTCGGCGCGGTCTTCGTCACGAGCCTGAGTTCCTCGCGCCTGAGCACGTGGATGTCGCTGCTCTGCAGCAGCAGGCCCGAGCCGACACGTTTGCTGTCGGCGGCGTTGCGCCCCTGGTCCCACGGGCGTGCGCCGCCCGGCGGCAGCGCGATCTGCAACAGCCGCACGTTCTTCTTGGACGCGAAGATCTCCAGCGCTTCGCTGCTGAAGGCCGGCGCGATCAGCACCTCGACGAACTGCTTGGCCACTTCAGCGGCGGCGGCACCGTCGAGCGCACCGTTGAAGGCGATGATGCCGCCGAAGGCGGAGGTCGGATCGGTCTTGAACGCCTTCGTGTAGGCCTCAAGCGGCGTTGCCCCCAGCGCCACGCCGCAGGGGTTGGCGTGCTTGACGATGACGCAGGCCGGCGCCGCGGCGTCGAAGCTCTTCACGCACTCCCAGGCGGCATCGGCGTCCGCGATGTTGTTGTACGAGAGTTCCTTGCCCTGCAGCTGGCGGCCCGTCACCAGCGAGCCGGGCGCGGGGTACAGGTCGCGGTACAGCGCCGCGCTCTGGTGGGCGTTTTCGCCGTAGCGCAGGTCCTGCACCTTGATGAAGCTGCCGTTCATCTGCGCCGGATAGGCGGCCTGCCCGCCGCTCGCGATGTCGTGCGCCGAGAGCCAGTTGGAGATCGCGGCGTCGTACTGTGCGATGCGGTTGAACGCGGCCACGGCCAGCGCAAAGCGTGTCTCGCGCTTGATCTCGCCGGCCTGCAGTTCAGCCAGCGTCGCGGCGTACTGCGAGGCGTCGGTCAGCACCGTCACGTCGCGCCAGTTCTTGGCGGCGCTGCGCACCATGGCCGGGCCACCGATGTCGATGTTCTCGATCGCGTCGTCCAGCGTGCAGCCGGCCTTGGCGACCGTGGCCTCGAACGGGTAGAGGTTGACGACCAGCACGTCGATGGTGGCGATGCCATGCGCCGCCAGCGCGTCCATGTGTGCCGGCAGTTCACGTCGCGCCAGCAGGCCGCCGTGGATCGTCGGATGCAGGGTCTTCACGCGGCCGTCCAGCATCTCCGGGAAGCCGGTGTGCGACGCCACCTCCGTGACGGCCAGACCGGCTTCGGCCAACAGCTTGGCAGTACCTCCGGTGGAAAGCAGCCGGTAGCCGAGTGTCGCCAGGCCCTGGGCGAGTTCGAGCACGCCGGTCTTGTCGGACACCGAGATCAGCGCGGTGCGGGTCGTCTGGGGGTTCATCGGAGAGGGTTTCGCAGAAGAGTCGTTCAGTTTCAGGCGGCCAGCGCTTCGTCCTCGCTCGGGGCGACCGCCACCGGAAGCCGCTCGTGGCGCTCGGCCAGGCTGTCGAAGTAGCCGTTGAAGGCCTCGATCTGGGCCTCGGCGTCGTCGATCAGGTTCATCGCCTGTCGGAAGGCCTCGCCACCGGGCAAGGCCCGCACGGCCCAGCCGATGTGCTTGCGCGCGCTGCGCAGGCCGGTGCGCTCGCCGTACAGCGCATGGTGCTCAAGCAAGTGCCGGGCGAGCCAGCGTTGCACGTCGCGGACCTTTGGTGGCGGCGGCAGGAAGCCGTGCTCGAGGAAGTGCGCGATCTCGGCGAAGATCCACGGGCGGCCCTGCGCCGCGCGGCCGATCATCAGCGCGTCGGCGCCGGTCGACCGCAGCACCCGCAAGGCGTCGGCGGCCGAGGCGATGTCGCCGTTGGCGACCACCGGCACCCTGACCGCCGCCTTGATCGAGGCGACCGTCTCGTGTTCGGCGCTGCCGCTGTAACCCTGTTCGCGCGTGCGGCCGTGCACCGTCAACATCGCGACACCGGCCTGCTCGGCGGCCCGCGCGAGGGTCAGTGCATTCCTGACGGCAGCACACCAGCCGGTCCGCATCTTCAAGGTCACCGGCACGCCCTGCGGCGCGCAGGCGGCGACGACGGCCTCGACGATGGCCATGGCCAGCGGCTCGTCCTGCATCAGCGCCGAGCCGGCCCACCGGTTGCACACCTTCTTGGCCGGGCACCCCATGTTGATGTCGATGATCCGGGCGCCGCGGTCGATGTTGTAGCGCGCGGCGTCGGCCATCTCCGCCGGGTCGACACCGGCGATCTGCACCGCGATGGGCGCACTCTCGCCCGCATGGTCGGCCCGGCGCGAGGTCTTCAGGGACGACCACAGTTCGCGCTTGCTGGTGACCATCTCGCTGACCGCATAGCCCGCACCCAGACCCTTGCACAGGACACGGAACGGACGGTCCGTCACGCCGGCCATCGGGGCGACGAACAGATTGTTCGGCACAAGGTGCGGGCCGATCTGGACGGGGTGGAGCAAGGCCATGGAATTCAACCGAGGATTATCCCTTGCACCGCCGGCCCGTCCGGTCAACACAGGTCACCGGGGAACCGGATGCCGGTTGGCCGCATCATCGGAGGGTGGATGCCTGGATGACCTCGCTGCTCGCGGCGCTCGCCCTGCCCGAGTACGGGCTGTTGACGGTGTTCGTGGTTTCGCTGCTTTCGGCCACGCTGCTGCCGATGGCCAGCGTGCCCGTGGTCTATGGCCTGATCGAGCTGAACCCGGCGCTGATGTGGCCCACCATCGCCGTGGCGACCCTGGGCAACACGCTGGGCGGCGCGATCAGCTACTGGATGGGCCTGGGCGCCGAGGCGGCCTTCGAGAGGCTCACTCGCCGGGCGCCCAGCCGCAGCCAGGTGCGAGCACTCGCCTGGGCCGAGAAGTGGGGGCCGCGGGCCTGCCTGCTGTCGTGGCTGCCGTTTGTCGGCGACCCGCTGTGTGCCGTGGCGGGGTGGCTGAGACTGCCCTTCTGGCCGTGCCTGTTCTACATGGCGGTGGGCAAGTTCCTGCGTTACGTGACCTATGTCGGCGCCCTGATCTGGGCCTTTCCCAATCCGTTTGCGTGACCGGAGCCGGCGTCGCAGCGAGACAATCGCGGCCATGAATACCGCCACCCCCTCCAAGACTCCAAGCTACGACGCACTGAGCAGTGCTTGGCTGCGCCTTCACCGCCTGGGCCACCTGCAAAACATTGCGGGCTGGGACCAGGCCGCGCTGATGCCCAGCAAAGGCAACGAGGCGCGTGGTGCAGCGATGGCCGAGATGGCCGCACTGATGCACCGACTTCGCACCGAGCCGCAGCTGCGCGACCAGATCGACTCCGCCGAACAAGAGCCACTGGATGCGCTGCAGCGCGCGAATCTGCGCGAGATGCGGCGCGAGTGGCGCCATGCGAACGCCCTGCCCGAGGACCTGGTCCAGCGCCAGAAGATCGCCACCAGTCGCTGCGAGCACGCCTGGCGCAGCCAACGCCCGGCCAACGACTGGGCTGGATTCGTCGGGAACCTCAAGCCGGTTCTGGCCATCGCCCGAGAGGAGGCACGGCTGCTTGGCCAGCAGTCGGGCCTGCGGCCGTACGACGCGTTGATGGACCGCTACGAGCCCGGCATGCGCTGCGCCACGCTGGACGGCATCTTCGGCAACGTGCGCCAGTGGCTGCCGGGACTGATCCAGAAGGCGATGGAACGTCAGGCCCTGGCGCTGGCTGTCGACCCGGTCGGACCTTTCGACATCGAGCGCCAGCGCGGGCTTTGCAATCGGGTGGTGACCCTGCTCGGCTTCGACTTCGAGGCCGGCCGGCTGGATGTCTCGACGCATCCCTTCTGCGGCGGTGTGCCCGAGGACGTGCGGCTGACGACCCGCTTCCGGACCGACGACTTCCTGCCCAGCCTGATGGGCACCGTGCACGAGACCGGGCATGGACGCTACGAGCAGAACCTGCCCCGCACGCTGCTCGGCCAGCCGGTGGCCGAGGCCCGGTCGATGGCCCTGCACGAGAGTCAGAGCCTGACCTTCGAGATGCAGATCGGCAGTCACCCCGGCTTCATGGCGCTGCTCGCACCCATGATCGCCGCGGCTTTCGGCGATCAACCCGCCTTTGCCGCAGACAACCTCCACCGCCTGGTCACGCGTGTCAAGCCGGGCTTCATCCGAGTCGATGCCGACGAGGTGACCTACCCGGCGCACATCGTGCTGCGCTACGAGATCGAACGGCCCCTGATCGAAGGCGAGATCGAGATCGAAGACGTGCCGGCGCTGTGGGACGCCAAGATGATGGAGCTGCTGGGCGTGGACACGCGCGGCAATTTCAAGGACGGGCCGATGCAGGACGTGCACTGGCCCGAGAGCCTGTTCGGCTACTTTCCGTGTTATTCGCTCGGCGCGATGTACGCCGCGCAGTGGTTCGCCGCGATGCGCCGCGCGATGCCCGACCTCGACTCGCGCATCGCCGCCGGCCAGCTGGCGCCAGTCTTCGACTGGCTGAAGTCCAACATCTGGGAGCAGGCCAGCCGCTGGGACACCGACGAACTCGCCCGCCGGGCCAGCGGCGAGACGCTGAACCCGTCGCACTTCAAGGCGCACCTGGAGCAGCGCTACCTCGGCGGTTGACGCCCGGGAATCTGCGTCACCAACGCTTCAGACGGCGGGCAGTCGACTTTCCAGGTCGTCCAGCACCTGGTCCAGGCGCTTGAGCGCCCGGGCCGCGCGGGTGCCTGTCGGGCGGTGCTTCTTCAGCAGCGTGCGGCGATCATCGGCCAGCACGGCCGTATCCAGTGCCAGGCCATGTCGGGCCAGGATCCGGCTCAGCTCGCCTTGGCGCGCGCGCAGGTTGGCGCGGGTCTGCTGGTAGGCGTGTTCGGCGAGCTTTCGCCGTTGGCGGTAGCTGAACACGTTGGCGTCGAACATCGCCGGGTCGCGATGGTCGGGCTCGAACAGCAGCAGGTCGACCTCGGGGTGGCTCGCCTCGTAGCCCTTCATGCCGAGTTCGAGCCGCGAATGGATCAGGGTGCGGAAGGTCTGGCTCAGCACCACCGGCAGGCCACCGTCGACCAGGCGTGGAATCCGGGGCTCGGCGCTGCCGAGCACGCGGTGGCGCCGGCTGCGTGTCGAATCGAAGGGCACCAAGGGGTTCAGGCACAGCACGAGGTCCAGGCCCATGTCGAGCAGCACGCGGGCGTGCAGCGTCTTCTTCAGCGCGCCGTCGACGTACCAGCGGCCATCGATCGCCACCGGCGGAAACAGCCCCGGCAGCGCGGCACTCGCGGCGACAGCGCGCGAGATCGGCACATGGTCCCAGCCGGGGGTGCCAAAGGGCGCTGTTGCACCGGAATCGAGGTCCGTCGCGACGAGCACAAGCCGACGCGCCAGGTGCCTGAAGTCATTGCTGCGACCCGGCTGCTCGAGCATGCGTCGCACCTGCGCCTCGAGCGGCGCGTTGCTGAACACGCCCGTGGGCAGCGCTCGACCGAGCAGCTCGGCCACCTCGAGCCAGGCGCGACGACGCGCGAGGACCTGCCACAAGGCCATGGCGCTCAGCCCGGGCAGTGCTGCAAAGCGGCGCGCAAACTCGATCCAGGCCGGCTGCACGAACAGCCGGGGCGAGATCACGTCGGCCCGCGGACCGTCGTTCTCGATGAAGGCGGCGCAGAGCTGGCGCGGCGAAATGCCGTTGGCCAGGCCCGCCGCCAGGCAGGCGCCGGCGGAGACGCCGACATAGCCGGCCAGGTCGTTGAAGTCGACGCCCGGCAGCGCTTCTTCAAGCGCGCACAGTGCGCCGATCTCGTAGTTGGCGCCGAGTGGGCCACCCCCGGCCAAGGCCAGGCCGATGCGGGGTGGCGTCACGGGCAACGCGGTCGAACCGATGCGTCGGAAACGGCGGGACTCAGGCCGAAGCGGCCTCGGTCACCGCGTCCACGACCTTGGCGGCCCGGCGCGAAACGCGCTTGCTGGCCTTGGCAACGGTGGCGGCGGTTTCGGCGGCGGCAGCCTTGGCGGCGCGGGCTCGACGCACGACAGGCGCCTGGACTGCGGCCTTCACAGCGGCCTTGGCGGTCTTCACGCTGCGCGTGGCCTTGGCCGGGGCGGCCTTCTCGGCGGCAGCGGCCTTGGCGACACCGCCCTTGTTGAGCTTGGCGACCGCGGCGGCCAAGGCATCGACACGCTTGATCAGCGCGTCCACGTCCTTGGCGGTCGGCACGCCGAGCTTGTTCAGCGCCTTGGCGGTGCGGGCCTCGAAGATCTCTTCGAGCTTGTCCCAGTTCTGCCCGGCCTTGGCCGTCACGGTGCCGGCCATCGCGCTCATCTTGCCGGTGACCTCGGAGATCTTCTCCTCGGCCATGCCCTGGGTCTTCTTCTGCAGCTTCATGCCCTCGCTGACCAGGGCCTCGAAGACCTTGGCGCCTTCGGCCGGGATCTTGGCAAATGCGCCCATGCCGGCCAGCCAGATCTGCTGGGCCGAGTCCTTGACGGCCTGCGGCAGCTGACCTTCGATCAGTCCCTGGGCCATGCTGGCCATGCCAGCCAGGCCGCCGGCGGGCGCAGCGGCATGCATCTTCTTGCGGCCACCGGTCTTGGCGGTGGAGGGGGCAGCGGCGCTGGCGTTGAGCTTCTTGACCATGGGGTGAGCCTCGTGTCTTGTCGTGGATTCGGGGAGGCCGCCAACCCGGCGACCACGGCGTGCCGCCCTCGGCAGCACAGGGGGAAATATAGGGTTCACCCCTGGAGAGACCGAGCCCAATCTCTAGTGAGACGGCTCTATGCTTTTGCGCATCCCGGCCGCTGGCTGGCCCCATTCGCCCCCCTGAGAGGAGACATTCCATGCATTACTTCGTCACCGGCGCCACCGGCTTCATCGGCAAGCGGCTTGTCAAGACACTGCTCCAGCGTCGCGGCAGCGTGGTCCACTTTCTGGTGCGCCCGGGCAGCGAGGACAAGCTCGACGCTCTCTACAAGTACTGGGGTGCCAGCAAGACCCGCGCGATCCCGGTCAGCGGCGACCTGACCGCCAAGAAGCTCGGTGTCAGCGCCGACGACCTGAAGGCCTTGAAGGGCAAGATCGACCACGTGCACCATCTCGCTGCGGTGTACGACCTGAAGGCCGACGAGGCCAGCCAGATGCAGGTCAACGTCGAAGGCACACGCAACATGGTCGAGTTCGCGAAGGCCATCGACGCCGGCCATGTGCACCTGGTGTCCTCCATCGCGTCGGCGGGCCTGTACGAGGGCGTGTTCCGCGAGGACATGTTCGAGGAGGCCGAGGGCCTGGACCACCCGTACTTCATGACCAAGCACGAGAGCGAGAAGATCGTGCGCAAGGAGTGCAAGGTGCCGTGGACCGTGTACCGCCCGGCGATGGTGGTCGGCGACTCGACCACCGGCGAGATGGACAAGATCGACGGCCCGTACTACTTCTTCAAGGCCATCCAGCGCATGCGCCAGTTCCTGCCGCCGTGGATGCCCACGATCGGACTGGAAGGCGGGCGGGTGAACATCGTGCCGGTGGACTTCGTCGTCGCGGCGCTCGACCACATCTCGCACAAGGTCGCGGCCAGCGGTGGCTGCTACCACCTGGTCGACCCCAAGGGTTACCGCGTCGGCGACGTGCTCGACATCTTCAGCAAGGCGGCACACGCGCCCAAGATGAGCCTGTTCATCAACGCCGCGCTGCTCGGATTCATCCCCAAGAGCGTCAAGAAGGGAATGATGGCGCTGGCACCCGTGCGCCGGGTGCGCAACGCGGTGATGAAGGACCTCGGCGTCCCCGAGGACATGCTGACCTTCATCAACTACCCGACACGCTTCGACCGGCGCGAGACCGACGCCGCGCTCAAGGGCAGCGGCATCGAGTGCCCGAACCTGCACGACTACGCCTGGCGCCTGTGGGACTACTGGGAGCGTCATCTCGACCCGGCCCTGTTCATCGACCGCAGCCTCAAGGGCACCGTGGGCGGCAAGGTCGTGCTCGTCACCGGGGGTTCCTCGGGCATCGGCCTGGCGGCCTCGTGCCGCTTCGCCGAGGCCGGTGCGATCACGATCATCTGCGCCCGCGGCGAGGACAAGCTGGCCGATGCCGTGAAGGAGATCGTCGATTACGCCAAGGAGCGGGGCAACAAGAACCCGCAGGTCTTCAGCTACAGCGTCGACGTCGCCAACGAGCAGAGCTGCGCCGAGTTCGTCGCCAAGCTCAACGAGAACCACGGCGGTGTCGACTTCCTGATCAACAACGCCGGCCGTTCGATCCGCCGTGCGATCGAAAGCAGCTACGACCGCTTCCACGACTTCGAGCGCACGATGCAGCTCAACTACTTCGGGGCGCTGCGCGTCACGATGGGCCTGCTGCCCGGCATGGCGGCCAAGAAGAAGGGCCATGTCGTCAACATCAGCTCGATCAGCGTGCTCGTCAACGCACCGCGATTCTCGGCCTACGTCGCGAGCAAGGCCGCGCTCGACGCCTGGACGGCCTGCGCCTCGAGCGAGTTCGCCGACGTCGGCGTGACCTTCACGACGGTGAACATGCCGCTCGTGCGCACGCCGATGACGGCACCGACCAAGATCTACGACAGCATGCCGCTGCTCAAGCCCGAGGAGGCGGCCGACATGATCGTGCAGGCCTGCGTCGAGAAGCCGGTGCGCGTCGCGACCCGCCTGGGGATCTTCGGCGAGGTGCTGCACGCGCTGGCGCCGCGCGTCACGCAGATCGTCATGAACACCACCTTCCGGATGTTCCCCGACAGCGCCGCGGCCAAGGGCGACAAGGCGGCCAAGCCGCAGCTGTCGGCCGAGGCGATCGCGATGTCGCAGATGATGCGCGGCATCCACTTCTGACGCCACGCCACCCCAGCGCCGACGCCTTCAGGCGTCGGCCACCTTCAGCACCAGCTTGC
>JAJTGU010000331.1 GCA_021297985.1 Rubrivivax sp.
CGCGGTCGGGCAGAGGATGCCGCCCCCGGCCGGGGACCTTGGCACCGCTGAGGTCACGGTCGAGGTGGGCGTACCGCGCGCCGGGCAGGTGCCCCGCGGCGTACTCGCGTTCGCCCAGCGTGGTGTCTCCGAGGTCGAAGCCGCAATCCAGCAGCACCACGTCGTGGCCGAGGGCAGCAAGGTCGTGCGCGGCAATCAGGGGCGTGTTCATGCGAGGCTCGTCAGGAGTGTCCAAGGGTTATCAGGGTCGGGCGCGGAGCAAGGTGGCCCACAACCCGGCCGCGATGATCGTCGTGGTGCCCAGAAGCGCCAGCAGGCCGGGCCGTTCGGCAAAGAACAGGGCCCCGAAGGCAAGTCCGAACACGATGCCGAGGTAGTGGAGCGCGGCATTGACGAGCACCGGGCCATGACGATAGGCCACCGTCATCAGCCACTGGCCGGCCGTGGCCAGCAAGCCGATGGCCAGCAGCATCGTGGCGCCTCGCAGGTCGTGGCCACTGAGCCCGTCGCCCGCCAACGCGGTGCCCAGTCCCAGCACGCAGCCGCACAGCGCGAAGTAGAAGACCACCCGGGCTTCGGGCTCGCCCGCACGGCCCAGGGCGCTGACCTGAAGATAGGCCACGGCCGCCAGCAGTCCCGAGGCAAGACCGGCCAGCAGCGCATCGGGTCGGTTGGCGCTTCCCCCTTGGGTCCAGGGCTGCAGGACCATCGCCACCCCGGCAAAGCCGAGCAGCACGGCCAGCAGCAGGCGCCCGTCCGGTCGCCCGACCTTGTCGCCCTTGCGCGCCATCAGGGCGGCGCCCACCAGGATGGCGCCCATCCAGACCGAGGACATGTAGTTCAGCGTCATGGCCGTGCCCAGGGTGGTGCCGGCGATGCAGAAGGTCCACAGCACCAGGGCCAGGGTGCCGCTGAGGCTTCGCCAGAAGTGCATCCCCGGGTGTGGGGTGGACACCGCGATGCCCTGCGCGCGGAGCATCAGGGCCATCGCGACCAGGCCGACCAGCGAGCGGTAGAACACGATCTCGCCGGCGCCGTACTGTGGCGACGCCCACTTCACGACGACGCTCATCGAGGCAAAGCACAGCGCGGAGGCCACCATGGCCGCCGCCGCGAGGGCGCGCGGGCCGGTCAGCGTCTCGTCCCGAGCGGGACCCGCGTCGGGGCCGCGGCCGACATCTCGCGCCGGTACCACTCGTGGAAGTGCTGCATGCCGTCCTCCATCGGGCTCTGGTAGGGGCCTGCTTCGTCGTCGCCTCGGCGCATCAGGGCCCGTCGCCCGGCGTCCATGCGCAGCGCGATCTCGTCGTCTTCGGCGCAGGTCTCCATGTAGGCGGCCTGCTGCGCCGCGATGAAGTCGGGCTCGAAAGCGACGATCTCTTCCGGGTAGAAGAACTCGACCAGGTTCAAGGTGTCCTGCGGGCCGCGGGGATGCAGGGACGAGACGACCAGTACGTGCGGATACCACTCGACCATCGTCGTCGGGTACAGGGTCAACCAGATCGCGCCATGGGCCGGAGGCTCACCACTGCGGAACTTCAGCACCGCGTCGTGCCACCGCTGGTAGGTCTCGGAGCCCGGCCGCTCAAGCTCGTGGTGGACCCCGACCGTCTGCACCGAGTGATGCGGGCCCATCTCCCAGCGCAGGTCGTCGCAGGCCACGAAGCGGCCCAGGCCGGGGTGGAACGGGCCGACGTGGTAGTCCTCGAGGTAGACCTCGATGAAGGACTTCCAGTTGTAGGCGCATTCGTGGACGCGGGCGCTGTGGAACTGGAAGCCGGTGAAGTCCAGTTCAGCCGCCACGCCCAGCGCCTTGAGGTCGGTCGCGACATGGCGTAGCCCGGTGCTGGCGGGCCGCCCGGGCGCCTCGAACACCAGGCCCTGCCACTGCTGAAGGTCCCCCTTCGCGAGGCGCTTCAAGCTCAGGCAAGGGTCTTCCGAAAAATGCGGCGCGCCCACCAGCTTGCCATGCAGGTCGTAGGTCCAGCGGTGCAGCGGGCACACGATGTGGCCGCCGGTGTTGCCGCGACCTTGCAGCATGATCGCCTGGCGGTGCCGGCAGACGTTGCTGACGAGCTCGATGCCGCTGGCGTTGTGCACCAGCGCGCGGCCTTCGTCCTCCTGCTTCAGCGCCAGGTAGTCGCCCCGCTCAGGCAGCGCCAGCGCATGCCCGAGGTAGCGCGGTGCGGAGCTGAAGATGTGTACCTGCTCCTCGCGGAACAGGCCCTCGTCGAAGTAGCTGGAAACCGGCAGTTGCGAGCGGCTGCGTTCGAGCGCTTCGCGGCTGAGGCTCAGGTCCGACATGATGGCTTTCGGGGGGTCTCCTGGGTGGGCGCGGCCGGCGCCCCGGGTTCGACAGGCCCGACAAACGGGGCCTGGGTGGAAAGCGGGGCGGGATTCTAACCAGGGGGTCCGCCCGCGCGGGCCTGGGGTCGAACCCGGTCGGGGCATTGGGGAGCCGACCCCAATCGGGGGGCTGTCACGGTCCGCGGCTCGGGGAATGGGATGACTAGAATCCCGTCACTTTTTCACCCTCCGAAATGGCGAAGAGTTCCTCAACCCCCGCGCGACACCCCGAACCTGCGGCCGCCGAGAGCTACGAGGCGGCTTTGGCGGAACTTGATCGGCTGGTCGAGCGCATGGAGTCCGCCCAGTTGCCGTTGGAGCAGTTGCTGCAGACCCATCAGCGAGGCGCCGAACTGCTGGCCTACTGTCGGCAAAGGCTGCAAGCGGTGCAGCAGCAGGTGCAGATCCTTGAGGCGGGGCAGGTGCAGGCCTGGCCCAGCGGGGCAGGGGCCTGAAGGTGACGGTCAAGGCAAGCGGCTTCGGCCTCTGGTCAGGCTCGGCGCTTGCGCGGGTCGAACAGGCGCTCGAGCGTTGGGTGCCCGCCGAGGCGCCTGCAGGTCTTGGCGCTGCGATGCGATACGGGGTGCTCGACGGCGGCAAGCGTCTGCGTCCGCTGCTGGTGCTCGCCGCCTGCGAGGCGGTGGCCGGACACCCCGAAGCGGCATTGCGGGCCGCGGTCGCGGTGGAACTGATCCACGCGTATTCGCTGGTCCATGACGACATGCCCTGCATGGACAACGACGTGCTTCGGCGCGGAAAGCCCACCGTTCACGTTCAGTTCGGCGAAGCCCAGGCGATGCTCGCTGGCGACGCCATGCAGGCGCTGGCCTTCGAGGTGCTGACGCCGGATCAGGACGAGCACCCTGTCGATCCTGCGCTGCAGGCGCGGTTGGTCGGCCTGCTGGCCCGTGCCGCGGGTCATGCCGGCATGGCCGGCGGTCAGGCCATCGACCTCGCCAGCATTGGCGTGTCTCTGGACGAGCGACAACTGCGCGACATGCACCGCCGAAAGACCGGCGCCCTCTTGCAGGCCAGCGTGCTGATGGGCGCCGCCTGCGGACCGGCCCAAGGGCCGGAGAGCTGGCAGGCGCTGTCCGACTATGGTGCTGCGCTGGGCCTCGCGTTCCAGGTGGTCGACGACATTCTCGACGTCACCCAGGCCTCCGAGAAGCTCGGCAAGACCGCCGGCAAGGACCAGGACGACAACAAGCCCACCTACGTCTCGGTGCTTGGCCTGGACCAGGCCCAGTCGCACGCCGAAGCGCTGCGCGGACAAGCCCAGGAGGCGTTGCGGCGGTCCGGGCTGGCGACCGGCATCGGCGAGCCAGCCCACTGGCTCGCGGTGCTGGCCGACAAGGTCGTCGAGCGCGAACATTGAACCCCCAGATCCGCCAACGCCGGAAGGCCGCGCGATGAGCAAGCTGCTCCAAACCATCCAGTCCCCTACCGACCTGCGCAAGCTGTCACGGCTCGAACTGCGCCAACTCGCGGTCGAATTGCGGGAGTTCGTGCTCCAGACGGTCGCCCAGACCGGCAACGGCCACCTTGGCAGCAACCTGGGCACGGTGGAGCTGACGATCGCGCTGCACCATGTCTTTGACACGCCGCATGACCGAATCGTCTGGGACGTCGGTCACCAGACCTACCCGCACAAGGTCCTGACCGGGCGACGCGACCGCATGCACACGCTGCGCCAGCTCGGCGGCGTCGCGGGCTTCCCGAAGCGCGACGAAAGCGAGTACGACACCTTCGGCACCGCGCACAGCAGCACGTCGATCAGCGCCGCACTGGGCATGGCGCTGGCGGCACAGATCAAGGGGGAATCCCGACGTGCCGTGGCCGTGATCGGCGACGGCGCGATGAGCGCCGGCATGGCGTTCGAGGCGCTGAACAACGCCGGCTTCGGCCACAACGGCCATGCGGTGGACATGCTGGTGGTGCTGAACGACAACGACATGTCGATCAGCCCGCCGGTTGGTGCGCTGAACAAGTACCTCGCGCGGCTGATGAGCGGCCAGTTCTACACCGCCGCCCGTGAAGGCGCCAAGGCGGTCCTGAAGAACGCCCCGCCGTTGTTCGAGCTCGCACGGCGCTTCGAGGAACACGCCAAGGGCATGGTCGTGCCGGGCACGATCTTCGAGGAGTTCGGTTTCAACTACGTCGGCCCGATCGACGGCCATGACCTGGATTCGCTGATCCCGACGCTGGAGAACCTGCGCGACAAGAAGGGCCCGCAGTTCCTTCACGTGGTCACCAAGAAGGGGTATGGCTACAAGCCCGCCGAAGCCGACCCGGTCAAGTACCACGCGGCGTCGACCAAGTTCGATCCCAAGGACGGCTTCCCGGCTGCCAAGCCCGGGGGCAAGCCCAGCTTCACCCAGGTCTTCGGCAAATGGCTGTGCGACATGGCCGAGGCCGACCCGCGCCTGGTCGGCATCACGCCGGCGATGCGTGAGGGCTCGGGCATGGTCGAGTTCCACAAGCGGTTTCCGGGCCGCTACTTCGACGTCGGCATCGCCGAGCAGCACGCCGTGACCTTTGCCGCTGGCCTGGCCTGTGAGGGCATGAAGCCGGTGGTCGCGATCTACAGCACCTTCCTTCAGCGCGGCTACGACCAGCTGATCCACGACGTGGCGCTGCAGAACCTGCCGGTGGTATTTGCGCTGGACCGCGCCGGCATCGTCGGCGCCGATGGCCCGACACACGCCGGTGTCTACGACATCGCCTATGTCCGCTGCGTGCCGAACTGCTCGCTGCTCGTGCCCAGCGACGAAAACGAGTGCCGCCAGGCGCTGACCACGGCGTTCCGCCAGCAGCACCCGGTGGCGGTGCGCTACCCGCGTGGTGCCGGCATCGGCGCGACCCAGGAAGCGGCTCTGACCGAGTGGCCATGGGGTCGGGCGGTCGTCCGGCGCGAAGGCAGCGGCACTGCGATCCTGGCCTTTGGCACGATGCTGCACCCGGCACTGGCCGCGGCTGAGAAGATCGGCGCGACGGTGGTCGACATGCGCTTCGTCAAGCCCTTGGACGCGGACATGGTGCTGGACATGGCCGGCCGGCACGAGCGCCTGGTCACGGTCGAAGAAGGTACCTTGATGGGCGGCGCCGGCTCTGCGGTTCTGGAGTGCCTGGCTGCGGCCGGTGCGACGGTTCCAGTGCTGACGCTGGGTCTGCCCGACGTCTTCACCGACCACGGCGACCCGGCCAAGATCCTGGCGGCCCTCGGACTGGACGCCGCCGGCATCGAGGCCTCGATCCTGGGCCGTTTCCCGGAGCTGGCGACGCCCGCTCCGACGCGGCCGGCCCTGGCGGCCGTCGGCTGATCGGTGTGTCGATGACCAATCTGACCGACGCGCTGCACATCCCGGACACCCAGTCCTCGCGCGACCATCGCCATCTCGCGATCCAGCGGGTGGGCGTCAAGGGAGTGGCCTGGCCGCTGACGATCGAGGTCGCCGGCCAACCCCAGCCCGTGCAGGCGCAGTGGACCCTGGACGTGGCGCTCGCGGCCGAGGCCAAGGGCACGCACATGTCGCGCTTTGTGGCCTGGCTCGACGCGCTGCATGGCGACGGTGTGGCCCTGACGGCGGCGGAACTGCGCAGCCGCCATGCCCAGATGCTCCAGAAGCTGGGAGCCGATGCCGGCCGCGTTGAAGCCGCGTTCGGATTCTTCATTCGCAAGCGCGCCCCCGTATCGGGCGTGGCCAGCCTGATGGACTACCGCGGTCGCTGGATCGCCGAAGGCCGGGCCGACGCCACCACGGTCTGGGCCGAGGTCGTGGTGCCGGTGAAGACGCTCTGCCCCTGCTCCAAGGAGATCTCGGACTACGGCGCCCACAACCAGCGCTCCGAAGTGACGATCCGGGCCGAGTTGCTGCAACCGGTGCCCTGGCACGAGTTGGTGCGCTTTGCCGAGGACCAGGCCAGCAGCGAGCTCTGGCCGCTGCTGAAGCGGACCGACGAGAAGTGGGTCACCGAACGTGCCTACGAGAACCCGAAGTTCGTCGAAGACCTGGTGCGGGACGTGGCGCTGGCGGTGCGCCAGGATCCGCGCATCGGTCGCGCGAGTGTCGAGGTCGAGAACTTCGAGTCGATCCACAACCACTCGGCGTGGGCGCGGATCGAGCTCTGATCAGCCCGCGCTGGGGGCGGATTCCGGTGCCGGAAGCGGCATCTCCAGCACCGGCCCGCCGTCCTCGACGTTGACGTGGTGACTGTCGCGCAGGCCGATCTCGGTCAGCGCCGCCCACTGCCAGCGGGCACCCGGAAGCACGGCCCCGATGGCGGCCTGAGTGGCCTCGGGCAGGAAGGCGGTGCTGACCGTCTGCCTCGGCAGCAGCGCTGCGACATGGCTGCGCCAGCCCGGGCCATGTTCGGCTGCGGCCGCGGCGATGTCGCCGGCATAGAAATGCCGGCCCAGCCCCTGCCAGAAGGGCGCTGAGCCATCGGCGTCGCGCAGTCCCGGCAGTTCCGCCACCAGGTCCGTGCCGAAGTCACCGCTGCGTGCGACCCGGCGATCCAGCGCCGCATGGGCCAATGCAAGCAATGCGTCGGTGGCCGATCGGTCGTCCAGCCGCGGGGCACGCGCGATGTCAGCCAGCTCGGCGCAACCGGTGTGGTCGTGGCCGAGTTGCAGCGTGCGCTGGCGATGGAACAGCGCCAGTTCGGGTGCCGCATGGACCGTGCACCCGACGTGGAACGAGACCCGCGGCAACACGAGGCCGATGCGCGGCACCAGGCGCAGCGTCACCTGCGCATGGGCCGCCGGGTCGTCGGCACGGGCCGCGACCAGGACCGCTTCGCCGGGCGCCGTCGCCGGCAAGGCCTCCCGCCGCAACCAGTGCGAGATCGTTGCGAGGTCGGCGCTGTCGGCGTCGCGCACCCGCCAGATCACCGGGTTCATGCGGCACTCCCTTCCAGCGCGACGACGCGCAAGCGGTCGCCAGGCTCGACGGCCAGCGCCTGGCATGTGGCGTCGCCCAGTGCGAGGTCCGTGGTACCCCGTTCGGCGTGGCGCAGCACGGCGGCAAAGTGATCGCGCCGCGTGTTGGCGACGATGTGCCAGCTTGAGGGACCGTTGCCGGGCGCGGCTGACGCCGCGGCCACCACCTGGGCCGCTCGGGAGGCCTTCACCGACTTCAGCATCGCCACGCGGGCGTCGACGGTCGGCCCGCCGTCGAAGATGTCGACGTAGGTTTCGCTGTCAAAGCCTTCGTCCTCGAGGATCGAGAACGGCAGTTCGGCCACCGGGTGCAACTGGCCGATGGCCCACTGTGCCTCGTTCGGCAGCAGCGGCACGTAGATCGGCGCCTGGGGCATCAGCTCGGCGATGAAGCGTTTGTGGCGACCGCCGGCCAGGCGCTCGACCTGCGGGTAGTCCATGGCAAAGAAGCGCCGGCCGACCGCGTCCCAGAACGGGCAGCGGCCGTTGTCGTCGGCCAGACCCGGGCTCTCGCTGGCGATGCGGTCCGAGAATCGCTCGGCGAACTCCGCAATGAACAGCAGCCGGGCCCGCGACAGCAGCTGCGGCGCGAGCGTCGCTTCGTATTCGGGGTCGATGTAGAACGAGGTCAGCAGCGTGTGACCCGTCAGGTCGTGGCAAAGGTGCAGCGTGTGGATGCGGTTGCTGGCCGCCAGCACCGGGCTGGACTGCACGACCATCTCGTTGCGGAAGCTGTAGAAGCGGTCGGCGAACCCGGCACTGGCGGCGATGCCGCTGGTGCCGACGATTCGCCCGTCGTGCTCGACCACGAAGAGGTGGATCTCCTCGCCGCTGGGCTCATCGGAACTGGCACCGGCCTGGGTCGATCGGTTCAGCCGGTCGGCAAGCTGGGCCCGGTCCTCGGGCAGGGTGGTGATCCCGGTGGCGCTGGCACCGGCGATGCGCACGAAGGCGTCGATGTCGTCGGGGCGGGCAGCGCGAAGCCGGAAACTGTCGGGATTCATGCCTCGGGCTCCTCGCCGGCTGTGCCGGGGGTTGGGATGCTCTGGTCGCGCCAGGCGGCGGCACGCGGGCTGCGCTCGTCGCGCGGGGTGCGTCCGAAACGGGCGCGGTAGGCGTTGGAGAAATGCGAGCCCGATGCAAAGCCGCAGGCCAGCGCGATCTGCAGGATGGACTGCGGCGTCTGCTGCAGCAGCCGTCGCGCCTTGGCCAGCCTCAGCTCGGCGTAGTAGCGGCTGGGCAGTTCGTCCAGGTGCTGCTTGAACAAGCGCTCGAGCTGTCGCCGCGAGACACCGACCAGACGCGCCACCTCTTCGGTCGGCAGGGGTTCGGCCAGGTTGGCTTCCATCAGGGCCAGTGCCTCGGTGAGCTTCGCGCTGGTGATCGCACTGCCCGATATCGGGACCCGCTGGCGCTCGTCGCGCCCGCGCAGCCGCTCCAGGCCAAAGTGCGCCATCAGGCCCTGCGCGAGCTTGTCGCCATGGCGCTGCGCCAGCCAGGCGATGCAGAGGTCGAGTGCCGCCGTGCCGCCGGCCGAGGCCAGGCGCTGGCGGTCGATCTCGTACACGTTGCTCGACACCACCACGTCGGCATGGGCCTCGGCCAGCGGAGGCACCAGGGCCCAGTGAACCGTCGTGCGGTGGCCGGCCAGCAAGCCGGCCTCGGCCAGGAAGCGTGCGCCGTTGCCCAGGCCGCCCAGCGTGGTGCCGCGTGCGGCCAGTGCACGGAGTGCCGCGATCAGCAGGGCGTGCTCAGGCTCGCCTGCCGCAGGCCCCGCGCCGTCGCAGACCACGAGCAGCAGATCCAGCGGCTCGGCCGCCGTGTGCGTGCTGTCCAGGGCCGCGTCGGGCAGCACCCGGGTACCGCACAGCGAACGCACGGCGCCACCGCCAAGCGACAACACCCGCGTCTGGTACAGGCTGTCGTCAAGCACCTCATTGGCGATCGCAAGCACCTCGCTTGCCGACGCCAGCGCCAACAGCGAGAACCCCGGCAGCAGCAGCAGGCCCTGGTGGCGCACGGGACGGATGCCGGGCGGGGCGGGCATGTCGCGGCCGTCGTGGGCGCTCGCCAAGCCGTTCAGCGGGGGGCCGTCTCCGGCCCGTAGATGTCGTAGGCGAAGTACCGGTCGTTGAACTTCTTGTAGGTGCCATCGGCGCGAATGGCCTTCAGCGCGGCATTGATCTGGTCGCGCAATGCCGTGTCGCCCTTGCGCATCGCGATGCCGGCACCGACGCCGAAGAATGCCGGGTCGTTGTACTCCGGGCCGCGAAACTCGAAGTCCTTGCCCGCCGGGGTGCGCAGGAAGCCCAGGTCGGCAGCGACCGAGTCCTGCAGGCTGGCCGCCAAGCGCCCGCTGACGAGATCCAGATAGACCTCGTCCTGCTTGCCGTAGCGCACGATCTCGGCGCCCTTGAAGGTGGCGGTGGCAAATCGGTCGTGGATGGTGGCGCGCTGCACGCCGATCCGCTGGCCCTTCAGGCCATCGGCCGAGACGACCAGCGTGCTGCCCTTGCGCAGCACGACGCGGGCCGGCGTGAAGTAGTACTTGTCGGAGAAGTCCACCGCCTTCAGCCGCTCGGGGGTGATCGACATGCTGGCGACGATGGCGTCGAACTTGCGGGCCCGCAGCGCCGGGATCATCGCGTCGAACTCGGCCTGCACCAGCTCGCAGCGGCGCTTGAGCCGCTTGCAGACTTCGTTGGCCACGTCGATGTCGAAGCCCTTCAGCTTGCCGTCGGTGCCGAGTTCGGAGAACGGCGGGTAAGCGCCTTCGACGCCGATCCGCAGGACCGGCAGCGCAGTCGACGCCTGCGCCGCGACGGTGGCGGGGATCAGCAGGGCCAGCAGGAACGGGGCGCAGGCGCGGACGAACCGCGGCGCCAGGGACAGGGGAGGCAGGCGGACCATCGGGGGCTTTCTCCGGTGCGGCCGGCGGCAACAGTGCAGCAGGCCAGGGACGGAGCAGCGGTTGCTGCACCTGGACCGGGACGATATCGAACCTGGCGCCGGTCACGGTGTAGGCCTCGGGATTGGTGAGCAACCAGCCGCGGCTGTGTTCGTCCAGCCACAGTCGCCACTCGAAGCCCAGGTTCGGTGCCGGGTCATCGGCCTCGGGACGCACGGCAACCGCCAGGCCCCGCAGCTCGCGTTGTTCGCCATCGACCAGCCGCTGCATCGCGGCGCGCAGCATGCCGTCGCCGAGGATGTCGCTGTAGTACCAGTCGCCGCGGAAGTAGCCCCTGTGGCCGGGAGCCAGCGGCTGCAGGACGGTGCCGGCCTGCTTGCGTGGCGAAGGCTGCACGCGCCGGGAGACGAAGTCGAAGCGGTCGCCGTTTTCCAGCCAGTGCAGGGTGCCGCCCGTCAAGCCGAACGGCGGCTCGCGGCGCAGCGTCGCGACCGACAGGTCGGCCAGCATCACGCCCCGCGCGCCCAGCACTTCAAGGAGGTGGCCTTGAACCAGCGCGGCGCTGTTCTCCTCGACCGCCACGCCCAGCGGCTTGCCGTGCAGCGCCATCAGCGGCAGCAGCCGGCCCATGCGGCCACGGCGCACGGCGTGCTGGTCGACGACCACATCCGGCGGCAGAAAGGCAAAGCCCGTGGTCCATTCGCGGCCCTCTCGCAGCCGGCCCTTCATCGTCGCCAGCACATCGGGGGCAGAGCGGAAGACGATCGCGCTCATCACCGCGGCACCCGCGCTGCTGCCGGCCACCACGCCGCCGGCCTTCCAGCGGGCCCGCATCGCCGCGAGCACCGGGCCGTCGCGGCCGCCAGGCATCAGAGCCTCGAGCAGCCGCTCCTGGGCGCCACCGGTCATGAACACGCCGCGACAGCCTTCGAGTGCGGTGATGGCCGCAGCGGTCTGCGCCGGTGACATCGCGGCCGCGAGTTCGAGGTGCTCGCCGCGGGCGCCATGGCGCGCGAGGTTGCGGTGCACCCGGTCGGCGCTGGCGGCCGGGTCGCCGCTTGAGGCCAGGGTGATGATCCTGTAGCAGCTCGCCCCGTCGGCGCGGCCATCCGGTGCGCTGACGAGCAGGGCCAGCCGGCTCCAGATCGACGCGGTGTCGTCTTCGACGCCGCCGCCAATGGCCACGGTGATGCCCTGGCCAAACGCGCAGGACGCCATCGACAGTGCAAACAGGGCGGCGGCGCGCCGCGTGGCGGCGGGGAATCGTGTCATGGCGGCCATGTTGTCACTGGCTGTGGTGCCCGGCACGACTCCGACTTGGCGGCAAGCGACACCGACTTGCCAAACCGCGACCGCTGCTCCGCGACCCCATAGCCGCTGCCCCGAAGGGCTGCCTACATTCGCATCACAAACGGTGACAAGCTGCCTGCCGGCTGCGCCGTCAACCCATCCCCACGCCCGAGAAAGCCCGTCGCATGTTCCGTCGCACGCCCCGCATCCACCTCCTTGCCTGGGCCACGCTGGCCAGCGTCGCGCCGCAGGTGCTGGCGCAGACCCCGGCGCCCGCACCGCAGCGCATCGAGATCACCGGCTCGTCGATCAAGCGCATCGACGGCGAAACCGCGTTGCCGGTGCAGACCGTGACGCGGGAGGAGATCCTGAAGTCGGGCGTCACCACCGCGGCCGAACTGCTGACCAAGATCAGCGCCAACAGCAACGGCCTGACCGATGGCGCCAGCATCACCGACGGCACCTCGGGCCAGCGCGGCTTCAACTCGGCCAACCTGCGCGGCATCGGCTCCAGCTCGACCCTGGTGCTGCTGAACGGCCGCCGCCTGGCGAACTTCGCAAGCCCGGGCGACTCGTCCGGCGTCGACCTGAACAACATCCCGGCCGGTGCGATCCAGCGTGTCGAGGTGCTGAAGGATGGCGCATCGGCGATCTACGGCACCGACGCCATCGGCGGCGTCATCAACTTCATCACCCGGCGCGACTTCACCGGCGGAGAGCTGAACCTCTACACCGCCGTGACGCAGCAGGGCGGCGCCGGCAAGCAGACCTTCACGATCGGCGGTGGCGCCGGCGACTACGAGCGCCAGGGCTTCAACGTGATGGGCGTGCTCGACGTGCAGAACCTCGAGGGTCTGCGCTCGACGCAGCGCGACTTCATCGCCAAAAACGACATCCCCAATCGCCTGGGCAACCTGCTGTCGAGCTTCCCGGTGCCGGCGAACTTCGACATCACGACCACGCAGCGCAACCAGCTCAATGCGGCTGGCGGCTACGGTTTCACCGGCAACCGCGTCAACTTCACGCGGCCGGGCTGCAACCCGCCCGCCAGCGTCAGCTCAGCCACCGGCCCCGGAACGATCAACGGCTGCACCTACAACTACATGGCCGACACCGAGATCTACCCGGAGTCCGAGAAGGTCGGCTTCCTGGGGCGCGCGGTGTTCAAGCTCGGAAGCGACCACCAGGCCTTTGCCGAACTGCTGAAGAGCCGCAGCAACACGACCTACGTGCTGTCGCCGGTGCCGCTGCGCTTGCGCAACACCGGCGGGGTCGACGACCGAGTGCCTGGCTCGGTGATCCCGCAGTTCGCCGCCGCTGGCATCACCGGTCCGATCGGCGGCGTGCGCCTGCGCACCACCGAGCTGGGCAACCGAACCAACGAGGTCGAAAGCGACGCAACGCGCATCGTGCTGGGCCTGAGTGGCACGGTTGCCGGCTGGGACTACGACGTCGGTGTCAACCACAGCGTCAACGAGTCCACCGACCGCTACGTCAACGGCTACTTCCGCTACCGCGCCGTCGCCGACGGCATCAAGAGCGGCGCGATCAGCGTCACTGGCAACTCCGGCGCGGCTGGCAAGGCCATCATCGCCGCGGCACGGGTCGACAACGAGGCCCGCAAGAGCCGCGGCACGATGGACAGCGTCGACGTGAAGGCCACGACGACGGTCGGCAAGCTCGCTGGCGGTGACATCGGCCTGGCCATTGGCGCCGAGACGCGCCGCGAGAAGCAGACCTTCACGCCGTCGGACCTGCTTCGCAGCAACGACATCGCCGGCGACCGCAGCGCGGGCGGCATCAACGACATCGTCGCGACCTCCAACTCGCGCAGCGTCAACGCGGCCTATGCCGAACTGCTGCTGCCCCTGGCCAAGGGGCTGGAAGCGCAACTCGCCGTGCGCCACGACCGCTACAGCGGCGTCGGCAACACCACCAACCCCAAGCTGGGCCTTCGCTTTGAGGTCAGCAAGCAACTGCTGCTGCGCGGCAGCTACAACACCGGCTTCCGTGCGCCGAGCTTCAGCGAGCTGTTCCGGCCGACGATCTTCGGCACCACGTCGAGCGTGCTGCCCGACCCGGTGCTGTGCGTCATCGAGCAGGGCAACCTGAGCTTCTGTGCCGACCAATGGCCGGTCGAGCGCCGTGCCAACCCCAACCTAAAGCCCGAGAAGAGCCGCCAGTTCTCGCTCGGTGGCGTGTTCGAGCCGGTGCGCGACTTCAGCATCACGGCCGACTACTGGAACATCCAGAAGACCGACGTCATCAGCGACATCGGCGAAGAGCTGATCCTGGCCAACCCGACGAAGTACGCGTCGCTGATCTCGCGCAACGCCAACTCGGTCATCACGAACATCCTGCTTCAGAAGCGCAACCAGGGACAGCAGAAGACCTCGGGCATCGACCTCACGATCGACTGGCGGGGCGGCAAGACCGACATCGGCCGCTTTGGCGCCCGCCTGGCCGGCACCTGGGTGCTGGAGTCCAAGAAGCAGACCGCCCCTGGCGATCCGTTCGTCAGCAACCTGAACAAGTTCGTCAACGACGGCGTCGTGCAGCGCTGGCGTCACCGCCTGAGTGGCGACTGGGACCTGGGCAACTTCGGCCTCACGCTGTCGAACACCTACTACGGCGCCTACACCGACCAGAACATCGCGATCAACCTCGACACCGGCGCCCGCGTGCCCGAGAACAAGGTCAAGGCGTATTCGCTCTGGGACGTGACGGCCACCTACAAGCTCGCCGCCCACACCAGCGTGCGTGCCGGTGTGCTGAACCTGCTGAACACCGACCCGCCGTTCTCGAACCAGGCGTACTACTTCCTGGCGAGCTACGACCCGACCTACACCGATCCGCGCGGCCGGACGGCGTTCATCTCGCTGAACCACAAGTTCTGAACCTTGAACCCTCCGAAAACCTCAAGTTTTGCTTGAGGTACCCGAGATAAAGCCCAGTCATGACTGGGCTTTTTCACTTCCTGGTGTTGCGAGCGACTGGCCGGACCGCCGACCGGCCTGTAGGAATTTGCCTGACACGCGAATGCGAAGGATCGGGACTCCAGGAGCGGAACTGGGCTGATGTTTCAGTTTTGTTCCGATCTTTACAGTTCACTTCATCGATTCAACGTCCACGCACACAGGAGTACCGACCATGACAACCGAACAGATCCTCGCCGAGATCCGCGAAGCCAACCTCAGCTACCTGATGCTCGCCCAGAGCCTGATCCGCACGGATCGCGAGCAGGCCCTGTTCCGGCTTGGCGTGAGCGAGGACACCGCAGCCATCCTGGGCGCGCTGACCCCGGCACAGATGATGAAGGTCGCCGGCGGCAACCAGCTGCTGTGCCGCATCCGGATGGACGACGACCTGGTCTGGAACCTGCTCACCAGCCACGGCAAGGGGTCCGCCAACGACGGCATGAGCCGCCTGCACGCCAGCATCCTGATGGCCGGCCGCCACAAGGAAGCCGCCTGACCTGACCGCACACCCGCCCTCTCCTGCGCCGCGCAAGCGGGTCCAAGAAGTCCACATCAGAAGCGAACCGAACATGGCCCGCGTCAAGAGCATCCTCACCGAAGCGAGGCAGATCGAACGTGCTGTCACGCTGATCAACCTGGGCGCCCGGCTCCAGGTGCTGGAAAGCGAAACCGACCTCAGCTACGAGCGCCTGCTGCGCCTGTACAAGGAGGTCGCAGGCAAGAGCCCGAGCAAGGGCCAGTTGCCGTTTTCGACCGACTGGTTCATGACCTGGCAGCCCAATCTGCACGCGAGCCTGTTCCTCAACATCCACGAGTACCTGAACAAGACCGCCGCGCTGGACGAGATCGACACCATCATCAAGGCCTACCAGCTCTACGCCGAGCAGATGACCAGCCAGGGCCTGGAGCCCTTGCTGTCGGTGACGCGGGCCTGGCGACTGGTGAAGTTCGTCGACAACGGCATGCTGACGATGACGCCGTGCCGGCAATGTGGCGGCCACTACGTCACCCACCCGCACGAGATCGCCAAGCACTACGTCTGCGGCCTGTGCGAGCCGCCGGCCCGCGCCGGGAAGGGCAAGGCCGCTGGCACCCTGGGCGCCGTGGCGCTGGACGCCTGATTGCGCCGTGCGGGCCACTCGCTTCGGGGGTTTGGAGAGCTCTCTCCAGTCCAGTCGTGAACTTCTTGCGGGTCGCCGGACCCAACGGGCCTCAAGATCACCGGCAACGCTGCCGATGAACGGGCAACGCGTCGACAGACCCGAACCCGATCCTCCTCTTTCCGATTTTCTTGCTCGTCTCCTCCTGGCACAGTTATCTGTGCTCTTCGCGGGTCCTTCGGGGCCCGCCTTTTTTTTTTGCGATCCAGGAACGATGACGCCGGCCCGCCGCAAAGAGCTCAAGGCCTCCGGCAAGCGGCCGAAATCCGGTACGTGAAGCTCGTTGCCTTCTCCCCCAACCACCTGCGACCCGGCGAGCCGCTGCCTTTTGGCTTGTACGCCGCGACGGGTCAACTGATGCTGGCACCGGGGCAGAAGATTGCCGACATCCCGCAGTTGCGTGCACTGGTCGCTAAGCCCTTGTACGTCGAGGAGTCGGAAACCGCCGAGTGGCGCCGTCGGCTGGCAGCGGCCATGGACACGGCGCTGCGCCAGGGCGCGACGCTGAAGCAGGTCGCGGCCGTTCGCCCCGAGCAGGCGAGTGTTCCAGGCACGCGAGCCGCGCTCAGCCTGCCCGAACAGTGGGAAGAGCTGGTGACTCGACACGATGTGGCGATGCGATCCATTGCACCCGATGGCGACTGGCCACAACGTCTTGTCGCGATCCACAAGTGTGCTTCCGACCTGGCCCTCCGTCGAAGCGACGGATCCTTGTACTACCTGGTCTACCAGGCAGGCCAGTCGACGGAGCGTTACGCCAGTCATCATGCGATGCTGGTGATGCTGATGGCTGAGGCGGCTGCCAGGCAACTCGGCCTGCCGGGCGAGCAGATCGACACCCTGGGTATGGCGGCGCTGACGATGAACGTCGCGATGCACAAGCTGCAGGACCGGCTGGCCCAGTCCGAGGTGGCGCCGACCGCGGCGATGCGCGCCCAGCTCGACGCCCATCCCGGCGCTGGCGCGGCCATGATCGAGGCCGCAGGCATGACCGACGCCTTGCTTCTCGGGATCGTTCGCCAGCATCACGACGGCTCGCCGCTCGCCGGTCCGTTGGCGGGGCAGGCGACCGCTGTCGTGCTGGCCCGGTTGTTGCGCCGGGTCGACATCTTCTGCGCCAAGATCAGCTTGCGTGCCACGCGCAAGCCGGTCTCGCCGGTGCAGGCCGCTCGCGAGGCCTGCATCGATGCCGCGACGGGTCGGCCCGACGAGATCGGTGCCGCGCTGCTGAAGTCGGTCGGCCTGTACCCACCGGGCAGTTTTGTCGAACTGGCCAGCGGCGAACTCGGCATCGTCATCGGCCTCGGTCGACGGGCCAATCTGCCCTATGTGGCGAGCCTGGTGGCGGCGAGCGGCAACGCGCTCGGCGAGCCGGCCCTGCGCGACACGCTGGATCGGCGTTACTCGATCAAGTGCGCGGTTCCGTCCGATCGGGTCCGGGTCCGTCCACCGCACGATCGCCTGCTGGCCATGGCCTGAGGGCCGCCGACGGCCACCCACGGCCGCAGCCGGATCTGTCTGGCATGATGATCCGCCTGTCCCCAACATGCGCAGCAGACGCCCGGCCACCCCCCCATCGTCCCCGGATGACCTTCACGGTCTGATCCGTGTCGCGGCGTTCTTCCGGATGTGGCCGGTGCCGGCGGTGCTGGCCTGGATCTCGGCCTGGGCGGTGTTCGTGTTCGTGCGACTGGTGGTGGAGACCTTCGAGTGGTCGCAGGTCTGGGCCGTGCTGGCGGGCGTGGCGACCGGTGCGGTCTGGACGCTGCTGGTCGCGTCGCGCTGGCGGCGCCTGATCGTGCTGGGCGGGTTTCCGCTGTCGGTCGTGCTGGTCGCGGGCTCGGACGTTCCGGCCTGGACCTGGGCCCTGGCCGCGGTGCCGCTGTGGCTGCTGTACCCGAAGGGCGCCTGGCGGGATGCGCCGCTGTACCCGACGCCGGGAAACGCGCTCGAAGGCCTGGCCTGGGGCTGGCCGGGCGACCCACCCCGGCGAATCCTGGATGCCGGCTGCGGTCTGGGACATGGCCTGTCGGCGTTGCACGAGCAGTGGCCGCGGGCCGAGTTGCACGGCATCGAATGGAGCGGCATGTGGGCCTGGCTCGCTCGACGGCGTTGCCCGTTCGCCACCATCACCCGCGGCGACATGTGGGCGGCGGACTGGAGCGCCTACGACCTCGTCTACGTCTTCCAGCGCCCTGAAAGCATGGAACACGCCTGGGACAAGGCCAATGCCGAGATGCGCCCCGGCACCTGGCTGGTCAGCCTGGAGTTCAACGTGCCGGCAGACATCCGGCGCGTGCCGGATTACCAGCTCCAGAGCCGGCCAGGCAAGCCGGTTCTGGCCTGGCGCATGGGGCCAGCCTCAATCGCGGACAGCGGACGCCGATAACCCGGATGGAGTGGCGCGCCAACGGCGCGCGGCTCCTTGACCCCGCAGCTCGCGCTGCGTCCTCCATCCGTCATTCGTCCGCCGCACCATGTTCGTCATCATCGGTTGGGTTGTCGTCCTGGGCTGCGTGTTCGGCGTCTTCGTCGCGCACGGCGGCAACATGGGCCCCATCCTCAAGGCGCTGCCCTGGGAAATGGCGTTGATCGGCGGTGCCACCCTGGGCGCCTTCCTGGTCAACAACCAGATGCCGGTGGTCAAGGCCACGATCGCGGGGACGATCGCGTGCTTCAAGGGAAGCAAGCACAACAAGGCGCGCTACATGGAGTTGCTGGCGCTGCTCTACGACATCCTGCAGAAGGCCCGCAAGGAAGGCCTGATGTCGATCGAGAAGGACGTCGAGGATCCGCACTCGAGCGCGCTGTTCCAGAAGTATCCGCAGGTCGGCAACGACCACCACGTGACCGAGTTCGTCACCGACTACCTGCGGATGATGGTCTCGGGCAACCTGAACGCCCACGAGATCGAGTCGCTGATGGACAGCGAGATCGAGACCCACCACCACGAGGCGCATGCCCCGGTGGCGGCCATCCAGCGCATTGCGGGCGGCCTTCCGGCGTTCGGCATCGTGGCAGCCGTGCTGGGTGTCGTGAAGACCATGGGTTCGGTCGGCCAGCCGCCGGCGGTGCTGGGCGCGATGATCGGCTCGGCCCTCGTCGGAACCTTCCTCGGCATCTTGCTGGCCTATGCCTTTGCCGAGCCGCTGGCCGGCCTGCTCGAGCAGAAGAACGAAGCCGGTTCCAAGGAGCTGCAGTGCATCAAGACCGTGCTGCTGGCGAGCATGCAGGGCTACGCGCCGCAGGTGGCGGTCGAATTCGGCCGCAAGGTGTTGTTCTCGATCGACCGGCCGACCTTCGGCGAACTCGAAGCCCACGTGAAGGGCAAGAAGTAAGCCATGGCAGGAGACGCCAAGAAGCTTCAGCCGATCATCGTCAAGCGCGTCAAGAAGGGCGGGCATGCGGCGCACGGCGGGGCCTGGAAGATCGCCTACGCCGACTTCGTGACGGCGATGATGGCCTTCTTCCTGCTGATGTGGCTGCTGGGCAGCACCAGCGAGGGCGACAAGAAGGGCATCGCCGACTACTTTGCGAGTCCGCTGAAGATCGCGCTGCTGTCTGCGGGGTCCGGGGCGGGCGACTCGTCGCACGTCATCCGCGGCGGCGGCGAGGACCTGTCGCGAACCGTGGGCCAGGTCAAGCGCGGCGACGTCGACGCCGCCAAGAGCACGATCAACCTGCAGGCGCTGAAGGAGCAGCAGGCACGGGCCGAACGGGTACGGCTCGAGGAACTCAAGGCAAAAGTCGAGGACAAGCTCGCCAGCAACCCCAAGCTGGCAGAGATGACCAAGCAGATCCTGCTCGACATGACAGCCGACGGCCTCCGCATCCAGATCGTCGACGAGAACCAGCGACCGATGTTCGCCAGCGGCAGCGCCGAAGTGCAGCCCTACATGCGCGATCTCCTGCGCGCGGTGGGCGAGGTCCTGTCCGAGGTGCCCAACCGGCTGACCCTCGAGGGGCACACCGATGCCCTGCCGTTTGCCGGAGGCGCACGAGGATTCGGCAACTGGGAGCTGTCGGCCGACCGTGCCAACGCGTCGCGGCGCGAACTGGTCACCGGGGGGCTTCCGGCCGACCAGGTGCTGCGTGTGCAAGGCCTGGCGGCGAGTACGCCGTTCGACCCCGCCGACCCCACAGCGCCGGCCAATCGCCGCATCAGCATCATCGTGATGAACCGGGATGCCGAGGAACGGGTGTTCCGCAGCAGCCCGCAGACGCAGCCCGCAGGGTCAGCCATGGGGCCGTCCAGCCCAGCGACTGCGACCGGAAATCCGCCCTCAAGTCCGCTTCCGAGCGCCCGATAAGAGCTGCAAGCACGCTGCTCGGACCCGCCACCCCGGCCCGCCAGCATCCGGCGTCCGCCCACTCCCTCTCAACGCTCAGCCACATCTCCAGGAGCCCCCTCGATGAATCCCGCAGACCTGAAGTTCCTCGTCGTCGACGACTTCTCGACGATGCGCCGCATCGTGCGCGGCCTGCTCAAGGAGATGGGCTGCAACAACGCGGACGAGGCCGAGGACGGCGTCGTGGCGTTGAACATGCTGAAGGCCAGCCGCTTCGACTTCGTCGTCTCGGACATCAACATGCCGAACATGAACGGCTTCGAGCTGCTGAAGGCCGTCAAGGCCGACGAAAGCCTGAAGCACATCCCCGTGCTGATGGTCACCGCCGAAGCGCGCAAGGAAGACATCGTGCTGGCGGCCCAAAGCGGCGCTGCCGGCTACATCGTCAAGCCTTTCACCAAGGCCACGCTGGAAGAGAAAGTGCAGAAGATCCTGCAAAAGCTCGCCGCCACCGTCTGAACCCTCACCACCTCCTCGGGACAACAACATGAAGATGGAAGACATTTCGACGCTGGCGCCGGCTCAACCCTTGGTGGTGAGTCCCGAGGTGTTCCAGCAGATCGGCTCGATCACGCGTGTCCTGCATGACACGATGCGCCAGCTCGGCGTGATGCCCAAGCTGCAACTCGCGACCGATGGCCTGCCCGACGCACGCAGCCGGCTGTCGTACATCGCGACCAAGACCGCCGATGCCGCGAACAAGGTCCTGAACTCGGTCGACCAGGCCAAGGCCGAGCACCAACAGATCAGCGAAGCGACGCGCGCCTTGGCCGCCGCCATCGTTGCCGACCCGGTCAAGGCGGTCGCCTCGGGCGCCGTGCTCAACTTCGCCAAGGATGTCGAGGTGCACACCGGGCGCATCGACGGCCACCTGACCGACATCATGATGGCCCAGGACTTCCATGACCTGACGGGCCAGGTCGTGGCCAAGGTCGTGTCACTGGCCAACGACCTGGAGGACAGCCTGGTCAAGCTGCTGGTCTCGGTGGTACCCCCCGAGCAGCGCGAAAAGGTCGATCCGAACGTACTCAACGGCCCGGTCGTCAACGCCGAAGGCCGCACCGACGTGGTCAGCAACCAGGGCGAGGTCGACGACCTTCTGGCCAGCCTGGGGTTCTAGACCGGGCCCAAGACTGCCCATCAGGGCAGGACTTTGGGCATGAGGGGATGTGGCGACTAGACTTCTCCGCTGTCCACGCCTTCCCGACACGACCATGGGTTTTCGAGTTCCGGCCGCTGCACTTGCTTCGACCTTGTCCTTGGCGCTACTCGGCGCTTGTGCAAGCCCCCCGCCGTCAGCCGCCGGTACAGCGGTCACCCCACAAACCGCTGCCGCCGACCAGCAGGTCTGCACGCGTGAGGTGCCGGTCGGCAGCCTGAGGCCGGTGACACGCTGTCGCACCCGGGCCCAGGCCATTCAGGAAGAAGAAGAGGCGCGCAAGGCACTGGGAGCCACGCGCCAGCAAGGCGCTGAAACCACCGACCGCATCGGTCGCTGACGCTGGCACTCCGCAGCCGTCGGTTAACGTCGGCACTGTCCAAAGCGGAGAGAGTTGTTCATGGCCACACCGAACTACGGTTTCGAAAAGCGCCAGCGCGAGCTGGCCAAGAAGAGAAAGAAAGAAGAAAAGGCCCAGCGCAAGGCCGCCGGCCCGGGCAGCACGCCCGAGACGCCGGATCCGGACTCCGGCCCCGATGCGGAGGCCGTTGTGCCGCCCGCACCCGACGAAGGCACCCCCGGCCCCGCCTGATCAACACGCGGCGGCAGCAGCCGCCGACATCAGGGCCGGACTTGCCCTTCTTTTCCGGCTCAAGCCCGGCCGCCAGGCCGGCACCATGGCGATGCCCCGAATCCGGGGTGATGAAGCATCGCCATGGCCGAGCAGAACGCCCAGGACCGCAACCTCCCCGCTACCCAGCGCAAGATCGACAAGGCCCGTGAAGACGGCCAGGTCGCGCGCTCGCGTGACCTCGGTCACTTCGTGGCCCTGGGGGTTGCCGTGGCCGGCTTGTCGCTGCTCGCACCCCAGGGCATCGCGTATGTCCGACAGTTGCTCCAGGACGGTCTGCGCTTCGACGCGGCCACGCTGGCGCAGCCCCGTGGCATGGGGGAGCGGCTGCTGGAGCAAAGCCTCCAGGGTCTGGGCCTGATCGTCCCGATCGGCGTGCTGATGGCGGTGCTGGCGCTGGCCGCGGGACTGCTTTCGGGCGGCTGGAACTTCACGATGAAGCCGCTGATGCCCAAGGCGGAGCCGCTCAATCCACTGGCCGGCGTCAAGCGGCTGTTCGGCATGCAGCAGATGACGCAGGCGCTGAAGGCGATCCTGCTTGCGAGCCTCTTGTCGGCGGTGGGTTTTGCCTGGCTCGTGCATGTCTGGCCGCAGCACCTGCGGCTGCTGGGCATGGCCTTGCCCACCGCGCTGGCCGAGGCCGGTGGCCTGGTTCAGGGCGGCCTCCTGCTGATGGCCGGCGTGCTGGCCGTCTTTGCGCTGGTGGACGTGCCGCTGCAGCGCCACCTGCTGCTGAGGCGTCTGCGCATGACGGTGCAGGAGATGAAGCAGGAGTTCAAGGAGGCCGAGGGCAACCCGGAGATCAAGGCGCGCCGGCGCGGCCTGATGCAGCAACTGGCCGGCAAGCGGATGCTCGCCGCCGTGCCGACGGCCGACCTGGTCGTGATGAACCCGACCCACTACGCCGTGGCGCTGAAGTACGAACCCGGCGGTGTTTCGGCACCCAGGGTCGTGGCCAAGGGCGCCGATCTGCTGGCGATGCGGATCCGAGACCTGGCCAAGGAGCATCGGGTGCCGGTGCTGCAGGCGCCTCCATTGGCGCGGGCCCTCTACGCCCACACCGAGCTGGACCAGGAGATCCCGGCCCGGCTCTTCACCGCCGTGGCCCAGGTGCTGGCCTGGGTCTTCCAGCTCCGTGAAGCGGCCGGCACGCCGCAGGCGGCCAGGCTGGCCGAGCCGACGCCTGAAGTCCCGGAGGACATGGACCCGCTGTCCGATCGTTTCGTGTCGGCCCGTACTGCCGCGGCCGCACGCCGGGAGCCTGAGCTGTGAATTCGAACCCCGTCGTCGCCTGGATGAACGGCCTGTTCCGCTCCGGAAGCGGTGCCAAGGCGATCGTGCTGCCGGTCTTCGTCGTGCTGATGCTGGCGATGATGGTCCTGCCGTTGCCGCCGCTGTTGCTGGACATCCTGTTCACCTTCAACATCGCGCTGGCCCTGATGGTGATGTTCGTCAGCACCCAGATGGTCAAGCCGCTGGACTTCGCGGCGCTGCCGACAGTGCTGCTGGCGACGACGCTGCTGCGCCTGAGCCTGAACATCGCCTCGACCCGGGTCGTGCTGATGGAGGGCCATACCGGCCCTGGCGCCGCGGGCAAGGTGATCGAGGCCTTCGGTCACTTCCTGATCGGGGGCAACTTCGCTGTCGGCCTGATCGTCTTTGCCATCCTGGTCGTCATCAACTTCGTCGTCGTCACCAAGGGTGCCGAGCGCATCGCGGAAGTCGGCGCACGGTTTGCGCTCGATGCGATGCCGGGCAAGCAGATGGCGATCGACGCCGACCTGAACGCCGGTCTGATCGACGAGAAGGAAGCCCGGCGCCGCCGCAGCGAGGTGGCCGAGGAGGCCGACTTCTTCGGCTCGATGGACGGTGCGAGCAAGTTCGTGCGCGGCGACGCGATCGCGGGCCTGCTGATCCTGTTCATCACGATGATCGGCGGCTTCGTCATCGGCATGGCCATGCATGGCCTGTCGGCGGGCCAGGCCGCCGAGAACTACGTGATGCTGGCCGTCGGCGACGCGCTGGTGGCGCAGATCCCGGCGCTGTTGATCTCGGTCGCGGCGGCACTCGTCATCTCGCGGGTCGGCAAGGAGTCCGACATCGGCAGCCAGATCAGCAGCCAGGTCTTCGACTCGCCGCGGGCCTTCGGCATCACGGCAGCCATCCTGCTGGCGCTGGGGCTGATCCCCGGCATGCCGCACCTGGTCTTCCTGATCATGGGGGGGGCGCTGGCGGCACTGGCCTGGCAGTTGCACCGCAGCCAGCGACGCCGCGCCGAGCAGCCGCAGTTTGCGGAGCGGGCCGAGGTCAAGCCGGCGTCGACCGAGGCCAGCTGGGACGACCTGCAGCCGGTCGACACGCTCGGGCTGGAGGTCGGCTACCGCCTCATCGCGCTGGTCGACAAGACCAAGGGCGGCGACCTGCTCGGCCGCATCAAGGGCGTGCGCAAGAAGTTCGCCCAGGACGTGGGCTTCCTGCCGCCGCCGGTGCACATCCGCGACAACATCCTCGAGCTGGCGCCGGACATGTACCGCGTCACGCTGCGCGGTGCGGTCGTCGGCGAAGTCCAGGCCTACCCGGGGCGGTTCCTGGCCATCAACCCCGGCGGAGCGACCACGCGTCTTCCGGGGACCGCGACGGTCGATCCGGCGTTCAACCTGCCGGCGGTGTGGATCGAGGAGCAGAACCGGGAGCTGGCCCAAATGAGCGGGTTTACGGTCGTTGATTGCGCGACCGTCATCGCCACCCACCTCTCACACTTGATGCAGGTTCACGCGGCCAAGTTGCTCGGTCGCGTCGAGGTGCAACAACTGGTGGATCACGTGACAAAGCTGGCTCCGAAACTGATCGAGGATGTCGTGCCGAAGATGGTCGGCATCGCCACGCTCCAGCGCGTGCTGCAGCTGCTGCTCGAGGAAGGCGTGCACATCCGCGACATGCGCTCGATCATCGATTGCCTGGCCGAACACGCGCCGACCACCGGCGACGCCGCCGAGCTGGCCCGCCGCGTGCGAGTGCACCTGTCCAGCGCCATCGTGCAGCAGATCTACGGCTCCAGCCGCGAGCTTGACGTGATCGCACTGGCGCCGGACCTGGAACGGCTGATCGGCCAGGCCCTGGCGTCGCCGCACGGTGCGGCGCTCGACCCCGGGGTCGCCGACACCCTGACGCGCAATGCCGCGGACACTGCCCGCGCACAAGAGGACATGGGGCAGCCCGCCTGTCTGCTGGTCCCCGATGCGCTCCGCGCGCCCTTGTCACGCCTGCTCAAGCGCGCAGCACCCCGTCTGAAGGTCCTCGCGCACAGCGAGATCCCTGATACGCATTCGATCCGAATCGCTTCCGTCATCGGAGCCACAGCATGAACTTGAAGCGCTTCACCGCCCGCACCTCGCGCGACGCCCTGGCCCTGGTGCGCCAGCAGTTCGGCGACGACGCCGTCGTGATGTCCACCCGCCCGTGCGCCGAGGGCGTGGAGGTGCTGGCGATGGCTCCGGAGAGCGTGCATCAGCTCGAACACGTGGCCCAGCCGCGCGCGGCTGCGGCCAGCCCCACCGGCAGCCTGCAGCAGCGGATGGAGCAGCGCCAGCAGGCCCTGCTCGAGCCGCGACTGGAGACCCGCAAGGAAGCCCCCAGGGACCTGCCGAAGGAAGCCCGCAAGGAGACCCGCCAGGACACCCGCCAGGACACCCGCACCGAAGGCCGCAAGGACGGCGTCCGCACCGAGCCGGCCTTCGATGCTCCGGCCAGCAGCGTGCAGCAGGACGTGCAGGCGCTGGAGATGAGTACCTTGTCCTTCCAGGGCTATGTGCGCGATCGCATGCTCAAGCGTCGCGCCGCCGAGTCCAGCGCCGCGGCCCCGGTCGCTCAAGTCGAATCGGCGATGGCGCGTGCTGCGCGTGGCAGCGCCGCGGCGTCCGCGTCAGCGGCTGCGCTCGAGCTGCCGGTTTTGGACGACGTGGTCCTGGGCATCGATGCCGGATCCGCCGCCTTGGCCGGCGTCGCCGGCCGAGGGGGTCGTGGCACCGAGCCCGCGCCACAGAGCGAGCAGATGGCCCTGCTGTCCAGCGAACTGCGCGAGATGCGGGGCCTGATCGAGCAGCGCTTCGGCGCCCTGGCGTACATGGAGAAGCTCCAGCGGCAGCCGCGTCAGGCCCAGCTGTCGCAGAAGCTGATGGAGATCGGCTTCTCGCCAGCGCTCGTGCGCAAGCTGCTCGAAGGTTTGCCCGCCGACGGCGACGAAGCCGCCTGGGCCGCCAGCGTGCTGGAGCGCAACCTGGCGACCGCCGAGCGCGAGCCGGCCCTGGAAGAGCAGGGCGGTGTCTACGCCATGGTCGGCGCCACCGGTGTCGGCAAGACCACTTCCACCGCCAAGCTGGCCGCCGCGTTTGCCACCCGGTATGGTGCGGCCAACCTCGGGCTGATCACGCTCGACGCCTACCGCGTGGCCGCCCACGAGCAGTTGCGGGCCTATGGCCGCATCCTGGGTGTTCCGGTGCACACGGCACATGACCGCGCCAGCCTGGACGACCTGCTCGAGCTTCTGTCCAGCAAGCGCATGGTGCTGATCGACACCGCCGGGATTGGACAGCGCGACAGCCGCACCAAGGAGCTGATGGAAATGCTCAGCCACCGCAGCATCAAGCGCATCCTGGTCCTCAACGCCTCGGCGCAAGGTGAAACCCTCGAGGATCAGCTGATCGCCTACCGTGCCGGCACCTGCGCCGGTCTGGTGCTGAGCAAGATCGACGAGGCCGTGAAGCTCGCCCCCGCGCTGGACGCCGTGATCCGCCACCGGGTCAAGGTGCTGGCCGTGGCCAATGGCCAGCGGGTGCCCGAGGACTGGCACCGCCTGTCCGCCGGCGCGCTGGTGCAGCGCGCGATGAAGGCGGCAACCGGCTCGGCCTGGAAGCTCGACGAGGGCGACGTGAGCCTGATCTTCGCCGGCCTGCCCCACGTGGCGGCGCACGCGGCCGCCAACACCGGCCTTGCCGCCGCCGTGGCGTGATCGCCGGCAGCACCCCGAACCGACGACACCCCGACTCCATGCGCGACTTCTACGCCCCTTCGCAGGCCGGCATGCTCGACCAGGCCGACGGCCTGCGCCGGCTGTTCGCGGGTCACCGCCAGCGGCTGCTGCCCCTGGTGGCCAATCCACACGTCGCCTTTGCGGGGCTGGTGCTGGACCGCGTCGCCGCCGAACTCACCGCCCAGGGCCGCGAGGTGCTGGTGGTCGATGCCTCGGCGCATTCACAGGCGGCTGCTGAACTGACGCGGCTCGACATCGCCTCCGGCATCGTCAGGGTCGCACCCCGGCTGTCCTACCTGGCAGCGCGTGGCCTGCCGCTGGCCTTTGTCGACACCCGTGGATCGGCAGCCGGCTTCGTCGATGCCATCCAGCGCGCTGCGCCGCAATGCGACGCCATCGTGCTGCACGCCGAAGCGGCCCATCTGGCTCGGATGTTCGTGCGGCGGGCCGCCAGGCCGATCCTGCTGGCGGCCGATCACCCGGAGAGCGTCAAGCACGCCTACGCGGCGGCCAAGCTGCTGGCCCAACGGTGCGAGCTGATGACGTTCGACCTTGTGCTGGCGGGGCGCCCCGGCACCCCGCGAGGCGAGGCCATCGCGGGCAGTGTCGCGCGCTGCCTGGACGGCTTCCTCGGTGCACTGCTGCACGGCTGGGCCGAAGTCGACCCCGCAGCGCTCGACTCGCAGCCGGCGCCACGCGAGCTGAGCGAATTGCTCGCCATGCAACTCTCGATCGACCCGAGCCAGCCGGCTGCCTGGCCCGAGCGTGCCCCACGGGGCCGCCACGTCGCCAGCGACGCCCGCGCCTGACGGCCCGCCCAAGCGCCGCCACCGCAGACCCGACTTCCCTGAACCGCACTCCGACCAGAGCCCAGACCATGTACACCGCCAAAGGTCAACTCGACGCCAACGCCCTGCTCAAGCAGTACAGCCCGCTGGTGCGGCGCCTGGCGCACCAGATGATCGCCAAGCTGCCGGCCAACGTCGAACTCGACGACCTGGTGCAGGTGGGCATGATCGGCCTGTCCGACGCGCTGGGCCGGTTCGACGCCGCCCAGGGCGTGCAGTTCGAGACCTTTGCCACCCAGCGCATCCGAGGCGCGATGCTCGACGAGCTGCGTGGCAACGACTGGATGAGCCGGGGTGACCGCCGCCACCAGCGCAGCATCGAGGCCGCCGTGCACAAGCTCGAGCAGCGCCACGGCCGCGCCCCGAGCGAAAGCGAGATCGCCCGCGAGATGGGCCTGAGCCTGGTCGACTACCAGGAACTGCTGGGCAAGGTGCGCGGCACCCAGTTGATCTACCTGGAGGACATGAGCGGCGACGACGGCGACGAGGACTTCCTGGACCGCCACGTCGCCGACGACGAGGCCAACCCCATGGCCCGGCTGCAGGACCGCCGCATGCGCGAGGCCCTGGTCGTGGCGATCAAGCACCTGCCCGAACGCGAGCAGTACGTGATGAGCATGTACTACGAGCACGACATGAACCTGAAGGAAATCGCCGCCGTTCTGGGCGTCACCGAAAGCCGCGTCTGCCAGCTCCACAGCCAGTCCATCGCGCGGCTGCGGACGAAGTTGCGGGAGTGGTGATCGGACTCGGTTTCGCGTCAGATCATCCCTAGCGTTGGGGATGGTCGAGCGCGGGTCGGCCACGCAACCTCCGAAAGGTTCCCACCCACTGGAGGTTTCGATGTTCAGGCGCACCCGATTCCCGATCGAGGCGACCCTGGTCCTGGCGACCTTTGCCGCGGTCCCGCTGGCGGCCCAGGCCAGCGTCTACAACAACGAAGCGGCCTTTGTCGCCGCTGCCGGCCCGGCCAAGGCCTCGCTGCCGTCCAGCCTGGGCGGCGTGCCCAGCTTCAGCGCCGCGCCGTTTGCGTTCCAGGCCGATCCGGGGCAAAGCTTCAACATCGACACCACCGGCTACGGCCAGCCGATCCCGGGCGAGGACAACCTGGTGCTCAGCGGCTACGAGAGCCAGACGCTCACCTCAGCGATGCCGCTGTACGCGTTCGGCTTCAGGATCTTCCAGCCCTCGAACGCCGCGCCGCTGCCGGGCAGCACGGGCGGGTACTGCAACTTCACGTGCGACACCGGGCCGTTCACCGTGACGCTGTCCGCCGGGGTCACCCAGGTGGCGCAGTTTTCAGTCACGCCCGCCTTCGACACCGTGGAATTCCACGGTTGGGCCGGAACGGTGGCGTTCGACACGATCCGCATCGACGACACGCTGCGCACGATCGACAACGAGTACTTCTCGACCTACCGCTACTCAACCGCCCCCGTGCCCGAGCCAGGTGCCTGGGCACTGATCCTAGAAACCGCAGTTTGGCGACCTGAACTCGGCCGCGAGCCAGCACTGGCGCGGTGAACGGCGGATTTGGCAGACTCACCCG
>JAJTGU010000267.1 GCA_021297985.1 Rubrivivax sp.
AGGACCGCCTGCTCCAGGAAGCGCGCCCTGCCGGGCACAATGGCGGAATGAGTTTTCCTCTCGGATTCCTGCAGGGTCCGGCAGGCCTCGGCGCTTCGGCGGACGAGACCGCCGCGCCCGTGATTCCCTGGTTTCGGCCGCTGGCCGTAGTCGCTGGCAGTCTGGCATGGCTGCTGTTGTTGCTGGCGCTGGCCAGCCACGACGGTGCCGATCGCGCCTTCACCACGTCGGGTGACGGAGGTGCCATCCGGAACTGGATCGGAGTCGCCGGGGCCCGCGTCTCGGATCTTGCCTTCTTTGTCTTCGGGTTCAGCGCCTGGTGGCTGGTGCCGGTGGGCCTGCGTGCCTGGCTATCGGCGCTCGCCCGCTGGCTGCGCGGACCGTCGTCGGATGCGACCGCGTCGTGGCCGCTGTGGGCCTTCTGGCTCGGGCTGGCGATGTTGTTGTGCGCCAGTTCAGCTCTCGAATGGACACGGCTATACCGGTTTGAGTCGGCCTTGCCTGGCCACTCGGGTGGCGTGTTGGGTTTCACGCTGGGTCAGGCGTCGATGCATTGGCTGGGCTTTGCCGGCTCGGGCGTGACCTGGATCGCGCTGGCCGTGGCCGGGGCGGCGATGGCACTGCGCTTCTCCTGGCTGGCTGTCGCCGAAGGCATCGGAGCCTGGATCGAGAGCTTCCGCACCCGGGCGCAGGACCGCCGTGCCGCCGAAGAAGACCGCCGCCTGGGCGAGCGGGCGTTGCTTGAGCGACTTGCCGACGGTGTTGAGGCCGATACCGCGGTGCCAGCCGCGACACCGGAGGACGGCCCGCAGGTCGAAGGGCTTGCCAAGGCCACACCCGCCGCCCGGGCGGTGCCTGCGGCACTGGTGATCCAGCCAACCCTGACCGATGTACCGAAGTCGCAGCGCGTGGCCAAGGAGCGCCAGGCGCCGTTGTTTGTCGAGCTCTCCGATACCAAGCTCCCGCAGGTCGATCTGCTCGACGCCGTTGCGGGTGGCCGAGACGCACCGGTGGCCCACGAGTCGCTGGAGATGACCTCGCGACTGATCGAGAAGAAGCTCAAGGACTTCGGTGTCGACGTGCAGGTCGTGGCCGCTGCGCCTGGCCCGGTGATCACCCGCTACGAGATCGAACCCGCCACGGGTGTGAAGGGTTCCCAGGTCGTCAATCTGGCCAAGGACCTGGCGCGATCGCTGTCGCTGGTCAGCATCCGGGTCGTGGAGGTCATCCCCGGCAAGACGACGATGGCGCTGGAACTGCCCAACGCACGTCGGCAGACGATCCGCCTGTCGGAGATCCTGGGCTCGGAGGTCTACAACGCCAGCGCATCGCTGCTGACCATGGGCCTGGGCAAGGACATCGTCGGCAAGCCGGTGGTGGCTGACCTGGCGAAGATGCCACATTGCCTGGTTGCAGGCACCACCGGGGCCGGCAAGTCGGTGGGCATCAACGCGATGATCCTGAGCATGCTCTACAAGGCCGAGGCGCGTGATGTCCGATTGATCCTGATCGACCCGAAGATGCTCGAGATGAGCGTCTACGAGGGCATCCCGCATCTGCTGGCGCCTGTCGTCACCGACATGAAGCAGGCGGCCAACGCGTTGAACTGGTGCGTCGGCGAGATGGAGCGCCGCTACCGCACCATGAGCAAGCTCGGAGTGCGCAACCTCTCGGGCTACAACAAGAAGATCGCCGAGGCGGCCGAGCGTGGCGAGCACATCGGCAACCCCTTCAGCCTGACGCCCGAGCAGCCTGAGCCGCTGGAGCGCCTGCCGCAGATCGTCGTCGTGATCGACGAACTCGCCGACCTGATGATGGTCGTCGGCAAGAGGATCGAGGAGTTGATCGCCCGCCTGGCGCAGAAGGCGCGTGCCGCGGGCATCCACCTCGTACTGGCGACACAGAGGCCGAGCGTCGACGTGATCACGGGCCTCATCAAGGCGAACATCCCGACCCGGCTCAGCTTCCAGGTCAGCAGCAAGATCGACAGCCGCACCATCCTCGACCAGATGGGCGCCGAGGCCCTGCTCGGCCAGGGCGACATGCTCTACCTCGCGCCCGGCACCGGCCTGCCGGTGCGCGTGCATGGGGCTTTTGTCAGCGACGACGAGGTGCACCGTGTCGTCGAGTACCTCAAGACCCAGGGCGAGCCCAACTACATCGAAGGCATTCTTGAAGGCGGCGTGTTCGAAGGCGAGGGCGGCGACGGGGTTGGCGCGCCAGGCTCGTCCACGGGTGGCGGCGAAGGCGACTCGATGTACGACCAGGCGGTGGCGGTGGTGCTGCAGCACAAGCGGGCATCGATCTCGCTGGTGCAGCGCCATCTGCGCATCGGCTACAACCGCGCTGCCCGGCTGCTCGAGCAGATGGAGCAGTCCGGACTGGTCTCGGCGATGGGCCACAACGGCAACCGGGACATCCTGGTGCCGCGGCGCGACGACGGTGGGGCGCCGGCATGACGACGACACCCTCATCCAACGCCCGGCGATGCGTCGTGATCGCAGGCTCCCTGCTGATGCTGTCCCCGGGTCTGCGGGCCCAGGCCCAGGATCCCGTGCGCACGCTGCGCGAATTCGTCTCCGGGGTGCAAAGCGGTCAGGCGCGTTTTGTCCAGACCGTGACGTCGCCCGACGGCAAACGCACGCGCACGAGCCGCGGCGAGTTCGAGTTCCAGCGGCCAAACCGCTTTCGATTCGCTTACGACAAGCCGGTTGACCAGCTGATCATTGCCGACGGAAGCAAGGTCTGGATCCACGATGCGGACCTGGGCCAGGCGAGTTCGAGACCGATCGAACAGGCATTGGGCGCGACGCCTGCAGCGCTGCTCACCGGGGGCAGGCTCGACGCCGAGTTCACGCTCAGCGCCGAACCCGCCGAGGCCGGCGTGCAATGGGTCCGCGCACTGCCACGGTCGCGCGACAGCGCCATCCAGCAGCTTCGCGTGGGCCTGCGGGACGCGCAGACGCTGGTGGCCTTCGAGATCGTCGACGGATTCGGCCAGCGCTCGCGGATGCAGTTCAGCGGCTTCGTCGCCAACCCCACCCTGACGGCAGAACGATTCCGTTTCGTGCCTCCGCCGGGCACGGCCGTGATCGAGCAGTGACGCGGCACTGACGTGGCCCTGGCCGGCGATCTTTTCGGCGAGCCGGCACCGGTGCCGGCGGCCGAGCTCGACGACATTCCCGCAGTCGATGCACCGCTGGCCGAGCGACTGCGTCCCCGCCACCTCGACGAGGTCATCGGCCAGGCCCACCTGCTCGGCCCCGGGCGCCCTTTGCGCCGGGCCTGGGACAGCGGCCAGCTGCTGTCGCTGCTGCTCTGGGGGCCGCCGGGGGTGGGCAAGACGACGCTGGCCCGTCTGCTGGCCAGGGCCAGCGGTGCCCACTTCATCGTGCTGTCGGCGGTGCTGGCGGGGGTCAAGGACATCCGCGACGCGGTCGAGCAGGCCAAGGCGCAACGTGCCGCCGGCCGGCGTTGCGTGGTGTTCGTCGACGAGGTGCATCGCTTCAACAAGGCGCAACAGGACGCCTTTCTGCCGCACGTCGAATCGGGCCTGTTCAGCTTCATCGGCGCGACAACCGAAAACCCGTCGTTCGAAGTCAATTCCGCGCTGCTGTCGCGGGCCAGCGTGTTTGTGCTCGAGCCTCTGGCCGAGTCCGAACTGCACGCACTGATCGAACGTGGCCGTGTCGCACTGGCCGCGCCACCGCTGAGCGAAGGCGCCGCCGCCGCGCTGGTCGCGCATGCCGACGGTGACGGCCGACGCCTGCTGAATGCGCTCGAGAACGCGGTGGCGGCGGCCGGGCCGGTCGCGCGGATCGACGAGTCCCTGCTGGAACGCTCGCTGGCCGGGTCGCTGCGTCGCGGCGACAAGGGCGGAGACATCTTCTACGACCTGATCTCGGCCCTGCACAAGTCGGTTCGGGCCAGTCAGCCGGACGCCGCGCTGTACTGGCTGGCGCGCATGCTCGACGCCGGAGTCGACGCCCGCTACGTCGCGCGGCGCCTGGTGCGCATGGCCAGCGAGGACATCGGCCTGGCCGATCCACGTGCACTTGCGTTGGCCAACGACGCAGCGCAGACCTGGGAGCGACTGGGCTCCCCCGAAGGCGATCTGGCTCTGGCCCAGGCCGCCGTCTACCTGGCCGTGGCGCCCAAGAGCAATGCCGTCTACAAGGCCTTCGGCGCCGCACGCGCTGCCGTGGCGCAGCACGGAACGCTTGCGGTGCCGATGCAGCTCAGGAACGCACCGACCCGGCTCATGAAGGACCTCGGCCACGGTGCGGGCTACCGCTATGCACACGACGAAGCCGGGGCCTACAGCGCCGGCTTCGTCTGCCTGCCGGACGTGCTGGTCGGGACTCGCTTCTATCGCCCGACCGCACAGGGCCTGGAGCAGCGCATCGGCGAGAAGCTCGCCGCTTGGAGGCACCGCGATGGTGTTGCCGAGGCCGGCCCGGACGACACCCACGCGACGGATTCAAGCGGGTAAGCACTGCCCTGGAGGCAGCAGACCCCCTGCCTAGAATGACTTCTACCACGTGGGGGCATGCCTCTTGCTCCAGTGGGCCGAGGGGCTAGCAGCTCCGTGGAGTGGCATCGCGATGGACACCTTCTTCCAACAGATCATCAACGGCCTCGTGCTCGGCAGCATGTATGCGCTGGTCGCCCTGGGCTACACGATGGTCTACGGCATCATCAACCTGATCAACTTCGCGCATGGCGAGGTGCTGATGGTCGGCGCGCTGACGAGCTGGACGGTCGTCACGGTGCTCGAGGCGTCGGGCATGCCGGGCTGGCTCCTGCTGCTGTTCTCGTTGATCTGCGCCATGATTATCTGTTCGGCGCTCAACTTCACGATCGAGAAGCTCGCCTACAAACGGCTGCGATCCGCGCCGCGTCTGGCGCCGTTGATCACCGCGATGGGGATGAGTCTGCTGCTGCAGACGCTGGCGATGATCATCTGGAAGCCGAACCCCAAGCCGTTCCCGATCCTGCTGCCGAACGAGCCGATCGACCTGGGCGGGCCGGTCATCGGCGTGGTGCAGATCCTGATCCTGGTCGTCACCGCGGTGGTCCTCGTGGTGCTGATGTGGCTGGTCAACCGCACCAAGCTGGGCCGGGCGATGCGTGCGACGGCCGAGAACCCGAGGGTGGCGGCGCTGATGGGCGTGCGGCCGGACATGGTGATTTCCGCGACCTTCATCATCGGCGCGATGCTCGCGGCGATCGCAGGCGTGATGTGGGCAGCGAACTACGGAACGGTGCAGCACTCGATGGGCTTCCTGCCCGGCCTGAAGGCCTTCACCGCAGCGGTGCTGGGCGGCATCGGCAACCTGCCCGGCGCGGTGGTCGGCGGCATCGCGCTTGGCCTGGTCGAGGCCTTGGGCGCGGGCTACCTGGGCACGTTGACCGGCGGTGTTCTGGGCAGCCACTACGCCGACATCTTTGCGTTCGTCGCGCTGATCATCGTGCTCACGCTCAGGCCGCAAGGCCTGCTCGGCGAGCGTGTGGCCGATCGCGCCTGAGAACGAAGGGAGAACGAACCATGTTCGCTCAAATGAGCATGAAGGCGAAGTTCACGACCTTCGCCGTCTGCGCCGTCCTCTTGCTGCTGTTGCCGCTGTTCGCCCAGCAGTTCGGCCAGGGCTGGGTGCGCATCATGGCCCAGGCCCTGCTGTACGTTCTGCTGGCACTGGGCCTGAACATCGTCGTCGGCTATGCCGGCCTTCTCGACCTGGGTTTTGTCGCGTTCTACGCCGTGGGCGCGTACATGTACGCGCTGCTCGCCAGCCCGCATCTGTTCGAGACCTTTCCGGCGATCGCGGCGATGTTCCCGAACGGACTGCACACGCCGATCTGGATCGTGATTCCACTGGCGGCCGGGTTGGCCGCGCTGGCGGGGGTCCTGCTGGGCACGCCAGTGCTCAAGCTTCGCGGCGACTACCTGGCCATCGTCACGCTCGGCTTCGGCGAGATCATCCGCGTGTTCATGCTCAACCTGGAGCACCCGGTCAACATCACCAACGGCCCACGCGGGCTCGACCGCATCGACTCCATGACGATCGCCGGGGTCGACCTGGGCAAGCGGCTCGTCATCGGCGACTACACGATCCCGTCGGTGACGATGTACTACTGGCTGTTCCTGTTCCTGGTGATCGTCAGCGTCGTCATCTGCCACCGTCTGGAGGTGTCACGCATCGGCCGCGCCTGGATGGCGATCCGCGAGGACGAGATCGCGGCCAAGGCCATGGGGATCAACACCCGCAACCTGAAGCTGCTCGCCTTCGGAATGGGCGCCACATTCGGCGGTGTATCGGGCTCGATGTTCGCCGCCTTCCAGGGCTTCGTCTCGCCGGAGAGCTTCAGCCTGATGGAGAGCGTGATGATCGTCGCCATGGTCGTGCTCGGCGGCATGGGCCATCTCCCGGGGGTGGTGCTCGGGGCCATCCTGCTGTCGGCGCTGCCCGAGGTGCTGCGCTATGTCGCCGGGCCCTTGCAGCAGATGACCGGTGGCCGGCTTGACGCGGCCATCTTGCGCCAGCTTCTCGTGGCCGGCGCCATGATCTCGATCATGCTGCTGCGCCCGCGTGGGCTGTGGCCGTCGCCCGAGCATGGCAAGGCGGCGCCTCAGCCGGTGCCATCCCCCGGAGCGGGGGCGACCGGGAGCGCGGCATGACGAGCGTCCTCAACGTACAGGGCGTCAGCAAGCGCTTCGGCGGCCTGCAGGCGCTTTCGGATGTCGGGGTCCGGATTGAAGCTGGGCAGGTCTACGGCCTGATCGGCCCCAATGGGGCCGGCAAGACGACCTTCTTCAATGTCATCACGGGTTTGTACACGCCTGATGGCGGCAGCTTCGAGCTTGGCGGCGAGCCCTACAAGCCCAGTGCGGTGCACGAGGTCGCCAAGCAGGGCATTGCCCGGACCTTCCAGAACATCCGGCTTTTCCCCGAAATGACGGCGCTGGAGAACGTGATGGTCGGCCGTCACGTGCGCACGCATTCGGGCCTTCTGGGCGCGATCTTCCGCACCGCGGGCTTCAAGCGCGAAGAGGCCGAGATCGAAGCCCGGGCGCGCGAGCTGCTGGCGTACGTCGGCATCGAGCGTTATGCCGACTTTCGCGCACGCACCTTGAGCTACGGCGACCAGCGCCGGCTGGAGATCGCCCGCGCGCTGGCCACCGACCCCAAGCTGATCGCGCTGGACGAGCCGGCGGCCGGCATGAACGCCACCGAGAAGGTGGTGCTGCGCGAGCTGATC
>JAJTGU010000117.1 GCA_021297985.1 Rubrivivax sp.
CGCCGGCTTCGTCGGCATGGCGCAGGCCCTGCACGGCGTCGCGGGCCAGCGTGGTGTTGGTCGCGATCACGCCGTCCAGGCCGTGGCGGAGCAGCGTCGCGGCGATCAGCCGGACCTGGGCTTCGTCGAGATCGGGCGCGATCTTCAGGAACATCGGTACCGCCTTGCCGCCGTGCTGTCGGCGCAGCGCCTCGCGGCGTTCGACCAGGGCCGCGAGCAGCGCGTCCAGCGCGGCGTCGCTCTGCAGGCTGCGCAGGTTCTGGGTGTTGGGGCTGGAGATGTTCACCGTCACGTAGTCGGCGTGCGGGTAGACCCCTTCAAGCCCGAGCAGGTAGTCGTCGGCCGCACGCTCGATCGGCGTCGCGGCGTTCTTGCCGATGTTCAGCCCGACGATGCCGCCTGCCGCGCGAAACGTGCGCGCCCGCTGGACGTTGCCCAGGAAGGCCGCCAGGCCGGCGTTGTTGAAGCCCAGCCGGTTGATCAGCGCGCGTGCCTCGGGCAGGCGGAACATGCGCGGCTTGGCGTTGCCCGGCTGCGCCAGCGGTGTCACCGTGCCGACCTCGATGAAGCCGAAGCCCATCGCACCCAGCCCGTCGATGCAGCGCCCGTTCTTGTCCAGACCTGCCGCCAGGCCGACCCGGTTGGGGAAACGCAGCCCCGCCACCGTCGCCGGGTCGTCCACCCGCGGCTGCGCCCACAGGCACTGCGCGGGCGTGTTCTGCAAACGCGCGATGGCGTCGAGCGTCAGGTCGTGCGCCTGCTCGGGGTCCAGGCCGAACAGGAAGGGGCGGGTCAGGGCGTAGGGGATCAGCGGCATGGTGGGGATTGTCTCCGCCGGCCCGGGGTGGCCACCTATACTTGCCCGTATAAGTGCCGACCCAGTCCCGACTCCAAAGGCGAATCGTGGCCCAGATCACCCTCTACATCGACGACCAACTCCAGGTCCGTCTGCGCGAGGCCGCGGAGCAGCGCAAGGTCTCGCAGAGCCAGTTCGTCGCCGATCTGATCCGCACGGCGACGGCCGACGAGTGGCCGCCCGGCGCGCTGGACTGGATCGGCTCGATTCCCGACTTTCCGACCGCCGAGGAACTGCGCGCGGGCTTGCCGCCCGACCTGCCGCGCGAGTTGCCTTGATGCCGGTGTCCACGGCGACGCGGTACGCGCTCGACACCAACTCGCTGAGTTATGCCCTGCGCGGGCAGGGGGGCGTTGCCGCACGCCTGACTGCCACGGGGCCGGCACGTGTAGCCGTCCCTTCAATGGTGCTCTTCGAGTTGCAGTACGGCTTGACGAAGGTTGGCCGGCAACGTGAACTTGCGGCGCTGGAGGTCTTTCTGCGGCCGGAGTCGATCCTGCACTTCGACGACGAGTGCGCGCGTCGCGCGGCGGCGGTCCGTGTCGCCCTGGAACTGGCGGGCACGCCCATCGGCCTGGCTGATCTGCTGATCGCGGGCACGGCGCTGGCCCACGGCTGCACCTTGATCACGCACAACACGCGCGAGTTCTCGCGCGTGCCCGGCCTTCGGGTCGAAGACTGGTACTGAACGAAAGAGCACACGACATGGCACACGACACCGATGCACTCAAGGCCCAGGTCGGCGAGGCTGCCGCCCGGATGGTGGCAGAACTGCCCTCGGGCAGCCTCATTGGCGTCGGCACCGGCTCGACGGCAAACCACTTCATCGCCGCGCTGGGCCGCCTGCCCAGGGGGCATGTCGGCGGCGCGGTGTCGTCGTCCGAAGCGAGCACGGCGCGGCTGCACGCGGCCGGCATCCGCGTGCTGGAGGCCGCTCAGGTCGAGCGTTTGCCGCTCTACGTCGACGGCGCCGACGAGATCGACCCGCGAGGGCACATGATCAAGGGCGCCGGTGCGGCACTGACGCGCGAGAAGATCGTCGCCGACCTGGCCGAGCGCTTTGTCTGCATCGCCGATGCCAGCAAGCAGGTCGCCGTGCTGGGTCGTTTTCCGCTGCCGGTGGAGGTGATCGCCATGGGCTCGGCACAGATCGCGCGGCGCTTTGCAGCGCTGGGCGGCCGGGCCGTCGTGCGCGCCGGGGTGCTGACCGACAACGTGCACCCGCTGCTCGACGTGCACGACCTCCGGATCGACGACCCGCTGGCGCTGGAGTCCGAGATCAACCAGTGGCCGGGTGTCGTCACCGTGGGGATCTTCGCGCGGCACCGGGCGCATTCGGCGCTGATCGCCGCGCCCGACGGCGTGCGGCGCATCGATTTCTGACCGGGTTCAGGCGCCGCCACGCCGGGCGCGCCGCACGGCATACCGCGCCGGGTCCACGGCTTCGGCCAGCGACCGTTCCACCGGCCACGGCGTGCCCAGGAGGCGCGCGACCACCAGCCGTGCGGCCAGCGGTGCCAGGCTGAGCCCGCGCGAGCCCAGCGCGGCCAGCGCATGCAGCCCCGGCACGCGCGGCACGCGGCCGACCTGGGTGGGCATGAGCGCATGGGCTTGCGTGGTCGCCAACGGGCCGGCCAGCGGCAACCGGTCGTCGGCGCGCAGCCGCCAGGCGACACGGCCCTGCCAGTGCTGCGCGTGGTCCCGTCCGGCGGTCCGCAGTCGTTCGGCGAGTGCGGGCGCCAGGCTCGCCAGGCGGACCAGGTTTCGACAGTGGGCGTCGGCGACAGGCGTGTCGTCGTGGCCCTCGGCATCGGGGTCGCTCGTGGCGCCGATCAGGAGTCCGGCCGGGGTCGCGATGGCATAGCTCTGGCTCGCCAGTGCGTGGGCCAGTGTGGCGTCGAACGCGGTCCATGAGATCTGGCCGCGGCTGCGCGACAGCGGCCAGCCGGCATCGGCCCAGGGCGAAGACAGCCGTGACACGCCCTCGGCGTTGGCCAGGACCACGGCATCGGCCTCGGTCAGGGTCTGACCGCTGGGATCGAGCAGCCGCCAGCCCGCGCCGTCGGCGGTGCGCTCCAGTCGGTCGACCCGGGCATGGGCCACCCAGTGCAGGCCACCGGAGCGCAGCGCTTCGACCTCGTGGTGCACCCAGCCTGCGGGATCCACCCAGCCACCCTGCGGCCACCACCAGCCGCCGTGCGGCAGTTCCAGACCCAGGCGCTGCGAGGCCTCGTCTCGGTCCAGCCATTGCACGGCCTCGGCCGGCCAGCGGTCCCGGGCGAGCAGTGCCTGCGCCGCCGGCGCGTCGGCATCCAGCCGCAGCAGGCCGGCCAGGTCGCCGGCCACCGTGCCCCATTGCAGCCGCTCAGCGAGGTCGCGGGCCGACTGCAGGGCCCCGGCGCGCAGCCAGCGCGCGTGCGGGCCGTCGTCGGCATGCAGTACGCCATGGATCAGGCCGGCCGGGTTGCCCGATGCGCCACGGGCCGGCGCTGGAGCCGCGTCGACCAGCGTCACGGACACGCCCTCGGCGCGCAATGCCCGTGCCACGCAGGCTCCGGCAATGCCGCTGCCAACCACCGCGACGTGGCGCGGAATCGATGCCGGCGGTGCTTCGGCCGGCGGTGGCCGCGGTGTGAAGCGGGGCGCAAACCGGGCCACGCAGATCTCGCGTTTGCCGCCGATGCCCGGCACGGTCTGCACCGTGAAGCCGGCGTGGGTCAGTCCCTCGCGCAGCTCGCGGGCGACGCTCCAGGTGGCTGCGGTGGCGCCCGGGGCGGCCAGTCGGGCGATGCGCTCAAACACGTCGGGCGACCACATCGCGGCGTTGCGCGCCGGCGCAAAGCCGTCGAGGTAGATCGCGTCGGCGGCCAGCCGCAGTTGCGGCAGCAGCTGGCGCGCGTCGCCCAGTGCCAGCAGCAGCACGACCTGGCCGGCGTCGAACTCCAGCGTGTGCAGACCTGGCACCGCGGGCGGCCAGGCGGCGAGCAGGTCACGCGCCAGCTCGGGGGCAGGGGAGTCGTGATGGGCCCGCCGGAGGTCGTCGAGCCTGGGCGGATGGGCTTCGACGGAGACGAACCACAGCCGGCGACAACGGGCCGGGTCGTCGCGCCAGGCCTGCCAGGTGGCGAGGAAGTTGTTGCCCAGGCCGAAGCCGGTTTCGAGCACGACAAATCGGTCCCGGCCGGCCCATCGGCCGGGCAGCCCGTTGCCGGCGATGAAGACGTGTCGCGCCTGCGCCCAAGCGCCGACGGCCGGGTGGTAGACATCGCCGAACAAGGGTGCCCGCGGCAGGCCGTCGGCACCCCATTCGATGACCGCAGCCTGCAGCGGCTCGGACCGCTTCACAGGGCTCCGCGGGCGGGTGCGTCTTGTGAGGCGAATGACGCGCGGGAAGCCAGCCAGGCGAGCAGGTCGTCGCGCACGCTGACGAGGCCTCGGTAGTCCAGCACGGCCGGGCTCATCGTGGCGATGGCGTCGTGCAGGGCCGCGGCCCGGCCGGGTGGGTCGATCGCCAGGGCCAGTGGCACGACATCGACCGCGATCGTGAAGACCGCCTGGCCCCGCGCCGGCACCGGGATGAAGGTCTGGCGTTCGGTCCGCCAGTACGCGGCCGCCACCGGCGTGTCGCGCCAGCGATCAGGGGCCACGACCTCGGGGTGTGCGCACAGCCGCGAATGGCCGCTGACGTTCCAGACAAACCGCTCCCAGCGCTCAGCCCCGCCGGCCAGTCGCATCAGCGGCTGGGCGGCGCGGACCACCAGGGTTGCATCGGCGACCGGTGCATGCACCTCGGCAAACGGCCGGCCGACCTTGTCCTGCGGCGCCCAATGCGACGGCAGGGCCACGGCCAGCCAAGGGATCGTCGTGCCGGCGACGTCGACGATGGCCAGGTCTTCGGCAAACGTCAGCGCCAGCAGGCCGGCCAGGCGCCAGGACGCGGGCAGACCGAGCATGCAGCGCGGAATCTCGTCGCCCAGGCCGAAGTCGCCGCCGTGCAATGGCTGCACGTCGCCGCTGGCACGGTCCACCGCCACGCCGAGCTTCAGCGCGGTGGCGCGCTCGCCGTCCCATTGCCAGGCGGCGGGGTGTTCAAGCGCCGCGTGTTCGCAAAGGGCCGCGATTGCAGGGCCCGCGTCGAACCCCGGCTGCTGCACCAGCGCACGGGGCCAGAAGGCGCTGAGCACCGCGAGCTTTTCACGTTGGTGGCGTGAGCCCGGGCTCAACGGCGTCAGCTGCGTCGCACCTGCGGCCAGGCGACGCAGCCCGGGCTGCATGCGGAAGGGGGCGCTGACGGCGGCGTCGAAGTCGAAGTGCATGGGCTTGCGGGCGGAGGATGCAAGCATAGGCAAGAGCCAGGGCCTGCGGCCACAAACGGCAAGGGCACCCGCAGGTGCCCTCGGCTTTGTCCAGGTGGACCCCGGAACGGGCGTCAGACCCGCTTGCGGTACTCGTGCGTGCGGGTGTCGATCTCGATCCTGTCGCCGTTTTCGACGAACAGCGGCACGGCGACCTCGAATCCGGTGCCGACCAGGCGGGCCGGCTTCATGACCTTGCCCGAGGTGTCGC
>JAJTGU010000297.1 GCA_021297985.1 Rubrivivax sp.
AGCCGTGCACCCAGGGCGCCAGGGTCACGGGAGGCGGAGGCGTGGAGCGCGCGCATGGGGGCACCGGGCAAGCGGAAGTCGGAAGGATTGAAAGCGCTTTCAGGTCTTTTGGCTACAGGGTTCCCACTGAGCCGCATCCGGCTATGCTGGCCGCTCACGCGGTCACCCGCACAGGTCACCAGGGACTCAGGATGCACGAGCAGCAACTCCGGCACTGGATCGCGCAGGTCAGGTGCGGCCGGCTGCCGCGCCGCGACTTCATGGCCCGGCTCGCCGCGCTCGGCCTGGCCCCGGCCGTGGCGTCGGCACTGCTGCAGGGCACGGCCGTGCAGGCGCAGCCCACGCCGGCCTACAAGCCCACCCGCCGCGGCGGCGGTGGGCTGTTGCGCGTGCTGCTGTGGCAAGGGCCAACGCTCCTGAACCCACACTTCGCGACCGGTACCAAGGACGCCGATGGCGCGCGGGTCTTCTACGAGGCGCTGGCACGCTGGGACGTCGACGGCGAGCTGCGGCCGGTGCTGGCGGCCGAGATCCCCAGCCGCGCCAACGGGGGCGTCGCGGCCGATGGCCGGAGCGTCACCTGGCGGCTCAAGCGCGACGTCCGCTGGCACGACGGCCAGCCGTTCACCGCGGCCGACGTGCTGTTCAACGCCAGCTACGTCGGCGACCCGGAAGTCGGCGCCACGACCAGCGGCAACTTCAAGGACCTGCGCTTCGTCCAGGTCGACCGCCACACGGTGCGCGTCGAGTTCCCGCAGCCGACGCCGTTCTGGGCGTCGGCCTACTGCGTCACGTCGCTGATCCCCCGCCACATCTTTGCCGCGTTCACGGGGTCGAAGTCTCGTGACGCGCCCGCCAACCTGCGCCCGGTCGGCACCGGACCCTATCGCTTCGCTGACTTCAAGCCGGGCGACCTGCTGACCGGAACATTGAACGCCGACTACCACGCACCGAACCGGCCGCACTTCGACCGGCTCGAGATCAAGGGCGGCGGCGACGCGATCTCGGCCGCCCGCACGGTGTTGCAGACCGGCGAGTTCGACTTCGGCTGGAACCTGCAGGCCGAGGACGAACTGCTCAAGCGCATGGAAGCCGGCGGCAAGGGCCGGGTCGTGTTCGCGCCCGGCGGCACGATGGAATTCATCATGCTGAACTTCACCGATCCGGTGACCGAGGTCGACGGCGAACGTTCGCACGCCAGCACGCGTCACCCGCTGTTCCGCGACCCGGTCGTCCGGCAGGCGGTGGCGCTGTGCATCGACCGCAAGGGCATCCAGGACTTCATCTACGGCCGCACGGCGGTCAGCACACCCAACATCGTGCACAACCCGGCGCGCTTCCGCAGCCCGAACCTGAAGGCCGAGTTCGATCCCGACAAGGCCGCCGCGCTGCTCGAGGCTGCAGGCTGGAAGCGCGGCCCGGACGGCGTGCGCGAGAAGGCCGGCCGCAAGCTCAAGCTGCTGTTCCAGACCTCGGTCAACGGCGCTCGGCAGAAGACGCAGAGCGTCATCAAGGCAGCCTGCCAGAAGGCGGGGATCGAGCTTGAACTGAAGGCTGTCACCTCAGCCGCGTTCTTTTCAGCCGATGTCGCCAACCCCGACACCAACGGCCGCTTCCAGGCCGACATCCAGATGTACGCCAGCGGCATGGGGCAGCCCGACCCGGCCCGCTTCATGGACCGCTACGTCAGCTGGGAGATCGCGACCAAGGCCAACAAATGGCAAGGCCGCAACGCACTGCGCTGGCGCAACGACGAGTTCGACCGCCTGTACAGCGCCGCCGCGACCGAACTCGACCCCGTCAAGCGCGCGGCGATGTTCATCCGCATGAACGACCTGGTCTGCGGCGACGGCTACCTGATCCCGCTGATGTTCCGCTTCAACGTCAGCGCGGTCGCCAACCGCTTGGTCGCCCCACCGACCGGCTGGGACCTGGACATGAGCGGGCTGGCGGAGTGGTACCGCGAGACGGCGTGATCGCAGCGCTTCACCCATGGCCCACAGCCGGCAGCCATGGGCCGCCTGGCCGCCGTTCAGCCCGCAGCGTGCGCGTTCAGGCGGAACGCAGCCACCATCTCCCGCAGCTTCTGGGACTGGTCGGCCATGCTTTGCGCTGCTGCGGCACTCTGCTCCACCAGCGCCGCATTCTGCTGGGTCGACTGATCGAGCTGTGACACCGAGTCGTTCACCAGCGCGATCCCGGAGCTTTGCTCCGAGGCCGAGGCCGAGATCTCGCTGATGATGTCGCTGACACGCTTCACGCTGGAGACGATCTCCGTCATGGTGTGGCCCGCCTCGCCCACCAGCTTCGAACCCGATTCGACCTTCTCGACGCTGCTGCCGATCAGGCTCTTGATCTCGCGCGCGGCCTCGGCGCTGCGTTGCGCCAGGCTGCGAACCTCGCTGGCCACGACGGCGAAGCCGCGCCCCTGCTCGCCGGCACGCGCGGCCTCGACCGCCGCATTGAGTGCCAGGATGTTGGTCTGGAAGGCGATGCCGTCGATGGTGCCGATGATGTCGCCGATGCGCTTGGAACTGGCGTTGATCTCGTCCATCGTCGTCACCACCTGACTCACGACGCTGCCGCCGCGCTCGGCCACCTGGCTGGCCGAGGCCGACAGCTGGTTGGCCGTGCGGGCCGAGTCAGCCGTCGACTTGACGGTTGTGGTCAGTTGCTCGATCGAACTGGCCGTCTGCTGCAAAGAGGCCGCGCCCTGCTCGGTGCGGTGGCTCAACTCCACGTTGCCTGCCGCGATCTCGGACGACGCGGTCGAGATGCTGCCGGTGGTTTCGCTGATCTCACGAATGATCTGCTGAAGGCGAGCCTGCATGCTCTGCAAGGCGACCAGCAGGCGGGATGTCTCATCACGCCCTGTGATTTGAATCGCCTCTGTCAAGTCGCCCTTGGCTATGCGCTCGGCCACCCGTTCCGCATACGCGATGGGCCGGACCAGCGAGCGTGTCAGGGCGACACCGAGCCCGGCGCCAATCAGCGCACTCAGCACCGTCAGCCCGGTCAGCCACATCAGCTGGGACTTCGCTTGTGCGGTCAAAGCCTCTCCATCGGCGCGGGCGCGGTTCACCTGGAACTCCGCGTGCCGGGCAGAGACCGCCAGGTAGTCCTTGGACACGGCTGCAAACCGGCCTGCACCCAGTGCGGTGGCGCCTGCCTGGTCGCCACCTTCGATGAGCTTGCGCACGGCGTCCCGCTCCGCCAACCACAACGCCCGGGCCGCGCCCAGTTCCTTGCCCAGCGCAAGACCCTCGGCACTGGTCTCGATCTCGGCAAATCGCTTCTGAACCCGGGTCGTGTCGGTCGAGATCGCCAGCGCAGCCTCTTTGGTCGCATTGAAAAGCGCCGCATCGGGTGCAAGCGCCAGGCTGCCCCAGCGTGCCACGGCTTCGCGGATGTTGGCGTCCCAGCGTTGCGACAGTTCAATGCGCTCCATCTGGGCACCCGCGATGTCGGCCACGCGCTGCGAGACCGTGAGGAACTTGCTCACCGCCAGGCCGGAGACGGCCAGCATGCACGCCATCATGATCCCCAGAATCAGGGTCAGGCGGCGAGAGATCGCCATGTTGTTCAGCATACAAAACCGCTTTCAAATGGTGGGTTTGGCGGACGGCTTCGAATGAATCCTCCCTTGGGACAGGTATCGACGTTCTCGGGTCGAACTTGATGCAGCAAGCGGGTGTCCAAGGGCCAATCCGTCAACAAGTCTGACGGCCAGCGGAACCCTGCGGAACGCGATGATGGCCGCAGCGAGGTGGTGCAGAACCATGGCGCTGCGCGACCAGGAGAACCAGGTCACGCGGCCGGTGCCGACATCGTGCATGGCCGACACGATGCGCAGCTTGCCCTGGGCCACCAGGCTGCGCAGGATCTCGCTGCGCTCGGTCAGCAGGCCGGCCGCGTCGCGCGCGTTCTGGTCGGCGTCGGCCTGCACCAGCTTCTTGTTCTTCGAGCTGCGTGGGCCTTCGATGCCCTGCACCTTGATGACCGAGGGGCGGATGTTGGCGAGCGTGGCGGTGAGGTTGCCGAGCTTGGCATCGTCGACCGCGCCCTTGTTGCGGGCCCTCTGCAAGCTGATCTGGCGCAACCCACTGGCGAACCATCGGGAACAACATGGTTTGGACTCAACCAACGAAAGATGCATGTGACCCGCCAGACCTCGATAGCCAATGCAGGGCCGCCCTGCCTGGCACATGCCGCATACCGCGTTTGCGTGCAGGCGTTGCGCGCTGCAGTCTTGTTGGCGTGGGTTGCACCGGCAGCGGCCCAGGTGCCACTCGTCGGCTTTGACGATGTGGCCGATCACACAGACATTGCCGTGCGCTATCGGCCCCAAGGGGTTCTGCTGAGCTGCCTGAAGCGAGACGGCAGCGCCTGTGCAGGCACCGTGCAGGCCGCTGCGCCTGGCGGCAATCTGGGCAGCGCGCGATCGGGCACCCAGGTGGTGACCCTGTCCACCGCCAATCAGTCGTTTCGGCCGGCCTTCGATGAGTCCGACGGCTACCTGAAGATTCGCTTCCTCACTCCCGTGCGCAGCGTCACCATTCAGGCGCGGGCCTACAAGCCTTCGGTGGCCAGCAGCGGCAACAAGCCTTTCATGCAGGCGTTCAATGCGGCCAACCAGCATCTGGTCACGGTCGAGCTGCCGACGGTCACGGGCCATGGCGGCGACTGGCAGGCGCTGTCCATCAGCCGTACCGCAGCCGATATCCAGTACGTGGTGGTGTCTTCATATTCGGGGCGAACCGGCTCGGCGGTGTACGGGCTCTTCGATGACCTCTGGTTCGACCCCGTGCCCCTTCCGCAGTGGATGGCCTTGGCCGCCGGACATTCGTTTTCGCTGGCTTTGCGCACCGACGGGTCCTTGTGGAGTTGGGGTGCCAACGGCTTTGGCCAGCTGGGGCAAGGCAGCACCGCCACGGCTGACCATCCCGTGAAGGTGGGCATGGGAAGCTGGCGTGCCGTGTCAGGCGGCCTGGAGCACAGTCTGGGCATCCAGAGCGACGGCACACTTTGGGCCTGGGGATTCAATGGCAACGGCCAACTGGGCGATGGCAGCACCACGCAGCGCCTGAGCCCGGTGCGGGTGGGTACAGCCAGCGACTGGATGGCGGCACAAGCCGGCGGCGACCATTCTCTGGGCTTGCGGCGCGACATCATCACGCTGGCCGATCACGGAACGGTATGGAGCTGGGGTGGGAACGCCTGGGGTCAGCTGGGAGACGGCACGCAAGTCAGGCGCTTGTCGCCCAAGGTGGTGGCCGACCTTCTGCCGATGCTGGCGGTGCATGCCGGCGAAGGCTATTCAATGGCTCTTGAAGGCAGATCGCACTACGCGTACACCTGGGGCGCCAACGCCATGGGTCAGCTGGGACTGGGTGACACCCAGCCCCGGTTGGAGCCGAGCAAGCTGAACACCAGCCGTCTGTTGGGGCCGGTGTCGACCGGCACGGCTCATGGGGTGGCCGTGCAGCAAGGCCCCGACACACTGGGCACCTGGGGCTTGAACAGTCATGGCCAGCTGGGCACCGGCACCAATGCCCCCATCACCGGGCCGGTGACGGTGCCCGGCGCCTGGCTCACCGTGGCCGCCGGTGGCCTGCACACGCTGGGAGTTCAGCGCGACGGCTCCCTGTGGGCATGGGGTCGCAACAACGCCGGCCAGCTCGGCGATGGCAGCAAGACCGATCGGTGGTTGCCCACCCGCATCGGCACCAGCACCCGCTGGGTCGCAGTAGCGGCAGGCTTCGCGCATTCGCTGGCGCTGCAGGACGATGGTTCGATCTGGGCCTGGGGGTCCAACGATCAGGCCCAGCTGGGTACGCGCGACCGCGTGTCAGTCTCAATGCCGCAGCGCGTGGCCGCCCTGCGGGTCGACGTGATGGGCGCACCGCATGGCAGCATCAGCCCAGCGGGTCCGCTGGCAGCCGCTTACGGCGAAGCGCTGCAGTTCCAGGTCCAGGCCGATGCTGGTCACGCGGCCCAGGTCAGCGGCTGTGGCGGCTCCTTGGCAGGCGGGCGTTACACCACGGCGCCGATCAGCGGTGATTGCACGGTGCGGGCTGAATTCCAGGCCCTGAAGCTGCCCAACCTCACCGTGGCCAGCTTCGGCGTTCCGCGCCGGGTGGTGGCTGGACAGACGGTGACGCTGACCTACACCGTGACCAACCTCGGCGACGCCGATGCCGCAGCCAGCAGCACCTGCCTGTCGACCGTGAGGGCTGGAAGCAGGATCGCACGTCCCGCCTCGTTGGGCTGCAGAGCCCAGGCTGGGCTGGCCGCTGGCGCCAGCCAAGCGGCGACGAGCAAGGTGCAGCTGCCGAGCCGGATGGCTGGCGGCCAGTGGACCGTGACCGTGCGTGCCGACGCTGCCGGAAAGGTCACCGAGAGCGAAGAAAACGACAACACCGCGTCAAGGACCTTGCAGCTGATCGCGCCGTGAAGGCCGGTGGTGCAGGCCGCGCTGGGGCCATCCCTCAGCGTCGACTCGGCGGGTTGGACTTCGTCCCGCCCGGCGCACAGCGCCGCTGCCGGTGGCCTCTGTGAGGGCGCGGCGCGATCCGCGGATCCGGGGGCATCAGGGACCGTGCGGCGGGGGCCGCGCAACCGCGACAGATTTGGCACTTGGTTTGCTCTCCTTGACCGGCCGCAACGGTCGCTGACAACACTTGCGATTGGCACGAGCCTTGACTCCGGCACGGATTGGTGAAATCGCCAGAACCGATCCAAGGCTTCCCTCGTGCGACACGTCCCGGCCCCTCGCCCTGCTCTTGCCTCATCCTGTACCCGGCAACCCCCGCTCCCGGCGTTGTGGGTCACCCTCGCCGTGCTCGCCGGCTGTGGAGGCGGTGGCGGTGCGGGCAGCACGGCCGAGCCCGCAGCTGCGCCACCCCCAGCGATGGCGAACACACCTGCTCCAGCACCTGCTCCAGCATCTGCACCGGCGCCTGCTCCCGCACCGGCGCCAGCACCCACCCCTGCTCCCGCCCCGAGCCCTGCGGTCAAGGTTGCTGAGCGTGCCGTCGCGCCTTGGTGGGTGCCCACACGGGTTGACGCCTTGAGTTTCACTTCGCGCGTGGGCCTGGGCACCGCGTGGGGTGACTACTTCGAGAACAGCCAGGACCCGACCTACGTGTTGGGGGACGGACAGACGCAGGAGCTGGACAACGCATCGAACGGCAACCACGCCAGCTACGGCCCGCTGGACCTGGGCGACGGCGTCGAAAGCGTGATGTTGCGCATGTCGGTGCCCTCGGGCAGCAGCGAGGTCGAGGTCCGTCTGGGCTCGGTGACGGGCACGCTGCTGGGTCGGTGCACCGTCCCCAACACGGGCGGCGCCGGCCAGTACCGCACCATCGGCTGCGCGGTGGATCCGAACCTGGCAAAGGGCCGCGACAAGACCCTGGTCTTCCGCTTCAACGGCAGCAATGCGGGGGCCCGTTTCAACTGGTTCGGGTTCTGGGCGCGCGGGACGATGCAAGCGATCGACACGATGCACAAGGCGCAGTCGAGCAGCTTCATCAACAGCCCCTCGCCCAACACCCTGCAGGCCGGCACCGACGTCCGCACGCGCGCGCTCCTGCCGCCCGCCAACCTGCCCTTGAGCCGGGACTATGGGAGTTGGTCGCCCAGCCAACCGGGCGACTGCCCCAAGTGGCTGCACGACACCTACTGGGTGGCTGGCGAAGACGGCAAGGTCTACGCCACCTGGCACCCGGCCGTCGACTTTGACCCCGATACGGGCCAGTACTGCACCTTCGGCCACGAGCATGGCAGCGATCCGCGTGGATCCAAGGTGTTCGCGGTCGCCGGCATGCCGCCCTTCGGTTATGTGAACGAGTTGCACGAGCCCGCCAACACGGCGCTGCAACGGCGCGAGGACCACTTTGGCCACAAGGTGCTGGTGGCGAATGACTTCGTGTTCTACGACGCCAAGAACCCGAGCCAGACCAAGGTCTGCAACCTGCTGGTGAAGATCCACGTCGGCACGCACTCGCCGGACGCGCTCACCAACACCGCGCACGAGATCCACAAGGTTGGGCAGTGCGCGGGCTTGGAACCGTTCAGCACCAAATACTTCTCCCTGTTCGGGGCGCCGGGCGGCTTCAAGGAGGCCGAGGCCGAAGGCTGCAGCCGCAGCGTCGACCCTGGCGTACCGGCCAGCCCGTCGAACCAGCCGGTCGACGGCGTGCACCGCGCCATTCCCACGCGCGACTGCTTTCTGCGCGGCACGCGCGAGGAACAGTTGCGCACCGTCGGGAACCGGACCATCGAGTTCTGGCTCACCAACTTCTTCGGCGGCAACTTCTACTACACGATCGCCAACCCCTCCCGCCTTTTCGACGCGGCGGGCACCAACAAGATCGCCCGCATGGTGGACCTCTGCTACGAAGCCGGCCACCCCTTGGCCAGCACCTTGCGCTGCCAGGAAACGGTGGCCGCCTCGCCCAACCGCGTCCCCTGGAATGACCCACGCTCCAGCTTCCGCGGCACGCAGCACACCAACTCCCATTTCTCCGGCTTCGAGTTCGGCAACTCGGCCACCAACGTGGTCTACACCAATGCCTGGGGCCAACGGGCCCGCGCCACGCCCGACCCGGCCACGGGCGTCACGGTCAAGCAGCGGGTGCCCAAGGTGGGCTTTCACTACAAGGTCGACGGGCAGGAAAGCCGGGTGCCGAACGTCGACCATTCATCGGGCGGGCGCAACGGCGTGAGGCCCCCGAACTGAACACCGCGCCACACCCCAACCGCCGCCGGCTGCTGGGCCTGCTACCGGCCGCTTGGCTGGTCGCGGCGGCCCCTGCCTTTGCGAGGCCGCCGCGCGCTGGGTTCATGGCCACGTTCCAGGTGCCTGGCGCCTTGGGCGTGGCCTTTGCGTTCCAGGACGCTGACCACTTCAGCCTGACCCCCACGGTGGGTTCCGCCACCACCCTGGTGGTGGCGCGCCGCATCTACCTGCATGTGCCGCCCTCGCTGGCCAATGCAGGTCGCGGACAGCTGCTTTGGGTGGGCGACCTGGCGCGCATCCCCGCCCGCGACGGGCCACGGCCCGCGCTGCCCCTGCACGCCACACGCCTGACGCCAGCCGAGCGCGCGGGCTGGCAGTTCGCATCGCCGGTGCACGACGTCGACACCGTGCTGGCTGGCCAGCCGGTCCGGCTGACGGTGGTGCGCGACGAGCGCCTGGCGACCGCGCAGTGGCTGGTGGACCGCACCTTGCGCGCCGCGATGGAGATGAGCCTGTGCGGCGACGGCATCAGCCGCCTGCTCGAGACCTGGGACCCACGCTTGACCGGCCCGGGCCACGCCGTGGTCGCGGCGTCCGGCGGGATCCGGCTGCAGGCGGCACCGGCGGCGTTGCCGGCGCGCATCGCCCTGCCGCCAGACCTGCGCGTGGAGGACTACCGCGTGGCGCGCCGGGCTTGACGGAACAGCCGCATCACCGGCCCGTCGAGCCTTGCCCGCGAGCTGACGGTGCCGTCACGGCTTCAAGCCCAGGCCGCCACATCGTGCTGTGGCAGTTGCAACGTCACCCTCAAGCCGGGCGGAGGGACAGCAGGCATCAGCTGCAGTCATGCACCGAGCAGTTCGGACACCCGCTGAACGATGGCCAGCCCCAACCCGCTGCCCACTTCATCGCCGGTGTGCAAGCGGAGAAACGGCTGCACAACGCTCTCGCGTTCTGCATCACTGAGCCCTGGGCCGGCGGGCTGTAACGCAAGGCGTTGTCCAGCAGGTTGCGCAACGCAATGTGCAGCAGCGCTCCGTGACTGATGACCTGTGCATCTGGCAGGTTTGCCTGCAGAGACAGGCCCCGCCGTGCTGCCAGGCCAGCACAGGCCTGCAGCAGCTCTTCACCCAGCGCGGCCAACACGACTGACTGTCGGGGCAGCGCCGGGCGCAAGCTGTCCATGCGGGCCAGCTCCAGTAGCTGTTCCGCCACGCGAGTGCTGCGGTCAATGCCTTGCTGCAGACGCTTGAGAGCGGCCTGCTGATCGTCCCCGGGCTGCGCGCGCAAAGCCACCTGGGCTTGCAGCCTGAGCGCCGCCAATGGGGTGCGGAGTTCGTATGCGGCGTCTGCCACGAAGCGTTGCTGCGCCACTCTGGCCGCTTCGGCCCGTGCAAGCACGCTGTTGAAGGCCGACACCAGCGGCTGCACCTCACTGGGCAGCCCTTCGGACTTGAGCGCGCTCGCATCCTGTGCATCGCGGGCCTCGACGTGCTGGCGAAGGTGCTTCAGCGGGCGTGCAGTCCACAGCAGCGCCGCAGTCAGGAAGACGGACAGTGCGGCCAATTGAATGCCCAGGCCGATCAGGACGTTGATGGCCATGCCCCTAACCTCGCTTCTGCGCAGACTGAGATGGTTGCCTGTCTGCACCTGAATGGCATTGCTTTCGTCGTTCAGCGAGTAGCTGCGTCAGGTTCTGCCGTTCACGGTGTGGCTGTGAAAGCCGGGCTCGAAACTCGGGTTCATCGGTTCGGTTGGTGCGGTTTCGGTGCGGCTGACCAAGCGGCGATCCCGCGTCCACAGCGGGTAGTTGAACTCGGGCCCGTCGACACCCACGGGCAATCTGAAGTTGCCCGTTGAGTTCTGGTCGGCGATGCCCTTTGGGCCCAGCCAAACCAGCACGCATGCGCCGATCCCCGAGACGAGAGCACGCCCCTGAAACGAATCCCACCAGCGCACCTTCATGGCGCAGCGGACTCCACGCAATAGCCCTGACCGCGCCGGGTGCGGATGAAGTCCTTGCCCAGCTTGCGCCTGAGCTGGCTCACATACACCTCGATGACGTTGCTGTCCACCTCGCTGCCCCAGTCGAACAGTGCGCTTTCCAGATCGCCCCGCGACACGACACGCCCCGCTCGCTCCATCAGCACGCGCAGCAACATGAACTCGCGGGCTGTCAGCTCAACGCCTTGGCCTTCCAGCAGGCAGCGTTTGGCCGCCACGTCGAGCTGAACTTCGCCCACCATGAGGCAGGTACCCGGGGTCAGACCTTGGCTGCGACGCACCACGGCGCGAATCCGCGCGGACAGCTCATCCAGGTCGAAGGGCTTGAGCAGGTAGTCGTCGGCACCCGCATCGAGACCTGTCACGCGCTGCGCGATACCGTCGCGTGCGGTGATGATCAGAACCGGCGTCGTCTGGCCGCCTTTGCGCAATTGGCGCAACATCATGAGCCCATCGCCGCGTGGCAGCCCCAGGTCGAGCAAGATGGCTTCGTACGCGTGGGTATGCGCGGCAGCAAGCCCTTGCTCGGCATCGCGCACCCAATCGACCGCATAGCCGTCCTGCCGCAGTCCGATCATGACCGACTCGCCCAGCATTCGATCGTCTTCCACC
>JAJTGU010000110.1 GCA_021297985.1 Rubrivivax sp.
GCTGGGGGGCTGGGAGCAAGCAGGTCGTCAAGGTCGCGCGGCGACGGCATCGACTTCGAACAGGATGTCGGCCATCGCCAGGCCGGACAAGCCGAGCAGCGCCTGGGCCGGCGGCAGGCTTCGACCTGCCGCCCCTGATGTTCAGCCAAGCCGAGGCCAAGGCGCTGATGGCGTGCCTGCGGATCGCGCAGAGCCGACTCGACCCCGAACTCGCCTCGGCGGGCGAGCATGCGCTGCAGAAGATCGTCGGCGCGCTGCCGCCCTCCGTGCGCGCAGCGGCCGAGAGCATGGCCTTGCATGCCCCGGAAAGCACGCTGGACGACCGCACGCGGCGGACCTTGCAGACGGTGCGCCAGGCCATCGAGGCCAAACGCAAGCTGCAGATGCGGTACCGCGACCTGAACGACCGGACCGGCGTTCGCACCGTCCACCCGCTGGGTTGCTTCTATTGGGACTCGGTGTGGATCCTGGGCGGCTGGTGCGAGTGGCGTCAGGCGTTCCGCAACTTCCGCATCGACCGGATCGAGGAACTCGGCGTCAGCGACGAGCGCTACCGCGACGAGCCCGGCCGGACGCTGGCCGATCTGCTGCGCGAGGACTGCGTGAACGACACGCGCCCGGGCCGCCCCCGGACCGTCGCTGCGCTGCACAATGCCCCGTCCTAGACGCGTGGCGCGTCAGGCGCTGCAGAGGGGTCAGGGACACAAGACATGGCTTGGTGGCGGGCGGTCCGCGCGGTCTTCGGCTACGAGTGGCTGCTGCTGCAGCGCCACCGCAAGCTGGCGGTCGCCGCGGTGGGCCTGCTGTTCGTGCCGGCCTTGTATGCGCTGATCTACCTGTGGAGCATGTGGGACCCGGCGTCCCACACCCAGGCGCTGCCGGCGGGGCTGGTGAACCTGGACACCGGTGCGCGCTACCGCGACCGCGACCTGAACCTCGGCGCCGATGTGCTGACGGCGATCGAAGCCCACGGCCTGTTCGCCTACCGCCGCTTCGACGACCCGGCCGAGGCGCGGCGCCGCGTCCGCGAGGGCGATCTGGCCTTCATCCTGGAGGTGCCCGCCGACTTCAGCCGACGCGCCGTGCCCGGTGAGGCGCCGGGTGCCGCCAAGCTGACGATCTACACCTCCGAAGGCAACAACTACAGCAGCGCCGGCTTTGCGCGGCGCTTTGCCCCCGAGGTGGCGCAGCGTGTCAACACGATGCTGAGCGAAGCCCGCTGGGAGCTGGTGCTGACCACCGCCGCCGGGTCGCAACGCAACCTCGACACGTTGCGCCTGGCGCTGGCCGACCTGCACCAGGGCGCCACCGAACTCGGCGCCGGCCTGGGCAAGGCGCGAGAGGGCGGCAACACGCTGGTGACCGGCAACCGGACCGCGGTGGAAGGCGCTGCCCGACTGCACGCAGGCGCCCAGCAGCTGGCCGAGACCGCCCCGGGGCTGACCAGCGGCTTGCGCCAGGTGGCACCTGTGTTGCGAGGGCTGGACGCACGGCGCCCCTCGGACGCCGACCTGGCCGCCCTGCGCCAGGGCACCCGCCAGCTGTCCGAGGGGCAGCGCGAGTTCGGCCGCGGCCTGGACGCCCTGTCCGATGGCGGCCGCCAGCTCAACACCGGCCTGGGAACGCTGAAGACCGCCGTCGACGAGCTGCCGCTGTTCGGCGGCAGCCTGTCCGAGGGCATGGCGCCGCTCGAGGACGGCGGCCGGCAACTGGTCAGCGGCCTGGACGCGGCGCGGGAAGGCCATGTCCGTTTGCTTCAGGCGACGCAGCGGATCGAAGAAGCCGTGGGCAGCCTGATCGACGGCACGCAGCGCGCCGGCTCGGCAGCCGCCCAGCTGGCCGCCAGGATGCCGGAAGACCAGCGCCTGGACAGCTTCATCGACGGGACGCGAGAGCTTGCGCGCAGCAGCGACGCACTGGTCGGCGGGCTGCGCCAGCTTGCCACCGGCCAGGACAACTTCACCACCGGCCTGACGCGGCTGCAGGACGGCGCCGGTCGCCTGAGCACGGGCCTGGAGTTGCTGCGCAACAGCCTGCCCAAGGCCGTGGACGGGCCAGGCGGCAGCGCGCAGGGGCTGGCGATGTCGGTGGAGCCCGTCGTGGAGGTCGTGGCGCCGGTGCCCAACAACGGCATCGCACTCACGCCCAACTTCGTCCCGCTGGCGCTGTGGGTGGGCGCGGTGATGGCGGCCTTCCTCGTGCACTTCAGACGCATCGTCGAGCCCTTGCAGGGCCTGCCCCGCACCGCGCAGGTGGCCGGCAAGCTGCTGCTGCCGGGGACTGCGGTGTTGCTGCAGGCGCTGCTGATGCTGGCCATGCTGGTGGGGGTGCTGCATGTGCCGTTGCCGCAGCCGGGACTGTTTGCGCTGACCTTGCTGACGGCGTCGCTGACCTTCCTGCTCATCGTGTTTGCGCTGGTGCGCCTGCTGGGCGACCTCGGCAAGGTCGTCGCCGTGCTGTTGCTGATCGTGCAGGTCTCGGCCGCTGGAGCCTTGCTGCCCATCCAGCTCAACGACGAAGCCTTCCAGGCGATGCACCCCTACCTGCCGCTGACCTGGGTGGTCAGCGCCTTCCGCGCCAGCCTGTTCGGCGCCTATGACGGGGTGTTCTGGCCCCAATGGGGCGTCGTCGCCGCCATCGCCGCAGCCGCCTTGGTGATCGGCACGCTGGCGGGCCGCTGGCGGGTGATGCCGCTGACCGACTGGCGGCCACCACTGGACATCGAATAGCGCCGGCAGGCGGTCAGCGGACGCCCTGCACGCGTGCCGGTCCCCCCGCGGCGGCTCGCCGGGCCGTTGACGGCTTGGCTGCGGGGAGTTCGCCCGCCAGGCCCAGGCCCATGCGATCCATGGCATGTCGAACGGACTGCTTCAGGACCCTGGCCTTGAGGCCGAGCCAGTCGATGCAGGGGCCATTCATCACACCGGCCAGGCCATGCATGGTCGACCAGATGTACAGCGCGTCGAGTTCGATCCTCTCCTGCACGTCGGTGGCCTCGCCATGCATGCGACGGAGCACGGCGCGCAGGACGTCGAAGGCGTGGGTGGCATCGTCCTCCAGACCGACCTGATCGGCCGACACGGGCCAGGTGGTGCTGAACATCAGCCGGTACTCGAGCGGATGCTCGCGGGCGTACGCCAGGTATTGCTGCCCCAGGGACTCCAGATCCTGCTCGGGGTCGTCATGGCGAGGCCGCGCATCCAGGTCGGCCGCAAAGCGCTGGAAGCAGCGGCGCATCACCTCGGCCAGCAGATGGTCGCGGTTCGGGTAGTGCTTGTAGGGTGCCTGGTGCGACACGCCAAGCCTGCGCGCCACCTCGCGCAGGCTGAGGTTCTCGATGCCATGTTCGGCGATGACCTCCTGCGCCGCGACGATGCAGGCATCGCGCAGTTCGAGGGGTGGCGCAGCGCTCTTCTTGCGGGCTGACATGCGGTGTCCGGAGCCTTGCGGGGGCGGAGGCGAAGCTACCACAGACCCTGGAGGCGCCAAACGGCTCATTGGTTGACAGTGTCTACATTGATCGGAAGAATGCCGCTGCCGTCTCATCAGACGCCACGCTTCATCCCCCTCGAAACGCCGCCGATGCCGCCTCGCCGCTCCACTGACCTCGTCCGCACCGGGCGCATGGCACTCCTCCTGGCCGGCACCCTGCTGGCCGGCTGCAGCGCCTTCAACTACACCGGCGCCGACAGCCCGTTGGCGCAGACGGCGCTGCAGGTCATGGAGCCCCGGCCCCGGGTCGCGCTGGTGCTCAGCAGCGGCGGCCCGCGCGGCTATGCGCACATCGGCGTGATGCGCGTGCTGGAGGAGGCGGGCATCGAGGTCGACCTGGTGGTGGGGACCAGCGTGGGCTCGCTGCTCGGCGTGTTCTGGGCCGACGGGCGTTCGGCGGCGGAGATCGATGCGCTTTCGCAGGACGGTGGCCCGTTGACGCTCTTCGACCTGTCGCCGCTCGCGGACCGTGGCTGGATTCATGGCCAGCGTCTGCAGGACTACGTCAATGCGAACCTGGGCAACCGGTCGATCGAACAGCTGCGCCGTCGCGTGGTGGTCGGTGCGACCCGGCGTGAGGACAAGACGCCGGTGTTCTTCGCCACCGGCAATGCAGGCGTGGCGGTGCGTGCCTCCAGCGCGGTGCCGGGCATCCTCTCGCCCGTGGGGATCGCGGGCACCGAGTACGAGGACGGTGACGAGTCCCTGCCGCTGGCGGTGCGTGCCGCGCGACAGGCAGGCGCGAGATTCGTGATCGCAGTGGACGTGACCCCGCGCCTGGAGACCGCGCCAGCCGACACCTCGCCGGCCCAGCGCGAGCGCATCCTCAAGCGACGTGCACGCATCGCCCCCGAGGCCATGCAGGCCGACTTCGTGCTCGACGCCGGACTGCCCTGGGAGGCATCGCCGCTGCCGAGCTACTTCCGCCTGGCGCGCCGCACCGGCGAGGCCAGCGCACGCCAGCAGCTGCCGCAGTTGCTGGCGCGGTTGCAGCCGCTGGGCCTGGCGCCGGGCAGGCCGCTGTCGCCGGAGGGCCGATAGGGCCGACAGGGCCGACAGGCTCGACCGTCGGTCCTGTCCGGACGCCGCTGACGATGTCCAGCGGTTCGTTGCGCCCGCCGTGAACGCTGAAGACCGGATCGGGCGCCGGCTTCGGTAAGCTCCGCGAAGGCCGACAACCGGGAGCGCCCACCGTGCGACAGAAACCACTTCGCTGCCTGCACGCGCTGTGCGGTTGGAGTGACACCCTTCGCCGTCTGGGCCTGCTGGCCTTGCTGGTGTGGATGGCCGCACTGCCGTTGGCCAAGGCGCAGGCCCAGGCGCAGATGCTGCCAGGGGCGGCACACAGCGCCGACAACGCGGCGACTCCCGTGGCGCAGGCCTACCTGAACAACCGGCAGGTGGTGGCGTTTCGCTCGAGCGAGCTCGTCGGCACGGCTTCCGAGCGGGCGGCGCTGGCCCAACAGGCGATGGCCGAGGCCGTGGCAGCCGGCGGCCCGGGCCTGGTCACCCGCGTCGATGCCGCCGATGCGATCCGTTTCGACATCGACGGCCGGCCGGTGTTCTTCATCACGACCGGCGATGTGGCGGCGGTGCGTGGCACTGGCGCCCTGTCGGCCGTGGCGCACCAGGTGCAGCAGCGCCTGCAACTGGCGGTGGCCGAGCACCAGGAGATGCGCGACCCGCGCAAGATCGGCATCGGCCTGGCTTATGCCGTGGCGGCCACGGGCGTGGCCTGGGCCCTGCTCTGGCTGCTGCTGCGCGGCCGGCGCTGGGTCCGCGCCAGGCTGCTGGGGGCGGTCCAGGGCCATCAAGGCGTGCTGGCGCCTTATCTGCACC
>JAJTGU010000242.1 GCA_021297985.1 Rubrivivax sp.
AGCAGGACCTCCAGCAGGCTCAGTTCGCGGGCCGAAAGATCGAGCATCTGGTCGTTCAGGTAGGCGACGCGACCGGTTGCGTCGAAGCTCAGGGGCCCGTGCTTGAGGATGCTGCTGGCGGTGCCCAGGCCCCGCCGCATCAGGGCACGGACCCGCGCCTCCAGCTCCTGGAGCGAAAACGGCTTGGCCATGTAGTCGTCGGCGCCGAGGTCCAGGCCCTTGACGCGCTGCTCGACGCTGTCGGCCGCGGTGAGGATCAGCACCGGCGTGCTCTTGCCCCGTCCGCGCAGCTTCTTCAGGACCTCGAAGCCGTGCATCCTGGGCAGGCCCAGGTCCAGGATCACGAGATCGAACTCGTGGGACGCCAGCGCGGCATCGGCTTCGCTGCCGGTGCCGACCTGATCGACCGCGTAGCCGGCTCCTCGCAAGGAGCGCAGCAATCCGTCGGCCAGGACCTGGTCGTCTTCGGCGATGAGGATGCGCATGGCTTGTCTCCTGCGGCCCACGGCATCTGCTGCGCCATGTGTGCGGCAGGATTCTAGGGATGCCCCCACCCTGCGGGCTGACTCCTTCCGGCGGGGGCCCTCCGCATTTGCCCGAAGACCCCCTGAAATCCCCCCGAAAGAACTGTACGAATATCCAGTTTTCTGGATAATCTGACGCAACCCACTACCGCACAACCCAGGAGCCCCGAATCATGGACACCCCCGTCAAGGCGCTGAACACCGAAAAGGCCAAGGCCTTGCAGGCCGCGCTGGCCCAGATCGAAAAGCAGTTCGGCAAAGGCTCGATCATGCGCCTGGGAGACGGCGAGAAGATCGAGGACATCCAGGTCGTGTCGACCGGCTCGCTGGGCCTGGACATTGCGCTTGGAGTCGGTGGCCTGCCGCGAGGTCGCGTGATCGAGATCTACGGCCCCGAATCGAGCGGCAAGACCACGCTCACGCTGCAGGTCATCGCCGAGATGCAGAAGCTCTCCGGCGTCTGTGCCTTCATCGACGCCGAGCATGCCCTCGACGTCCAGTACGCACAGAAGCTCGGCGTCAACCCGCATGAACTGCTGATCAGCCAGCCTGACACTGGCGAGCAGGCCCTTGAGATCGTCGACGCACTGGTGCGCTCGGGCTCGGTGGACCTGATCGTCATCGACTCGGTGGCCGCACTGACGCCCAAGGCCGAACTCGAAGGCGAGATGGGCGATGCCCTGCCCGGCCTGCAGGCGCGGCTGATGAGCCAGGCGCTGCGCAAGCTCACCGCGACGATCAAGAAGACCAACACCATGGTCATCTTCATCAACCAGATCCGGATGAAGATCGGCGTGATGTTCGGCAACCCCGAGACCACCACCGGGGGCAACGCCCTGAAGTTCTATGCCTCGGTCCGGCTGGACATCCGCCGCACCGGCAACATCAAGAAGGGCGAAGAGGTCATCGGCAGCGAGACCAAGGTCAAGGTCGTCAAGAACAAGGTCGCCCCGCCGTTCAAGACCGCCGAGTTCGACATCCTGTACGGCGAGGGCATCAGCCGCGAAGGCGAGATCGTCGACATGGGTGCTGCACACCGCATCGTCGACAAGAGTGGTGCCTGGTACGCCTACAACGGCGAGAAGATCGGCCAGGGCAAGGACAACGCCCGTGAGTTCCTGCGCGAGAACGCCGATGTCGCTCGCGAGATCGAAAACCGCATCCGGGAGGCGGTCGGCATCGTCGCCGTTCCGACCTCCGGCGACGAGCCGGCGTGACGCTGGCCGACCCGCTGAAGGCGGCGGCCCTGCGCCTGCTGGCTCGGCGAGAGCATTCAGTCGCCGAGCTGACGCAGAAGCTCGAGCGCCGCGCGTCTCGGGCTGCGTTCCTGGCCCGGCGCGGCGTCGACCCGCAGGGGCTTGCCGACAGCGAGGGGCTTGGCGGCGAAGCGCCAGATCCGCGCCAGGCCATCGAGCGGGCGGTGCAAGAGCTGACCGCGCGCGGTCTGCAGAGCGATGCCCGGGTGGCCGAGAGCGTGCTGGCCGCGCAGGCCCGACGCCATGGCCAACGCCGCCTGGCACAGACGCTGAAGGCCAAGGGCCTGGACGCCGGGCTCGTCGAGAGCAGCCTCGCCAGCGTGCGCGAAAGCGAGTACGAACGCGCGCTGCGGCTGTGGCGACAGCGCTTCGGACATGCGCCGGACGGGTCGGCAACCGCCGCGAGCGCAGACCCATGCGCCGAACGACGCGCCGACCTCCAGCGCGAGGCCGCGCGTCAGGCCCGCTTTCTGCTGTCCCGTGGTTTCGAGTCCGAAGTCGTGCGCCGCGTCCTGCGCAGCGCCGGCGACGAGGCCTTGGCTGCCGCTGCCGAGGCCGAGGACACCGCTCAAGCCGGCTCCGCAGACGCCTGACCCGGGCTTTCGCCCAGGTTTTGCCCGGCCCGGCGGGCTGTCAGCCCCGCGAAACCCGCGTGCTACATTCTTCGGGGTGCGGCGAGAGCCGCCTTTTTTTGTGCGTTTTCGTTCTTTCGGACGCGCCCGGGTGGCCTGCGGCACCGTGCCTGGCACCCTGGGGCTTGGAGTTGCCCATGAAGATCCACGAGTACCAGGCCAAGGAACTGCTGCGCGCCCATGGCGTGCCGGTGCCCCGCGGCTATCCCGCCTTCACCGTGCGCGAGGCCCAGGAGGCGGCGCAGAAGCTCGGTGGCAATTTCTGGGTCGTCAAGGCGCAGATCCACGCCGGCGGCCGCGGCAAGGGTGGCGGCGTCAAGCTGGCCAAGAGCCATGCCGACGTCGAGTTGCTTGCGAGCCAGATCCTGGGCATGCAGCTCAAGACCCACCAGACCGGCCCCGAGGGCCAGAAGGTGCGTCGGCTGCTGATCGAGGAAGGCGCCGACATCAAGAAGGAGTACTACGTTGCCGCGCTGACCGACCGCGCGACGCAAACGGTGGCCATGATGGCCAGCTCCGAAGGTGGCATGGACATCGAGGAGGTCGCCCACGCGACGCCCGAGAAGATCCTGAAGGTCTTCGTCGATCCGCTGGTGGGCCTGACAGACGCCCAGGCCCTGGGCCTGGCCGCCGGTATCGGCGTGCCCGAGGCCAGCCAGCCGCAAGCCGTCGACGTGCTGAAGAAGCTCTACACCTGCTACATGGACAGCGATGCGAGCCTGGCCGAGATCAACCCGCTGATCCTCGAGGGCTCGGGCGGCATCAAGGCCCTGGACGCGAAGTTCAACTTCGACAGCAATGCGCTGTTCCGCCACCCGGACATCGTCGCCTGGCGCGATCTCGATGAAGAGGACCCGGCCGAAGTCGAGGCGAGCAAGTTCGACCTCAGCTACATCAGCCTGGATGGCAACATCGGTTGCCTGGTCAACGGCGCCGGCCTTGCGATGGCCACCATGGACACGATCAAGCTCTTCGGCGGCGAGCCGGCCAACTTCCTGGATGTCGGCGGTGGCGCGACGGCCGAGAAGGTCACCGAGGCGTTCAAGATCATGCTCAAGAACAAGGGCGTGAAGGGCATCCTCGTCAACATCTTCGGCGGCATCATGAAGTGCGACACCATTGCCGAAGGCGTGATCGCTGCGTGCAAGGCGGTCAACCTGTCCGTGCCGCTGGTGGTCCGCATGAAGGGCACCAACGAGGACCTGGGCAAGAAGATGCTGGCCGAGTCGGGTCTGCCGATCATCAGCGCCGACACCATGGCCGAGGCCGCGACGAAGATCGTCGCGGCCGTCAAGTGAAGCGCGAGGGAGTCACCGCATGAGCATCCTGATCAACAAGGACACCCGCGTCATCACGCAGGGCATCACCGGCAAGACCGGCCAGTTCCACACCAAGGGCTGCCAGGCCTACGCCAACGGGCGGGCCTGCTTCGTGGCCGGGGTGAACCCCAAGAAGGCCGGCGAAAGCTTTGAAGGCATCCCGATCATGGCCAGCGTCAAGGACGCCAAGGCCGCGACCGGGGCCACGGTCAGCGTGATCTATGTGCCGCCGGCAGGCGCTGCCGATGCCATCTGGGAGGCCGTCGAGGCCGACCTCGACCTCGTCATCTGCATCACCGAAGGCATTCCGGTCAAGGACATGCTGATCGTGCGCAACAAGATGAAGCTCAAGGAGGCCGCGGGGGGCAAGAAGACGCTGCTTCTCGGCCCCAACTGTCCGGGCCTGATCACCCCCGAGGAGATCAAGATCGGCATCATGCCGGGCCACATCCACCGCAAGGGCCGCATCGGCGTTGTCTCGCGGTCGGGCACGCTCACCTACGAGGCGGTGGCGCAGCTCACCGAGATCGGCCTGGGCCAGAGCAGCGCGGTCGGCATCGGCGGCGACCCGATCAACGGCTTGAAGCACATCGACGTCATGCGGGCGTTCAACGACGACCCGGACACCGACGCGGTGATCATGATCGGCGAGATCGGCGGCCCGGACGAGGCCGAGGCGGCCCGCTGGTGCAAGGCCAACATGAAAAAGCCCATCGTCGGCTTCATTGCCGGCGTGACAGCCCCGGCCGGCAAGCGCATGGGCCATGCCGGAGCGCTGATCAGCGGCGGCGCCGACACCGCCGACGCCAAGCTTGCGATCATGGAAGAGTGCGGTTTCACCGTGACGCGAAATCCGAGCGAGATGGCGCGCCTGCTCAAGGCCATGCTCTGAGCCGACGGCTGCCCCTCCAGCCCGCCTCTCAGGCCACCCTCGGGTGGCCTGATTTCTTTCCGGCTCCTGCCGCTCAAGCACGTGGTCTCCACAACATGGAGCAAGGGTTTGGCCCCGTAAACTGAAGGGTCTTCCCGTTTCGCACTCCTTTCCTGGACGCCATGGACGCCTACCTGCAAGCAGACTTCTGGCTCGCCGTCGGTCAGATCATCATGATCGACATCCTGCTCGGCGGGGACAACGCGGTGGTGATCGCGCTGGCCTGCCGGGGACTCCCGCCGAACCTGCGAGCCAAGGGCATCATGTGGGGCACGGTCGGGGCGATCGTCCTGCGCGTGATCCTGATCTTCTTCGCGCTGACGCTGCTCGCGATTCCCTACCTGAAGATCGTCGGTGGCCTGTTGCTGGTGTGGATTGGCGTCAAGCTGCTGCTCCCGCAGGACGACGACGGCCATGGCGACGTGCAAGCCAGCGACCGGCTCTGGGCTGCGGTCAAGACGGTCATCGTGGCCGACCTGGTCATGAGCCTCGACAACGTGATCGCGATTGCCGGGGCGGCCGAAAGCGCTGGCGGCGACCACAAGATGCCGCTCGTGGTGTTCGGCCTCCTGGTGTCCATCCCGATCATCGTCTGGGGCAGCCAGATCGTGATCAAGCTGATGGACCGCTTCCCGATGATCATCACGCTCGGCGGCATGCTGCTGGGCTGGATTGCGGGCACGATGGCTGTGTCCGACCCGGCAGTGCTGGGGCTCGTCCCCACCTTGCCGGCCCTTCGCCCGGACCTGCCGCCCGAGGTGATCCCCGCGCTGCGTTACGGCGCCGGAATCTCCGGTGCCTTGCTGGTGCTGGCCATCGGCGTTGTCCTGCGCCGCCGGGCGAGCGCCGGACGAACCCCTAAGCCGACACCGTAAGCCTTGGCGACAATGGGCGCGTGTTGAATCTCGCCGCCCTTCGTCAGCCCCGCAGCTTCGAGGAAACCGCGGCGTTTCCCGATACCGCGCAGTTCCAGGACACCGTGCAGCCCGAAAGCCCGCAGGCGAATGACGATGGCTTTGCCGACACCGTCGCGCCCGACGCTGCGCCTGCGACCCCGGTCACGCCGCTGACCCGACTGCCCTTTGCCGGGCGGTTCGAGCTGATTCAGCTGCTTGGCCAGGGCACGGTCGGCACCGTGCACGCGGCCCGGGACCACCTCTGGATGCGGCTGGTCGCGCTGAAGGTTCTCGCCCTTCCCCCGGGCACTGGCGCGACGACCCTGGCCGATCTGCGACGGCGATTTGTGCGTGAAGCCGAGATTGCGCAGCGACTGCGTCACCCTGACATCGTCGAGATCTACGAGGCCGGTGTCGACGGCGAGCAAGCCTGGCTGGCGATGGAGCTGGTACCCGGTGTCCCGCTGTCGCGCTACACCACCGCATCGCGACTGCTGCCTGAGCCGGTGGTGCTGGCGGTCGTGTCGCGGGTGGCGGCGGCCGTCGCGCATGCCCATGCCGCGGGTGTCGTGCACCGCGATCTGAAGCCCGGCAACGTGATCGTCGAGTGGCCGACCAACACCGTCAAGCTCGCCGATTTCGGCCTGGCCCACCTTGCCGAAGCCAGCAACACCGCGACCGGCCTGTTTCTCGGATCGCCGGCATTCATGGCGCCTGAACTGCTGGCCGGCGCAAAGCCCAGTCCGGCCAGTGACCTCTACGCCCTGGGCTTGATGCTCTTTCAGCTGCTGTCCGGCGAAATCCCTCACGAAGAAGACAACCTGGGTGAGCTGATGCGCCGCCGCCACGCAGAACCGGTGCCGGACATCCGCGAAATCCGCCCGTCGCTGCCGCGCGTCCTGGCCGACCTGATGGCCGAAGCCCTCGCTCAGCGACCGTCCGATCGCCGGTCCGGCGTCGCCGGCTGGGGCCAGGCCCTGGCGGCCCTGCAACAGAACTGGCGAGACTGAGGCAGGCTGCTCAGGCTGCGGTTTCCCCTGAAGGCCTGCCGCATGGGCCCGGATGTAGCATGCCCGATCCCGCCCGAACCTCCGTGCCCGTGCCCCATCACACCGAGTTCCATGCCGCCGTCGACCCCGGCCGCGCGCGCAGCAACAACGAAGACTCGGTGGCGACCGACGACGAAGTCGCGCTTGCGATCCTGGCCGATGGCATGGGCGGCTACAACGCCGGTGAGGTCGCGAGCAACATGGCGACCACGTTCATCCGGACTGAACTCGGCCGCTGGCTGCGCGAGGCCTCGGCCCAGGCCAACGACGCCGAGGTCCGTCGGGCCATGGACATCTGCGTCGACAACGCCAACCGCGCGATCTTCAACGCCGCCAACACGACTCCGCAGTACGCCGGCATGGGCACCACGCTCGTGGTTGCGGTGTTCCGCGACGGCCGTCTGCTGCTTGGCCATGTCGGCGATTCCCGCTGCTACCGGTTGCGGGCCGGCAAGCTGGAACAGATCACACGCGACCATTCGCTGCTTCAGGAACAGATCGACGCCGGGCTGATCACGCCCGAGCAGGCGGCCGTGTCGAGCAACAAGAATCTGGTGACGCGAGCCGTCGGCGTCGAGGACGGCGTCCTGCTCGAGACGCACCAGCACGACGTGCTGCCGGGCGATCTGTATCTGATGTGCTCCGATGGCCTGTCGGACATGCTGGCCGATGCCGACATCGAGCGCTTGCTGCTTGCCGGCGTGGAGGCCACTCCTTTGGAGGGGACCGCCAAAGTGCTGATCGATGCCGCAAACGAAGCGGGTGGAAAGGATAATATCTCGGTGATCTTGGTCCGCGCCTCCGGCGGCGCGACAGTGTCAGGGCGGTCCTGGTGGCCGTTCAAGCGCTGATCCTCGGGTTGAGGAGGGGGGTCCGGGACCTAACGGCGCATCAATGCGTCATGCCCGCCGCGGCCGGCGGTGGGCTCGACTGAAAGTCACGAATGGGCAAGCTGGTCGTTTCGCTCGACGGGGTGGTCATCAAGGAAGTCCAGATCACGAAGGACAAGACCACCCTTGGCCGTCGCCCGTACAACGACATCGTGATCGACAACCTCGCCGTCAGCGGCGAGCACGCGGTCTTGCAGATGGTCGGCGGCGATGTCTTCATCGAAGATCTCAACAGCACCAACGGCACCTACATCAACGGCAAGGCGATCAAGAAGCAGCTGTTGACGCACAACGACACGGTCGAGATCGGCAAGTACAAGATCAAGTACCTGGTCGACGAGTCCAGCGACTACGAGAAGACCATGATCATGCGGCCGGGCAGCAGCCCGCCGTCGTATGCACCTGCGTTCTCCGCAGGCAGTGCGAGCGCCTCGGGTCATGCGGCCGGAGCTTCGGCCAGCCTTGGCGGCACGTTGGGGGCCGGTCCGGGGGGCGCGTTCGCCTCGCCCGCCCCGATGGCACCGGCGATGTCGCAGCTGCCCGCAGCCTCGATCAAGGTGCTCAACGGTGCTGCGGCCGGCCGCGAGGTGGCCTTGAGCAAGGTCGTGACCACCGTTGGCAAGCCCGGCGTGCAGGTGGCGTCGATCACCAAGCGGCCGAACGGCTACGCCTTTGCGCACGTCGAAGGGGCCGCCCGGCCGAGCATCAACGGCGTGCCCCTGGTTGGCGATTCGGTCCCGCTGCGCAATGGCGACGTGATCGAGCTCGCCGGCACGCAGATGCAGTTCATCTACCACTGATCCCGAGGCCGGGCCTTGCCCGGCCAGGGGGTCAGCCCGCCCGCGTCAATTCGGCATAGACGACGTTGAAGTCGGGGTCGGTGTCCAACGCCAGCGTCGACCGGCTGGCCTCGGTCACGGTGTCGAACAACCCCTGCATCTGGCCGTGGCTGCGGTAGATCAGGTGCCAGTGCATCATGCTTTCCATGTAGCCGATGTCGGCAATGCCGGGCAGGAAGTTGGCGACCAGCAGCCGTCCACCGGGCGCCAGTGCGGCATGCATCAGTTCGATCAACCGACGCGCCACCGGCTCGGTCAGGTAATCGAACAGCCCGGCGGCGTACACGAGGTCATAGCCTTCGAACCTCCGGCGCCCGGTCAGCAGTTCGCGCACCGAGCCCGGGATCGCGGTGACGCCGCGCCCGCCGTACTGGCGTTCGACCAAGGCCACCGACAGCGGGTCCTGGTCGAAGGCCACCCACTCCGCAAGCGCTCCGCCGGCGGCCGCCTCCGAGAGCGCCCACTCGCGCAGGTGACCGGCCGCCAGTGCGAGCACGCGTGCCCCGCGCGGACAGCGCAGAGCCGTGGCGTCCACCGCTTCGGCCAGACGAGCGCGCCGGTGGCGCACCGCGCGCGGCGCCGGAGCCAACAGCGCCAGGCGGTGGATGTCGGCGGCCAATGGCGCCAGCGGGGGCAGGGCCTCTTCGCGCGTGCCATAGATGTAGTCGATCAGCGCCGCATCGCCGGCGTAGCCACGCGGGCGTTCGAAGCTGTGGCGGGTGAACGGGCACTGGTGCAGCACGGCGCGTAGCGGGTGCGTCAGCACTTCGTTGGCGACCACCGATGGCCAGGCGTCGCCGCTTCCGGCGCGCAGCGTTGCCAGGCCCTCGATCGCCGCGCGCATGCCACGTTCGGCGTCGCCCTGGCGCATCCAGTGCAGTGCCGGGTCAAGCAAGTCCTGGGCATCCGGTGCTTGCCGTGGCTCGGGCAAGACGCAGGGGGCTGCAGGCATCGCGGCCGGCGTGCGACGGCGGGCAGCGGCCGGGCCGTCGGCCGGATATGGGGTCAAAAGTGTCATGGCGTTCTCCCTCGATGCGGCCGGGTGGGTTGAAGGATGGGGACAAAAGGACCGGACCGCAGAAGCCACGTACTTCACCCGTCAGAATCGAGGTTTGCACCCCCAGTGCCGGGGGCGCAGACACCCCCGTCGACCCGACGCTTCGCTTCAGCGGTGGATGTGCCGACCACCCGGCTCCATGACGATTCGCACTCATGAAGACTGCCCGCGCTCTATCCGACCTGCGTGACCTTGGCCGGCTGGGGCTTGCGCCCGAGACCTTCGTCCCGGCATTCCTCGAGGCGCTGCACGGGCTTGTGGCGTCGTACCGCAACCTGTTCGATTGGACCGACGCGCAGGGCCGACTGCTGCGCTACTTCATCGAGGGTCCGGTGGACCACCGCATCGCGCGGCTGTACTTCGAAGAGTTCCACAACACCCGTGAGGCCGACGCGATGCCGGCCTTCGAGACCCTGCCGGCCACGCCAGCCGGCGTGCGCGGCGCCAAGGCGCTGGCGCAGCCGGCGTTTTTCCGCACGGCGCTGTACCAGGAGATCTGGCGCCCCCAGGGCTTCCACAGCCGGATCGAGGGCGTGGTCCGGGGCCGTGGTGGACAGCTGCTGGGCTCGTTGGTGCTCTACCGCAGCGCCGACCAGCCGGTATTCGACAGCGCTGACGAGCAGCGCCTGGCGGCCGCGCTGCCGCTGCTGGCCGAAGGTCTGGAGTCCCCTGTTTCCGAAGCTGCACAAGACCCGGAGCAGCCGCATGTGCGTTCCCCCGAGCCGACGCAGACGCTGCTGCTCACGCCCTCCGGACGTCTATGCCACGCCTCGCCGGGCGCAATGCGGCTGTTGATGCTCGCCGACGGCGGGTTGGGTCCGGAGTCCTTGAACCGTCCCCTGTCTCATCTGGGCGACGGCGTGCTCTGCGCCATGCTGACCCAGGTACGGGCGTTGGCCGCTCTGCCGCCCGGCCGGGCGCCGTTGCCGCGGCTGATCCACCAGAACGCCTGGGGCCGCTTTGTCCTGGAAGGCCATCTGCTGCAAGCCCAGTCCGCCGACTGCGAACCGATGGTGCTCGTGCACCTGAGCCGCTGGGAGCCTCACCACGTGGCCTTGTCGCGTGCCCTTCGTTCGCTGCCACTGACACCGGGCCAGCGGGCGGTCTGCCGAGAGCTCTACCTGGGGGCGTCGCACAACGAGGTGGCCGATCGACTGCAGGTCGCGCCGGCGACCGTGGTCGACCATGTGCGCAAGGTCTACCGGGCGCTGGACCTGCGCTCGACATTGGAGTTGCGGGCCACGCTCGACCGGCACATCGCCGCCGTCTGAGGTCCACGGTTCCGCTGGGGCACACTGCGGGCCTTCAGCCTGACCGTTGTTCCGAAGCCGCCATGCCCGACCGCCTTGACGACCTCCCGGTTGACGCCCCGTCCGGCTCCCTGGGCACCTGGGCAACCGCCGACCGGGCCGGCTGCTGGCTGTGTCGCGGGCTGGCCGAGGCGACCGCCGGCCATGCCTTGTCCCACCCCCGGCGCCGGCTGTTCACCCGTTGGCTGGGCGCTGCCGCGCTGGCCGGATCCGGAGCGACGGCACTGGCCCAACAGCCGCCCGAGGCCGAAGGCGTGCGCGGCGATGTCGGCCGCACTTCCCGGTTCGCCAAGCTGCTGCCGGCCGAACAGGTCGAAGCCGGTGCCGCCCAGCAATACCAGAAGATGCTGCAAGCGGCCTCGCAGCAACGGGCATTGGCGCCGATCGAGCATCCGCAGCGGCAGCGCCTGAACTACATCGCCCAACGCATCATCCCGTTCACGCCGCCCTGGAACGGACGCGCCAGCCGCTGGCAATGGGAGGTCAACCTGCTTGCCAGCGACGAGATCAACGCCTTCTGCATGCCGGGTGGCAAGATCGCGTTCTACCTCGGCATCCTGCGCCGCCTGCAGCTCAACGACGACGAAGTCGCGGCGATCATGGGCCATGAGGCCGCTCATGCGCTGCGCGAACACGCGCGCGAGCGCATGGGCAAGGACTTCGCGACGCAGACCGGCGTCAACCTGCTGTCCAGCCTGCTCGGCCTGGGCGGTGCCGGCGACACGCTGCTGCGCATCGGCGGCCAACTGCTGACCCTGCGCTTCAGCCGGGAGGACGAAACCGAGGCCGATCTGGTCGGTCTCGACCTTTCGGCCCGCGCCGGCTACGACCCGACTGCCGGCGTCACGTTGTGGCAGAAGATGCTCGAAGCGAGCAAAGGTGCGCCGCCGAAGTTCCTGTCCACCCACCCACCCGGCGAGACCCGCATCCGCGACATCCAGAGCAAGCTCCCCAAGGTCGCGCCACTGTTCCAGCGCGCCCCCAAGCCGGAGCGGCGATTCACCCCGCCTGCGGCGACTGCAGCCGCCAGCACGGCACCGCGCTGACCGACGGCCGGCGGCTGGCGGCCGGCCGCGTCACCACTTGGCCGGCAGCGGGCGCAGCAGCACGATGCGGCGGCGGCCGACTTCGACGTAGCCGCCGCGTTCGAGATCCTTCATCACGCGGCTGATCATCTCGCGCGAGCAGCCCAGCTGGCTGCCAAGCTCCTGGTGTGACGGCGCTGGGTCCAGCACCTGCGGTGCCGAAGCGGCCGTGGGGGTCGGCAGCATCGACTCGAGTACCGACTTCAGGCGGCTGTAGACGTCGTTCAGCGCGATGAGCTTGAAGTTCTGGGTCGCCAGCCGGGCGCGCCAGATCACCTTGGCCAGCAACTCGAAGGCGAACGGCGGGTCCGCGTGCAGGTGGCGTTCGAGCGTCGCGCGGGTCACGACGACGACCCAGCTTGCCTCGGTGGCCTCGACACTGGCCGAGCGCTCGCCGCCGTCCAGGCCCATCTCGCCGAGGTACTCGCCCGGGCCATAACTGCCGTAGATGACTTCGCGGCCCTCGGGACCGGAGCCGTAGGCCCGCAGCCGACCGGCGACGACGATGAACAAGGTGTCGCCCCGGTCCCCCTCGGTGATCAGCAGAGTGCCGCGGCGCAGGCGGCGCAGTTCGCCTCGGCGCGCCAATGCCCGAAGCGAGTCCGAGCCCGGCAAGGCGGCAATGAGCGCGTCAGTGCCGTGTGACGCAGTGGGCCGTGTCGAGCGTGACTTGCGGGGCGGAGGCGAGGGCATGGGTCGGCGCCCGCGCGAGCTCCGCGCCGTTCTTGGCGTGAAGCCTCCAGGGCGACCGATCCTAACAAGCGATCGGGGCGAGACGCGCGGACTCGCTGGCCTGGCCCGGCCGGGCCGCCAGCGTACGCTGCGGCGGCTCGTCGCGCAGCGCGCCAACCAGAGGCGGCAGAACGGCCACTTGGCGCACCAGCTCCCGGATGCTGCCGGCGCCTGTCTTGGCGCGAATGCTGCCGATCTGCGTCCGCACGGTCGACACGGCCACGCCCTGGCGTTCGGCGACCTCCGTCGGCCTGACGCCGGAGCACAGGAGTTCGAGCACCCGGGTCTCGGCCGGTGTCAGGGACAGCGAACGGGCAAAGCCTTGGACGGACAGCTTCTCGCAGACCTGGCGCTTGCCGAGCACGAGCAGGGTCGCTCCAGCCGCGCCCAGCAATCCGGCCTGGGCGCCCAAGGGCACCACCGAAACGCTGACCCGTAGCTCGCCGCTGCCCAGCATCAAGAGGCGGCGCAGGCCGCGTTGGGCGGCGGCCAGCGCATCGAACAGCGGCGCGATGTCCTGCGCCTGCGTGGCACGCAGCATGCGGCCATGCAGCTGCAACGGGTGGTCGCCGTCGAGCTCGTGGCGGGCCATGTGGTTGAGGTAGACCACCTGGGCGTCACCGTTCACCAGCAGCATGCCGTAGTCGATTTCGTCGAGCATGCGGGCCAGGAAGCTGCCGCCGTCGCGCAGTGGCTCGGCCGACGGCAGCGGAAGGTTGGCCGGCGAGCCGCGGCGCCGGTCGGGACCGCGGTAACCGGCTGCGCCGGACGTCCAGCCCGGTGCCAGCCGCATCGACCCCAAGGCGTCGGCAAACACGGTGCCGGGTTCTGCGTCATGCGGTGTGGCGCTCTGGCGGGCGGATGCACTCGAGGTCGGGGTCGCGAACATCGTTCTCACTCCTGGTCTGGGTCTGCCGGATCCGGCTGCGGGGACGCGCTGGAACTGGTGAGAAGACTAAAGAGCGGGCTCATCCGACGGCCGTGAATAGTCCGACCCGGTTTGGTGATCCATTCACCATCGCCGCAGCGGCGGCAGGGCTTGCAGTTGCCGCCGCAGCAGGGTCAGGCTGGGCAGCTGGGTCTTGCGCAGGACGGCCCGCAGCGGACCGCGCAGCGCCGGCACCGACAGTCCCATCGTGGCCGCGGTCTGTGCCAGCGGCTGGGCGCCGGCCAGGGCCGGCAGCAAGGCTGCTTCTTCGGCCGACAGCGCAAACGAGCGCGCAAAGTCGGCCCAGCTGACTCGGCTGGATCCGGCATCCACAGAGGTGGGCAACAGCAGCAGCCAGGCTTCACGGGATCCAGCCGGCGCGCCGAGACTCCTCAAGGTGCCCGCGGGCAGGGCATCGGACAGCTCGGTTGCGGTGTCGTCGGCGCGTTCGAGCGCTTGCAACCAGACGGGCCAGGCCCGGTCGTCGCCAGGCACGACACGACCTTGCGGGTCGCGGCGCCAGGGCGAGTCCGGCCCGATCAGCCCGCGGTGTGCACAGGCATTCGCCCACACCAGGGTGGCATCGCGGCGCAGCACCACCAACGGTCGGTCCAGCCAGTGGGCGGCCTCGCCGAGTGCGGCATCCAGCCCACGCGCGTCCAGGGGGTCGGGGCCGGTCGGGTGAGGCATACGGATCAGGCTATGCGCAGCGCCGCGTGGCTCGCATCCGACCGACTGTTGATGTCAGCCCCGGGCTTCCCCCAAGGGCCGGGGACCGGCGGGTCAGCCCCAGGTCACCACGCTGGCCGTAGCCGCCGGCAAGGACACCCGCTGTTGCGCTGGCGCCGAGGCATGCAGTCGGGCCGGCCCGAGGCGCACAGATCCGGGCCCGGCGGCGTCGGGCAACTGGGTCAGATCGACCGTGGCCTCGACCGCCGGTCCGCGATTGGCCAGCACGACGCTGCACCGGCCGGGCAGGACCCGTGCGAATGCCCACCAGTGTTCGCCCGCTGCCAACGGCAACCAGCCGCCGTGGCGCCATTCGGCACGCTCCGCGCGCAGCCGGGCCAAAGCCGCGACGTGCTCGCGCAGCGGGGCGTCCCAGGCCTCGGCCTGCCAGGGGTAGGAGCGGCGGCAGTCCGGGTCGGGCCCGCCCTGGAGACCGATCTCGTCGCCGTAGTAGACGCAGGGCACGCCCGGCCAGCTGAACATCACGGTGAAGGCCAGCCGCAACAGCGCCTTGTCGCCGCCGAGCAGGGTCAGCCAACGGGGCGTGTCGTGGCTGGACAGCAGGTTGAACTGCGCCAGCTGGTTGGCGTACGGGACGGTTGCCAGGCGCGTGGTCAAGGCCGCGAGCAGCTCGGCCGTCGGCAGACGGGCGTTCTGGCCGGCCCACTCCTGGCCCGCCAGCCAGTGGCGCAGCGGGCTGGTGAAGCCGTGGTAGTTCATGGCGCCGTCTTCCATGTCGCCCTGCAGCCAGCGGGTCGCCTCGGCGAAGTGTTCGCCCAGGACGTAGGCCTCGGGCTGCACGGCCTTGATCGCCTGCCGGATCGCACGCATGTGTTCGGCGTTGCGCCAGGCGCCCGCGCCCTCGCCCAGCATGTGGATCACGTCCAGCCGCCAGCCGTCGATCGAATAGGGCGGGCGCAGCCAGTGGCGCAGCACGGCGCTGTCGCCGGCGTAGACCGCCTGCTGCACCTCCGGGTGGGCAAAGTCGAGCACCGGCAGCGAGTCCACGCCCTTCCAGCCGACGGGACGGCCCGCGTCATCGAAGGCGTACCAGCCCCGGCGTGGCGAGTCCGCGCCCACGGCAGCGCCTTGTCCTTCGTGGTGGCCCCAACGGTCGAACCAGGGGTGGTTCGTGCCGGTGTGGTTCACCACCGCGTCGAGCACCAGCCGCATGCCGCGCTCGGCGGTCGCCCGGCGCAGCTCGACGAGCGCCGCATTGCCACCCAGGTGCGGGCAGACCTGGGTGTAGTCGATGCAGTCGTAGCGGTGGTTGCTGCTCGCCGCGAACACCGGGTTCAGGTACAGCGCGGTGATGCCGAGCTCGTCGGCGAGCATCGGCAGCCGCTCGCGCAGGCCGACCAGGTCGCCACCCCAGAAGGTGTGCGCCCCGTGCTCGCGCGTCGGCAGGGTCTCCCAAGGTACCTGGCGCACCGGGGTCGGCCGGCTGCCGTAGAGCACCTCGCCATGGCGGCTGTTGGGCTGGCCGCCGTTCAGGCCACGTGCAAAGCGGTCCGGGAACACTTGGTAGAAGACCTGGTCGCGCACCCAGTGGGGTGGCCTTTCCTGGCGGTGGACCCGGAACATCGACGCTTCAGCCGGCAGGCTGGCGTGCTGGCCGTCGGCGGCGAGCCAGACGTGGCCACCGTCGTCGTCGGCTCCGGCGACGCAGAAGGCGTACAGGGTCAGGCCGTTGCCCGGGTCCCAGGGCAGGTCGGCCTCCCAGCGTTGCCAGCGGTCGGCAAAGCCGCAACGGCCAGCACGGCGCATCGGCACGATCTGCTCTTCGTTGTCGGGCTGGATGCGTACGAAGGCCGCGCCACGCCGCGTGCTGAGCAGCACCACGTGCAGGCCGACGTCAGATGCCTGCAGCCAGGGTGCAACGGGGAGGTGCAGCAACTCGCGGGTCGGGGGCATGGCCCGGCATTGTCGACAAACCGCCCGCCTATGATCCACGGCCGTGGTGATCCGAACTCCCCGACCCTTCCGACCCTTCATGGCGGCCCTGCTGCTGGCTGCAGCCACCAGCCTGGCCGCCGCCAGCGACAAGCCCATCGTCTTCTGCGCCGACGGCAGCCCCGAGGGCTTCGACCCCGCGCTGTGGGACAGCGTCGTCACCAGCAACGCCACCGGCCAGATGTTCCAGGGCCTGGTCAACTGGAAGCGCGGCACGTCCGAGCTGGTGCCCGAACTCGCCACCGCCTGGACCGTGTCGCCCGACGCGCGGACCTTCACCTTCACGCTGCGCCAGGGCGTGCAGTTCCACACGACGCCTTACTTCACGCCCAGCCGGGCGCTGAACGCCGACGACGTGCTGTTCACGTTCCGGCGGATGACGGACCCGAAGCACCCGTTCACGCAGGCCTTCCCGGCGGTCTACGTGCATGCGCAGAGCCTGGGCCTGGCCGACCAACTGGCGGGCATCGACCGGGTCGATGCGCAGACGGTCCGCTTTCGCCTGAACAAGCCGAACATCAACTTCCTGTCGTACCTCGCGGCGCCGTTTGCCGGCATCCACTCGGCCGAATACGCCGACAAGCTGCTGCGCGAGGGCCGTGCCAGCGCGATCAACAACCAGCCCGTCGGCACCGGGCCCTGGCGGTTCAAGAGCTACCGCAAGGACGACGTGCTGCGCCTGCAGCCGCATCCCGCGTACTGGCGCGGCGCGCCGCAGCCGCGGGCGCTGGTCTTTGCGATCAGCCGCGAACCCAACGTGCGGGTGCAGAAGATCGCCCGCGGCGAGTGCCACATCGCCTCACCGATCCGCGACGTGGACATCGCGGCGCTGTCGGGCCACCCGCAGGTGACGATCCTGAAGACGCAGGCGCTGAACATCAGCTACCTCGCGTTCAACCTGCTCAAGCCGCCGGTGAACCGGCGCGAGGTGCGCGAGGCGCTGGACATCGCGATCGACCGCAACGCGCTGTTCAAGGTGCTGTTCCCGCGCGGCGACGCGCTGCAGGCGGTGAGCGCCTTCCCGCCCGCGGTGCCGGGCTACAACACCGCCCTGCGCAACGAGTTCGACCCGGCGCGCGCCAAGGCCCTGCTCGCCCAGGCCGGACTCGGGAACGGCTTCGAGATCGACCTCTGGGCGCTGCCGATCTCGCGTCCGACCAACCCCAACGGCCAGCTGATGGCCCAGATGATCCAGGCCGACTGGGCCAGGATCGGCGTGCGCGCCCGCATCGTCACCTACGAGTGGGGCGAATACCTCAAGCGTGCCAGCAACGGCGAGCACTTCGTCTACATGAGCGGCTGGACCAGCGACGTCGCCAACGCCGACGACTTCCTGTCGCCCAACCTGAGCTGTGCCAACAGCAAGGGCGGGCAGCGCTTCTGCAACGCCGAGTTCGACGCCCTGCTCGAGGCGGCGCGTGCCGAAACCGACGTCGCCAAGCGCAACCGCCTGTTCGAGCGCGCGCAGGAGATCTTCAAGCGCGAGCGGCCGTGGATGACGATGGCCCACAGCTCGATCTACATCCCGCTGCGCAAGGACCTGATCGGCTTCACGATGGCGCCGAACGGCAGTGTCGATTTCGAGGGCGTGACCCGTCGCTGACGCCGTGCTGCGCATCGAGGACGTCGCCAACCACCGGGACTTCCGACCGCTCGGGACCGTGCCGGGCGTCGAGGTCGATCTGCGTTACGCCAGCGAGGACAACTTCGCCGGCCGCGTGCTCTACACCTGCGATGGCGTGCTCTGGGACTGCGCCTGGTTGCGCCGCGAAGCCGCCGACGGCCTGGCGGCTGCCGCGGCCTGGCTCGAGCGCCACCGGCCCGGCTGGCGCATCCGGGTGCTCGACGCGCTGCGTCCGCAACGGGTGCAAGAGGCCATCTGGCGGGACGTTGTCGGCACCCCCTTGCAGCCCTACTTCGCCAACCCCGAGGTCGGGTCGATCCACAGTTTCGGCATGGCGGTGGACGTGACGCTGGTGCAGCCCAACGGTGCCGAGGCCGACATGGGCAGCGGCTTCGACGAGATGAGCGAACGCAGCCACCCCGAGTTCCACGAGCGCTTGCTGGCCGAGGGCGTGCTCGCGCCGGCCCAGATCGACGAGCGTCGCTGGCTGGCCGACGCGATGGCCGCCGGCGGCTTTGCCGGCATCGCCACCGAGTGGTGGCACTTCGACCACGGCGACCGCGTGCGCGTGCGACGCGACTGGCCGCGGGTCATCTAGGGCGCCTGCGGTTCCGGCGGCCGACATGACCTGCGAGGTCATCGCCTGCGCCCGGCCCGCCGCATAGAACTCAGGCTTCGTGTTCCGGAGTCCTGCCTTGAAGTTCGTGGTGCCCACCGTCCTGCTGCTCGTCGCGGCGATTCACCTGCTGCCGCTGCTCGGCATCGTCGGCCCGGCGCAGCTCCAGCGCCTGTACGGCGTGCCGATCCAGGACCCGGTGCTCGAGTTGCTGCTGCGACACCGCGCGCTGCTGTTCGGGCTGCTCGGCGGGGGCCTCGTGCTGGCGGCCTTCAAGCCCGCCTGGCACGGCGCGGCGCTGGTCGCGGCTTCGGTGAGCGTTGCCGGCTTCCTCGTCCTGGCCTGGTCGTTGCCCGGGTCGGTGAGCCCGGCGATCACCACCGTGGTCCGGGTCGACCTCGTTGCGCTGGTGTTGCTCGTGGTGGCGGCCGCGGTGCATCTGGGGCCCAGGTCGCCGAAGTAGTTGCCTTGGCGCGCGAGCGCCGACAAGTTCTCAGCGACGCTTGCGCCAAAGCTATCGCCCTGAACGCGCAAGTTCCACGGAGATCAGATGGCCAGGAAGCCGCCGCTCCTCTGTGCCGGCTGCCGGCCACCAGCGACCGTTCACGTCCGTCAGCTATCGGGTAGGCTCGGCGGGCTGTAGTGAGAGCAGGAGTACCTGACGATGACACCGGGGTTTATGCCACTACGGAGACGCGCGCTCGACTAGACAAACTAGCCCGGCAATTCCGCCCCTTTCGCTGCAGACCCAAGCGATCTACTTGCGCTCAGCATTTCAAACAGCGACGGCGTGCTCAGCATACGGTTCACCAGCCACCGACCGGCGCTGCCCAAGCCTTCCGTTCGGTGTGCTATGCAGAAAGACGCCATGGGGCGTGGCAGCGCAACCCGAAGACGCACGAGGCTGCCTCTCTGAAAGGCAGGTTTCGCCAGGAATCGCGGCAGGAATCCGACGCCCAGCCCGGCCACTTGGGCAGCCAGCTTGTCACGCATCGTGCTCACAGTGAGCGTGTCTTGCCCGGGCAGCAGCCCGGCGGTGAGTGGCGTGCTGTCCCGCGAACTGTCTGCCACGCTGATGGCGCGAAATGACCGCAGTTCGTCTTCACTGACGGGCTCGTTCAGTCTTTCAGCCAGCCACGCCAAAGGATGCGAGGGTGCTACGGCGAAGTCGAAAGCCAGGCGGCCCAGCTCATGAATGGCGTAACCGCCCCCAGATGGCACGCCACCCGCACCGAGCCCGGCAACGACGATGTCAGATCGATCGGATCGCAGCGCATCCCAGGTTCCACCCAACGCCTCCTCGGACAGGCTGAGTCGCGTGCCGGTGCCCAGCGCATCCCATTCGGCCAACAGCGGGAAAATCGCTTGCAGGCCAAAAATGGTGTCGATGGATACGCGCAGCGTGGCCTCCCAGCCTGCCTTGCGCTGCCCCAACCTGCGCTCTATGTCGTGCGCCATGTGGAGCAACCGGCGCCCGTCTGCCAGCAACTCGGTGCCGATCGGTGTGAGGCGGACCCGGCGCTGCGAACGATCAAAGACCTGAACCCCTAGAACGCTTTCGACCTGCGCCACGGTGTAGCTCACTGCAGAGGGCACTTTGTGAAGTTCCGCGGCAGCCTTTGTGAATGAGGCGTGGCGAGCCACCGCATCCAGCACCCCCATTGCTTCGATCGAAAGTTTTGCTGCCACTGGAATGATCAGGATTCTTGATTCAACGCATCAAAACAATTTGACTCTTCGCCGCGCTTGGCTTGCTTATCCTAAGGGGAACGGGCCAGATCGACAAAACCAGTCGCGCTTTGGCTTCAAAACTCTTGAACCGGGGAACCATCATGACATCCCGTCGGAAAGTACTTCGAGCCCTGTCTGGTGGGTCGGCCGTGCTCGGTCTGGCAGCGGCGACGGCCGCAACCGCTGCGACTGAAATGCCCAGTTCAGCTGCAGGCGGGGCGCGTGTTGTCACGCTCACCTTCCTGCAGGCCAAGCCAGGCCGCCTTGCACAACTTGAGCGATTCGTGCGATCCAACTGGTTCGCGATGGACGAAATTGCCGTGCAGCAAGGCCTGTTCGTGAGCTACGAGTGGCTCGATACCGGCAGCGACGAGGGGCCATGGAACGCCATCGTCATGGTCACCTATGCCGATGAAAAAGGGTTCGATGGCATCCAGCAGCGGTGGGCCCCCATTCGGTCAGCGCACCAAGAGGTGCGTCCTGACGCCCTGGGGATGAAAGACCTCGGCCAGGTGCTAGAAACCCGCAATCTGTTTGAACGCGAGCCATTCACTTCGAAACGGGCCACGCCGTCACGACGTGGTTGAGGGCGACTCTCGCCCGTTTGCAACTTCCAATCACTGAAGGAATCACATGAAGCATTCTCGCTACGCGCCCCGGATTTACGTGCTCTTGGTCGCTGCGTCAGCCGGGCTGTGCGCCTTGTCGCCAAAGCGCGTGGCTGCGCAACCTGCATCGGCCACTGCCGGCGTTGCTTCTGAGGAAGCGGCAGCTGTACGGATGGCCGTCGAGCGTTACTTTCAAGCAGCAGATTCTGGACGCGCAGACAACGTTCGAAGCGTGTTCTGGCCGACAGGCCGCGTGGAGGGCGTCGCTGGCAAGAGCTTTCTTTCCTGGAGCGCCGACGAGTTCGCTACACGTCACTTTCGCGGCCAGCCCAAAGCACCATCAAATCTGGCGCGCACGATCGAATGGCTGGATGTATCGGGCACCGGTGCCGTTGCACGGGTGAAGATCACGATGGGGCCCGAGACGACCTACTGGGACTACTTCACCCTGCACAAGATGGACGGCCAGTGGAAGATTGGATTGAAGGCTTTTGCCAACCCTGAGGCGCCGTGACAAGTGGCGTTTAGCCGTTTTGTGGCCGGCTTGGACGGATTGGCTGCAGGGAAGCGCGCTCCACCGACGCACCTTGCCGTTTTCAAGAATTCTAGGAGCCCCAGTGACCGTTCCGACCCTGCAATCTCCGATCGCCGTCGGCGCCCTTGCGCTGCCCAACCGCATCGTGCTCGCACCCATGACCCGCGCACGCGCCGGCATCGAGCGGGTGACCGGCGAAATCGTCGCGCAGTACTACGCCCAGCGTGCAAGCGCCGGCCTGTTGATCACCGAGGCGACCTCGGTGGCGCCCGAGGGCGTTGGCTACACGGACACGCCCGGCATTTGGTCGGACGACCAAGTACGAGGCTGGCGGGGCGTGACGGATGCCGTGCACGCAGCGGGTGGGCGCATCTTCATGCAGCTTTGGCACGTAGGGCGCTCGTCGCACAGCAGCCTTCAGCCGAGACGACAGCTGCCGGTCGCGCCATCCGCGATCGCGATCGAGGGGCAGACCTACACCTACGAGGGCATGCAGGACTACGAGGTGCCGCGCGCGCTCGAGACACATGAGATGTTGCAGGTGACTGAGCAATTCCGCCGTGGCGCCCAACAGGCGAAAGCGGCTGGCTTCGACGGCGTCGGCGCATAGGAAATTCAAACGCCCCCCAAAGCCCGACGAGCCCGACGACCAGACCGCAGCCAGCCAAGACGGGACGTCTGCGGCAGTGAGATCGTGGCTGCGGCGCCCATTCGGACCGTCTCGCCGCTTCCCCTGGGGCT
>JAJTGU010000008.1 GCA_021297985.1 Rubrivivax sp.
CAGCGCGGCCTTCGAGCAGGCGTCACACGAGAACCTGCAGGTGCACGGCGGTGTCGGCTACACCTGGGAAGCCGACTGCCACCCGTTGTACAAGCGGTCGCTGTCCACCTCACTGGCGCTTGGTGCGCCGCCGGTCTGGAAGCGCCGCATCGTCCAGCACCTGGCCACGGCACGCGGAGGCCACCATGGACTTTGACGACACCCCCGCCGAGGCCGCCTTTCGCGCCGAAGTGCGCGCCTGGCTTGCAGCCAACGCCGAACCCAAGCGCCACGCACGCGACTTTGTTGGCGACGGCTTGCCACCGCATGAACGCCTGGCTGCAGCCCGCGCCTGGCAGGCCAGAAAGGCCGCAGCGGGCTATGCAGCCGTGACCTGGCCGCGAGAGCTGGGCGGCTTGGGCGGCACCGCGGTGCAGCAACTGATCGTGCGCCAGGAAGAGAGCCGCTTTCGCAGCACGTTCGGCATCTTCGAGATCGGCCTGGGCATGTGCCTGCCCACCTTGATGGCCTATGGCAGCGAGGCGCACAAGGCGCGCCGCATCCGGCCGGGCCTGTACGGCCAGGAGATCTGGTGCCAGATGTTCAGCGAGCCGGCGGCCGGTTCGGACGTGGCCGGCGTGCTGACCCGGGCCTGGCCCGATGGCCCGCACTGGGTGGTCAACGGCCAGAAGGTCTGGACCACCGGCGCGCAGTTCTCCGACTTCGGCCTTCTCCTTGCGCGCACCGACCCCACCGCGCCCAAGCACGCCGGGCTGACGATGTTCTTCGTCGACATGAAGAGCCCCGGCATCGAGGTGCGCCCCATCCGCCAGATGGACGGCGACAGCGAGTTCAACGAGGTCTTCCTGACCGACGTGCGTGTACCCGATGACCAGCGGCTGGGCGCGGTGGGTGCGGGCTGGAAGGTGGCGTTGACGACGCTGATGCACGAACGCCTGTCAGTCGGCGCCGAAATCGGGCTGCTCAACTTCGACGCGCTGTGGTCGGTGGTGCAGGGCGCCGGTGGTCTGGACGAGCCGCTGGCCGTTGAGCACCTGGCCGATGCCTGGGTCGCCGAAGAGGGGCTGCGGCTGCATCACTGCCGCAGCCTCACCGCGTTATCGCGTGGCGGCACCCCGGGGCCCGAGCAGTCCATTGCCAAGCTGGTGAAGGCGACGCTGGCGCAGCGCATGGCCACTTTTGCGCTGCAGCTGCGCGGCGAAGCGGGCCGGGTGGGCGACGACGACCCCACCTCGGACCCGCACGTCGTCGAACGCACCTGGACCCGTGCAGCCGCCATGCGCATCGCCGGCGGCACCGACGAGATCCTGCGCAACATCATTGCCGAGCGCGTGCTCGGCCTGCCCGAGGAAGCCCGGCTGGACAAGGGCATCCCTTTCAACGAGATACCGCGATGAGAGTGTTTCTGACTGCTGACATCGAGGGGGTGGCGGGCATTGCCCACTTGCCTTCCACCGGGCCGGGGCGCTTCGACTACGAGGCCGGCCGCCGTTGGATGACCGCCGAGGTGGTTGCCGCCTGCGAGGCCGCGCAGCGCGCCGGCGCCACCGAGGTGCTGGTGACCGATGGCCATGGCAGCGCGCACAACATCCTGTTCGACCAGTTGCCGGACTTCGCGCGCCTGATCCGGTCGTGGCCACGACCGCTGGTGCAGATGCAGGGCATAGACGATGGCCACTTCGACGCCGTCGTGTTCATCGGTCACCACGCCAGCGCGGTGGCCATGGACGGCGTGCTGGCGCACACCTTCGTGCTGGCCTTCCGGGACGTGCGCGTCAACGGTGTTTCGCAGAGCGAAACCACGCTCAACGCGATGCTCGCCGCGCACTACGGCGTGCCGGCGGTGTTCACGTCAGGCGACGATGCCTACATCGCGCACTGCCGCGAACGCCTGCCGGGCATCGAAACGGTGGTCACGAAGAAGACCAGCGGCTTCACCTCCATCGACAGCCTGAAGCCCGCGGTGGCGCAACGGCTGATCGGCGAAGGCGTGGAACGTGCGCTCAGGCGCCTGTCGGACTTCGCGCCGATGGAATTGCCGCGCAGCTTTGACGTGGAGATCGACTTCTCCGACCGCAGCCAGCCCGAGATGTGGGCCTGGCTGCCTTGGTGCGAGCGGCGCGGCCCGCGCACCATCGGCTGGAAGTTCGCGTCCATGCCCGAGGTGATGCGGCTGATCGGTTTCGCTTCTTTCTACCAGAGCCACGGCGTGCCGCGCTACGGCGAGGGCACACCCTGATGTGGGTCATCGCATCTCTTTAGAAGATTGACACGGTGGCCGCTGACAAAGCCGTCGCCAGGTTCAACGTCGAGCGGTATGCGGACGTCCCGGTCGAACGCGCCGCCGGCAATGCCACGACCAAGTCGGCCCGGTGATGCCTGCCGGTTGTGCGGGCGTGGACCGAATGTCGGCAAGGTGGCAGTCTGCTGACCTTCACCAGGGACTGCTCTCCGGCGGCCAACGACCCATCGGCGACATAGGCTGCCTTGAACTCGGCGCCCCGGAGCTGCCGGTCGCGGATGAACCGAGGCGCGCCACGGGCCGGATCGCCTGCACGTCTGTTCAGGGTCATCTGAAGCGCGCCGTTGAACTTGGCGTGCAGCTTCTCTAAACCGCGCACTATCGCGCTGAGAATCAATGGGTGCGTTCCGGCGAGATCAACGTTGTGCCAGCTTAGGCTAAAGCACTCTGAACCGCTCCCACCCCCCTGAAGAACTTGAGCTCGACGGACTTCTCCATCCACTCGGGGTAGTGAGCTGGCATGTTGACGACGATGGCCCAAGCAGGTCGCAGCCGAGTCCGATGGTCAACCAGTTTCGCGGAACAACCGGGCTTCTTGAATGGCGAGGAAAGCTGCGCGCGTTAGCGCAGCGGGGTGGCTGCTCGGTTGCTCGGTGGGAGAGAGCAAGCGCAGCGCATGTCGCCCATGATCCATGAATCGAGGTCGATGTTCTTGGGATGAATGCGCTGTGCGTGCTTCCGGCAGGCGACGGTTCACTGTCCTGTGGCCGGCCGGTAGGTCTGTGCGAGATCGGCGGTGTACTCGCGCAGCGGGCCCGCATGGCATGTTGCGCCCGTGAACCCGCTCTGGCTTCCGAAGTAGACCCATGCCTGCACCGAAAGCGGCGCCGAATCGGGAGCGGCCAAGACCGGCCGCAACACGATCTGGCGCCGCAGGTACCAGCCGGGCTCGCCAATACGCTCCAGCTTGTCCATCGCGGCCAGCTCGGCGGCGGTGCAATCGTAGAGCTCGCCCCGCACACAGAAGCCCTGCCCCGGCAGGTCAAGCAGCCACGGCAGGAAGTGCTTGCCGACGATGTACAGCGGAAGAGCCTCGAGCGTCTCGAACTCACCCGCGCGACGCACGCCTTTGTTCACGCCATGGTTGCGCAAGCCCTGCTTCAAGGTGCCGTAAACGAAGACTCCAAATGACGACCCTTCATCCTTCATCATGGCGCCTTGGGCTGGAACTCCATCACACCGAATTGCCAGAGCATGAACGACCAGATGTCCACCATCTGCTGGCGCGACTGTGCACGCGTGCTGCCCTGGCCGTGGCCGGCGTCGTAGTCCAGGTTCAGCAGCACCGGCTGGTTGGTGGACGCGAGCGACGCAAGCCGCGAGGCGAACTTGGCCGACTGCCACAGGTCTACGCGGTTGTCGTTCACGCCGTGGATCAGCATCACCGCGGGCAGGCGAAGGCCTTCGCGCAGCTGGTGGTAGCTGCTCATCGCCAGCAGGGCCGGGAAGTCCTGCTCGTTGGCCACGGTGCCGAACTCGGGCACATTGGCGCTTCCACCAGGCATGCGTTCGGCGCGCAATGTGTCCATCACGCCCACCGCCGGCACTGCGGCGGCAAAGAGATCGGGCCGCTCGATGATGGCGCGGCCGACCAAGATGCCCCCGGCGCTGCCACCCCAGATGCCCAAGCGCGCGGGCTGCGTCCAGCGCTCATCCACCAGCCACTGCGCCAAACTGATCGCGTCTTTCCAGGTGTTGGGCTTGGTCTGCTTTTTGCCCGCCTCGTGCCACTCGCGCCCCAGAGAACCGCCGCCGCGCACATGGGCCACGGCGAAGATGCCGCCGCGCTCGAGCCAGGCCAGCACCTGGGGGTTGAGCATCGGGTCGTTGGGGATGCCGTAGGCGCCGTAGCCGAACAGCATCGTTGGGTTGCGGCCATCGCGAGGCAGGCCTTCGCGCATCACCAGGCTCATCGGAATCTTCGCGCCGTCGTGGCCGCTCACCATCACCTCGCGCGCCACGTAGCCCGCAAGCACATCGAAGCGGCCTTCGCGCCCAAGGCGTAGCGCCCGCCCTTCGCCTTGGGCCGGCTCGTAGGCATAGCCTCGCGAGGCCAGGGTCCAGCCGCTGATCATCACCAGCACGCCGTCTTGCAGCGCATGGCTGTGGCGCAGGATGACGCGGCCTTGGGCTGGAAAGGCCACTGCATGCAGCTTCGGCTGCGATCTCGTTGTCGCTGCAGCAATGTCATGCGGCAGCCGGTACAGCGCCGCCTGAACGCCTTCGCGCCGCGTGAGGTACAGCGCATCGCGTGCGGCGGCAATGGCGACGATCACGCCCTCGCTTTGCGGGACCAGCACGGTGGCCGACGCCAGATCGGGCGCGTCCAAAGGTAGGCGCAGCACCTGGCCGCGCGGCGCGTTGCGGGTGCTGAGCAGGTAGATGCCGTCGCCAGCGATGGCCGCGGCCGTCACCTCGTCGGCGCGGCCCACCACGCGGTGCCAGCGTGCGCTGCCAGCCAGCACGTCCTTCATCGGCGCGAGGGCCAGCGCACCGAACGGCTCCACGCCATGGCCGACCCACACCGCGGCGAGTTCGGTGCCCGGCACTTCGAAGACACCGGGGTGCGCGTACTCGGGCATCTGCAGCTCGGGCGCGCGGCTGGCGCTCAGGACAATGCGGTCGTCGGGTTCGGTGTCGAGCGTGCGATCCAAGGCCCGGTCCAGCACACGGTAATGGCGCTGCAGGTGCAGCTGCCGCTCGGCACGCGGCATCGCGGCGTAGCCGTCGCGCAGCCGGGTGTAGAAGAAGCCGCTGCTGTCGCCACGCCAGCTCACCGTTGGGTAGCGCACGCCTTGCGTCGGCGCCATGAGCGCACGGCCGGTGGCCACGTCGATGACATGCAGGGTGCCCAGCTCGGCGCCGGCCACCTGCAATGAATAGGCCAGGCGCCGCCCGTCGGGCGAGGGCTGCCAGTCCATCAGCGCGGCCTTCGGGCCACCACCATGCGCGGCACTGCGCGGGTCCAGCACCACCTCCTCGGCGGCCTCGGGGCCGCTGCGGCGCGCGATCTTGAACTGCTCTTCGTCGGGGTTGCGGCGCATGTAGAACAGCCCGCCGTTGGCCACGCGCACGAGGCCCCCCACTTGGCTCGAGGCCTCGCCGTCGATCTCCTGCACACGCTTCATCAGCGCGGCGCGGCCGGGTATGCGGTTGAGGATCTCTTGCGTGGCATGGGCCTGGCCACGCAGCCAGCTCTGCACCACGGGGTCGCGCAGGTTTTCGAGGTGTTGCCAGGGGTCGGGAATGGCTTGGCCCCAATATCGGTCGACCAACTCGACCGGGGGCAGCGGGGGCGGTACGTCGATGCCGGCGATGGGGGGCGCAGCGCGGGATGAAATGGTCATGGTGGTGGCGAACAGCGCGATGAGGGCAACTGCGGCGGTCAGCGTCATGGAAAGGCCCCTGGTGCGTGGCGCAGGCCCAGGGCAAGGGCGATGAAGGTGTAGAGGTCGGCTTTTTCACCCACATCGGCCAGCGCCGACTTGCCAGCGCCATGGCCCGAGCGCGGCTCGATGCGCAGCAGCACTGGGGCGACCGGGTCTGCCTGCCCGCCCTGGTGGTGCTGCATCGCGGCCGCGAACTTGAAGGCATGAGCCGGGTGCACGCGGTCATCGCGTTCAGCCGTCAACAGCAGCGTGGGAGGCAAGCCTTGCCCGCCACGCCCGGCTTCGATGGTCTCCAGCGGCGAGTAGCGCATCAAGGTCGCGAACTGCTCAGGCACATCGACCCGGCCATAGTCACCGGCCCAGGCTGCACCGATGCCGAAGCGGTGGTAGCGCAGCATGTCCAGCACCGGCACCGCCGGCACCAGGGCCGCGAAGAGATCGGGCCGCGCCAGCACGCTGGCGGTCACGGTGAGGCCGCCGTTGCTGCCGCCGTGGGCCACCAGCAGGCGTGGCTCGGTGTGCCCGCTGGCCACCAGGTACTCGGCCGCCGCAATGAAGTCTTCGAACGTGCGCGGTTTATTGGCCAGGCGCGCGGCGTCATGCCAGGCGCGGCCGTACTCACCGCCGCCGCGCAGCATGGCCTGCACCAGCACGCCGCCCATCTCGAGCCAGGCCACGCGTGAGGGCACGAAGGCCGGCCGCTGCGACAAGCCAAAGCCACCGTAGCCGATCAACAAAGCCGGCGAGCGGCCGTCCAGGACCAAGCAGCGGTGGCGCGTGATGTGCATGGGCACGCGTGTGCCGTCGGCGCTCACGCCGAACGCAAGCACGGTCTCGTAGGCCGTGGCGTCGAAAGGCACCGCAGCCTCGAACCAGGGCACTGGAATGCCGTCCTCGCCAGACACCCGCAGCACCATGGGCGCAGCCGTGAAGGAGGTGAAGCTGAAGTGCAGGCTGGCCACGCCGGAAGGCTCTGACCCCAGATCTTCGACGACAAAGCCACTGGCCGTGCCCAGCTCCGGCAGCGGCAGCGCCTGCGGCACGCCGCCATCGAGTGCCACGCGGTGCAGCCGGCTCGCACCATCGTGCAACGTGCAGCACACCAGCTGCTGCCCGATGAGCACGGCGGACTCGAGCCGGTCCACGCCCGGCGCAACCAAAGTGCGCCAGTGCGCACGCTGTGGTCGCTGCGGATCCACCGCGACCACAGCGCCGCTGCCACCGAGCGCGTCGGTGAGGACCAGCAACTCGCCGGCCTGGGTGCTGCCCAGCACGGTGTAGGCAGCGTCAGCCGCGTCCAGCAGCGGCAGCACCGGCCGCGTAAGGTCTTGCAGGTCGAGCAGGTGCACACGGTGGTTGGCGCTGCCGTCCCAGATGCCGATGATGAGCCAGCGGCCATCGGCACTCACGCGCGGGCTGAAGACCCAGCGCGGCTGGTCGGCGCGCCGGTACAGCAGCACATCGGCCAGCTGCGGATTGCCCAGGCGATGCAGTCGAAGTTCATGTTCGGCCAACGCCGTGTGGCGGTCGCGTGCCGCATCTGGGTAGCGGCCGTAGACAAAACCGCTGCTGTCACGCAGCCACGACGCGCCGCTGAAGCGTGCGTGGTCCAGTCGGTCGGGCAGGTCTTGCAGCGTGAGCAGGTGGCGCACACGCCACTGCCACCAATCCGAGCCGCCGTCGGCCACGGCGTAGGCCAGCCAACGGCCATCGGGGCTCACCGCCAGGTCGGCAACGGCCACGGTGCCGTCGGTGGAAAGTGTGTTGGCGTCGAGCACCACAGTTGCCGAACCATCCGCCAGCGTCTGTGCCCAAAGCACCGGCTGCGCCTGCGAACCCGTGCTTCGCCAGCAGAAGAGCCGGCCGCGCGCACATGCCGCTGGTGTGCGGCGTTCGAACTGGTGCAACTGCATCAGCCGGGCCCGCAGCGCCGGTCGCCAGGGGCTTGTGGCGAGCGCCCGTTCGGTCAGCGTGCGTTGTGCTTCGATCCACTGCGCCACCTGGGGTGAATCGGGGTCTTCCAGCCAGCGGTAGGGGTCGGCGATGCGCTGGCCGTGGAAGTCGTCCTCCACCGCGTCGCGCGGACTCGGCGGGTAGGCGCCGAGGTCGGGGAATGCGGGCATATTCAGTCGTGCAGGGCCGCTGCCAGCAGCTCGCGGGTGTAGGCCTCACGCGGCGCGGCAAACAGCGCCTCGGCCTCGCCTTCTTCCACCACGCGGCCACGTCGCATCACCATCACACGGTGCGCCATCGCGCGAATCACCGCCAGGTCGTGGCTGATGAAGATGTAGCTCAGGCCATGCCGGCGCTGCAGCTCCGCCAGCAGCTCGAGCACCTGCTTCTGCACCGAGACGTCCAGCGCCGAGGTTGGCTCGTCCAGTACCAGGAGATCGGGCGCCACCACCAGCGCACGTGCAATCGCGATGCGCTGGCGCTGGCCGCCGGAGAACTCGTGCGGGTAGCGCTGCAGCACGCCCTCCACGCCCTGGCGCGGCGACAGGCCCACTTCATCGAGCACTTGCAGTACGGCGTTTTCACGCTCGGCCACGCTGAGCTCGGGGCGGTGCAGTGCCAGGCCCTCGCCGACGATCTGGCCCACCGTACGCCGCGGGCTGAGCGAAGCGAACGGGTCCTGGAACACCACCTGCATGCGCCGCCGCAGCCTGCGCAGCGCCGGGCCGCTGGCGTTGTCCATGCGCTCGCCCCCGAGGCGCACATCACCACCGGCCAGCGGCTGCAAGGCCAGCAGCGCCATGCCCAGTGTGGTCTTGCCCGAGCCGGACTCGCCGACGATACCCAGCGTTTCGCCGCGTCGGATGAAGAGATCGACACCATCCACCGCAGCGTTCACATCGCGCTGCCACCAGCCGCGGCGGCGCTGGTACTCCACGCGCAGGCCTTGGCCCTGCAGCAGCTGGTTCGCCTGAGCCTCGGCCTGCGCAGGCAGCGGCTGCACGCTGCGCTGCGGGCGGCTGGCGAGCAGCTTTTTCGTATACGCGTGCTGCGGGTCGGCAAACACCGCTTCGGTGGTGCCGGTCTCGACCAACCGGCCACGCTCCATGACGCCCACGCGGTGGGTGAAACGGCGCACCAGCCCCAGGTCGTGTGTGATGAAGAGCAGCGCCATGCCCATCTCGGCCTGCAACTCGTCGAGCAGCGCGAGGATCTGCGCCTGCACCGTCACATCCAGCGCCGTGGTGGGCTCATCACATACCAGCAGTCGCGGCTTGCAGGCCAGCGCCATCGCGATCACCACGCGCTGGCGCTGGCCCCCTGAGAGCTGGTGCGGGAAATCATCCGCGCGCCGCGCGGCATCGGCAATGCCCGTGCGCGTGAGCAGTTCAATCGCGCGCCGATGCGCCGCACGCGCCTCCAGCCCGGCGTGCATCTGCAGCACCTCGGCGATCTGGTTGCCC
>JAJTGU010000259.1 GCA_021297985.1 Rubrivivax sp.
ACCCTGGGCTGGATCCAAGCCAGCTTCGGCCCCCTGAAGAAGTCCACGCAGCCGCGGCCCAAGCTCTACACCCTGGACCCGGTGCAGGACGGCGAGCGCAGCGTCACCGTGCGCCGCGTCGGCGGGGTGCCCATCCTGTACGCCGGCTACCACGTGCCGCCGGGCTCGAGCCCGGACTTTGCCGCTTCGGTGCTGCTGGCGTCGGCCCTGGCCGACGCACCCGGGGGCCGGCTGCACAAGCGCCTGGTCGAGAAGAAGCTCGCGGCGTCGAGCTTTGGCGCCGGGCTGTCGTTTGCCGAGCCGGGGCTGGTGGTCGTCGGCTTGCAGCTCGCGCCCGGACAGGACGTGGCCAAGGCGCGCAGCGAGATGCTGGCGGTGCTGGACGGTGTCGCCAAGGAGCCGATCACGGCCGAGGAGGTCGACCGTGCCCGGGTGCAGTGGCTCAATGCCTGGGAGCAGGGCTTCAACGACCCCGAATCGGTCGGCGTCCAGCTGTCCGAGGCGATCGCGCTGGGCGACTGGCGGCTCTTCTTCCTGAAGCGCGACCACATCCGCAAGGCCACGCTGGCCGACGTCAACCGGGTCGCCGTGGAGCGACTGCGGCCGGACAACCGGACCGTCGCCACCTACCTGCCGACACCGCAGCCGCAACGCGCACCGGCGCCGGCCAAGGTCGACGTCGCGGCCCTGGTCCAGGACTACAAGGGCGACACCCAGTCGGCGCAGGCCGAGGACTTCGACGCGACGCCGGCCAACATCGAGCAGCGCAGCCAGCGCAGCGCATTGGCCAGCGGGCTGAAGGTGCAGCTGCTGCCCAAGGGCACCCGTGGACGCGTCGTGCAGGCGCAGCTGCAGCTGCACTTCGGCAGTGTCGACAGCCTCAAGGGCCAGATGGCCGTGGCCGCGATCACCGGCGCGGTGCTGGACTTCGGCACCGGCAGCGGCAAGGACGCACTGAGCCGCCAGCAGATCCGCGACCGCTTCGACAAGCTGCGTGCGCAGGTCGGTTTCCGTTCCACGGGCCAAGGCGTGGCGGTCAGCATCGAAACCGTGCGCGAGAACCTGCCGGCGACGATCGAACTGGTCGGCCGGGTGCTGCGCGACCCGCAACTGCCGGCCGCTGGCCTGGACGAGGCCCGCCGCCAGTGGCTGGCGTCGCTGGAAGAGCAGCGCAAGGAGCCCGAGGCCCTGGTCGCCCAGGCCATCAACCGCCACGGCAACCCGTACCCGGTGGGCGACCTGCGCTACGCCTGGACCTTCGACGAGCAGCAGGCGCTGGTGCAGGCGGTGACGGTGGAGCAGCTCAAGCAGTTCCACCGCCGCTTCTACAGCGCTGCGGTGGGTGAGTTCACGGCGGTCGGCGACCTGGATGTCGCGGCCGTGAACAAGGCACTGGCAGCGGCCTTCGGCACCTGGCGCCAGGCGGCGGCGGGTGCCACGGCCTTTGTCCGTGCGCCGCGGCCGTTGGTCAAGGCCAAGGCCGAACGCTTCACGATCCAGACGCCCGACAAGCAGAACGCCACGCTGATGGCCGCGCTGGCGCTGCCGTTGAACGACAGCCACCCGGACTTCGCCGCCTTTGTCGTCGCCAACCGGGCCTTCGGCAGTGGTGGCAACTCCCGGCTGTGGAAGCGCATCCGCGAGGGCGAAGGCCTGAGCTACGACGTGCGCGCCTTCCTCGAGCCGAGCCGCACCGATCTGAATTCGCGCTGGGTCAGCACCGCGATCTTCGCGCCGCAGAACCAGCCCAAGGTCGAGGCCGCCTGGCGCTCTGAACTGGCGCGGGCGCTGAAGGACGGCTTCACGGCCGCCGAGATCGAGGAAGCCAAGTCCGGCCTGCTGAATGCGCGCCGTCTGGCGCTGGCCCAGGACGGATTCGTGGCCGGCGAAGCCCAGGCCCTGATGCACCTGGGTCGCCGGTTCGACTTCTTCCAGGGCAACAACGAGCGCATCGCAGCCGTCACGCTCGAGCAGGCCAACGCGGCCTGGCGCAAGTACCTCGACGCCGACGCGGTGAGCATCGCCTGGGGTGGCGACTTCAAGCCGGCGCCATAGCCGGCCGCAGTCCTCACCCCAAACCTCTCCCGCGCTCTCCCGCGCGCGGGAGAGCGCGCTCTAGCCTCCGTTGCTCACGCCCGCCGCGACATGTCCAGCGGGCACGTGGGCCGCGGCGTTTTCGATGTGGCCGGTCTGGTCGTCGAAGAAGAAGTCAGGCTCGAACTCGCGCAGGAAGGCGCCCTTGGCCAGGCCGCCGAGGAACATCGCCGCATCGACGTCGATGCGCCAGTCCATCAGGGTGCGGATCGCGCGTTCATGCGCCGGCGCGCTGCGCGCGGTGACGAGCGCGGTGCGCAGCTTCATCGCCGCGCCGGGCTCGGCCTGCAGTCGATGCAGTGCGTGCAGCAGCGGCTTGAAGGGCCCGGCCGGCAGCGGTCTGGCGGCATGTTCGGACTCGTGGGCCTGGAACGCCGGCAGCCCCTGGCTCTGATAGACGCGCTCGGCTTCGTCCGAGAACAACACCGCGTCGCCGTCGAAGGCGATGCGGACCTCCTGCGGATGCCGCACCGAGGCGCGAGCGCTTTCCGGGTAGACCCGGGCCGCAGGCACGCCGGTGGCCAGTGCGGCGCGCACGTCGGCCTCGTTGGCCGACAGGAACAGCGTCGCGGCCAAGGGTTGCAGGTAGCGCCAGGGTGGCTCGCCACGGGTGAACACGCCACGCTGGATCGGCAGGCCGTAGTGGCGGGCCGACCGGAAGACTCGCATGCCCGACACCGGGTCGTTGCGCGAAAGCACCACCACCTCGACCCGCGGCGACGGCGCCCCCTGGTTGAAGGCGAGCAGCTTCTGAACCAGCGAAAACGCCACACCGGGCTGAGCCGGACGGTCCAGCCGCTCCAGCTGCAGCGCCATGTAGTCGCGGTCGTCGCCGGCCTCGAACAGGCGGTTCTCTTCCTCGAAGTCGAACAGGGCCCGCGACGAGATCGCAACGACGAGCTGGCCTTCGAGCGTGGTGGGCATGGCTGACATTGTGTTGCCACAGGCGTCAGCCAGACTGTCGCCACCCGTTCAGCGAAAGCCCATCATGACGTCCACCCTCCGCCATTGGCTTGTCGGCCTCGACGATTCGGCTGCCTCCGCCCGCGCTCGGTCCGAGCCCAGGGACTTTGCCGACACCTGGGCCGACACCCAGCCGGGAATGTTCCGCAGCGAGGCCTTTGCCGAAGACCTGGAGCCGGTTGCGGCCCCGGCGCCGGTCTCGTTTACGGCTGGTCACTTTTGTAGCCTGGATTTGGCATCAGGCGCTCGACTGGGGGGGGTGACAGGCCGAGGGAGGCTCCCGATACTGCACTGCAACATGTCTCTTCTTTCGGGAGTTCACGTCATGCGGTCCACGTCCACCTCCTCGTCCACTTCCGCCCGTCTGCTCTGCGCCATGGCGCTTGCGTTTTCGGGCCTTGCGCCTGCCGTCGCTGAAGTCAAGACCAGCGACAGCTTCGCTGCCCTCTCGGTGTCTGCCCCCGAGTTTTCAAACCTTCCGGACCGTGTCCAGCCCACGGTGGTGGTGCCCGAGCCCGGGACCTACGCCTTGATCGCCCTGGGCCTGCTGGTCATCGGGATCTGGTCGCTGCGGCGTCGCCCTTGATCCATCCGGTGCCCCACGGTACCCGGTTCTGAACGTGCCCCTGACCCCGCCTTGCGCGGGGTCAGTCTTTTGGGGTGGGCTCGAGATTCAAGCGCGGATCGAACTTGGCCCGCGCGACGCTGAAGAAGGCCTTGACGTTGCGCACGTTGGCGTCCTGGGTGAACAGGCGGCGCACCAGGGCGTCGTGCTCCGACATCGCGCGGCTGTGCAGGACGAGCACGAAGTCCGGCCCCGGCGACACCCGCCAGCACTGCTGAACCGCACGTTCCGCCACCGCACGCTGCTCGAAGGCCAGCAGGTGCTCGGCGCCCTGGCGGTCGAGCGTGACCTCGACGATGGCGGTCAGCCCCTCGGGCAACCGGTGCGGGTCCAGCAGCGCCACCTGGCGTTCGATCAGCCCCGATTCGACCAGCCGCTTGACCCGGCGCAGCGCCGTGGCCGGCGAGGTGTGGGCCTTTTCGGCCAGGGCCTGGTTCGACAGCGAGGCGTCGGTCTGCAGCAGTTCGAGCAGGCGGAGATCGGTGGCATCAAGATCCATGCGAGAAATAATAGTTCACGGATCAGCTACTGATGAAACGAAAGGTCATGACTGTGCTGTCATGGTGATTTCGTTCACAAGGTTTCCGATCTTGAGCAAAACGCTTCAAGACCCCGGCCCTAGCATCGCGCACCTCATCTTCTCAAGGTCCGAAAACACCATGTGCGGAATCGTCGGAGCCGTCAGCTCGCGCAACATCGTCCCCATCCTGATCGAGGGCCTGAAGCGGCTGGAGTACCGGGGCTATGACAGCTGCGGTGTCGCCGTGCACCAGGACGGCGCCTTGCGTCGCGCGCGCAGCACCAGCCGTGTCGCCGAACTCGAGGCCAACACGCGCATCGACGGCGTCGCCAGCGGCACCGGCATCGCCCACACGCGCTGGGCCACGCACGGTGCGCCGGCCGTGCACAACGCGCACCCGCACTTCAGCGCCGGGGCGCATGTCGACGCGATGGCCACCGGCTTCGGCAGCCTTGACGGCGACGAGCCAGCCCCGCCGGTGGCCCGCATCGGCCTGGTGCACAACGGCATCATCGAAAACCACGACGAACTGCGCCACGAACTGCGCTCGCGGGGCTACGTCTTTGCCAGCCAGACCGACACCGAGGTCATCGCCCACCTGATCCACAGCCTGTACGCCGGCGACCTGCTCGAGGCCGTTCAGCAGGCCCTGCCGCGCTTGCGTGGGGCCTATGCGATCGCGGTGTTCGCGCGGGACGAACCGCAGCGCGTGGTCGGTGCCCGCCACGGCTCGCCGCTGGTGCTGGGTGTCGGCGAGGGCGAGCACTTCCTGGCCAGCGACGCGATGGCGCTGGCCGGCGTGACCGACCAGATCGTCTACCTGGAAGAAGGCGACGTCGTCGATCTGCAGCTCGGCAAGATGTGGGTCACCGCGGCCGATGCCCAGGGCCGCTACCGGCCGGTGCAAAGGCCGGTCCGCACCGTGACTGCGCACAGCGGCGCGGCCGAGCTCGGGCCTTACCGGCACTACATGCAAAAGGAGATCTTCGAGCAGCCGCGCGCGCTGGCCGACACGCTCGAAGGTGTCGAAGGCATCAGCCCCGAGCTCTTCGGCGACGGCGCGCACCGCGTGTTCTCGCAGGTCGACCGGGTGCTGATCCTGGCCTGCGGCACCAGCTTCTACAGCGGCAGCACGGCACGCTTCTGGCTCGAGCAGCTGGCCGGCATCCCGACCACGGTCGAGGTGGCCAGCGAGTACCGCTACCGCACCAGCGTGCCCGACCCGCGGACGTTGGTCGTCACCATCAGCCAGAGCGGCGAGACCGCCGACACGCTGGCCGCGCTCAAGCACGCGCGCAGCCTGGGCATGGAGCAGACGCTGACGATCTGCAACGTCGCCACCAGCGCGATGGTGCGCGAGTGCAAGCTCGCGTACATCACACGCGCCGGGGTCGAGATCGGTGTCGCCAGTACCAAGGCCTTCACGACGCAGCTCGCGGCGCTGTACCTGCTGACGCTGGCCCTGGCCCAGGTCCGCGGCCGCCTGTCGGACGCCGATGAGGCGGCGCACCTGAAGGCGCTGCGCCATCTGCCGGTGGCCTTGCAATCGGTGCTCGCGCTCGAGCCGCAGGTCATTGCCTGGAGCGAGGACTTCGCACGCAAGGAGAACGCCCTCTTCCTCGGCCGCGGCCTGCACTACCCGATCGCGCTCGAAGGCGCGCTCAAGTTGAAGGAGATCAGCTACATCCACGCCGAGGCCTACCCCGCCGGGGAGCTGAAGCACGGACCCCTGGCACTCGTCACCGAGCACATGCCGGTGGTGACGATCGCGCCCAACGACGCGCTGATCGAAAAGCTCGAAAGCAACATGCAGGAAGTGCGCGCCCGCGGCGGCCAGCTCTACGTCTTCGCCGACGCCGACAGCCGCATTGCCAGCGACATCGGCGTGCACGTGATCCGCATGCCCGAGCACTACGGCCTGCTCAGCCCCATCCTGCACGTCGTGCCGCTGCAACTGCTGGCGTACCACACCGCCTGCGCCCGCGGCACCGATGTCGACAAGCCTCGGAACCTGGCGAAGAGTGTGACGGTGGAGTGAGTCTTTCGTGGTGGCACTGGCGTGTCCCACAACCCTGAACAGTGGCGTGAGTGCTCGGTCGGCGAGAGCCGCCATCCGCGCACCCTTCGACGACCCACAGCGCTTCCCGTCCAACCGACCGTCTGCGGCCGGCCGAACCGGCTGAACCTGAAGATCCTGCATCAGCACTCGGACAAGTCCGACCGGATCGCCTCTCAGGTGGCCTGGGTCGGGCTACCGCCCAGGCTCTCGCAGGCCCGGCGCAGCCGCTGTTCGGCGGCATCGGCAACGGCGCGCACTTCCGGTCTGTCGACCAGTTGGACCATGATCTGAGGATCGAGGAAGCCGACGACGACTCGTCCGACTGCGTCTTCGCGCACGATCACGTTGCAGGGCAGCAGCAGCCCGATGTCCGGCACTGCCGTGACGGCTTGGTGCGCCAGCGGTGGGTTGCAAGCGCCGAGGATGCGGTAGGGCGGCATGTCCTTGCCGAGCTTTTCCTTCATGGCGTGCTGGACGTCGATGTCGCTCAGGATGCCGAAGCCCTCGGCCTTCAGTGCGGCGGTGGTCTTCACGACCGCCTCGTCGAACGGCAGGCCGGTGAGCGTGGTGGTGAATCCGTACATGCAGAACCTCCGGGTTAGGTGGTGACTCAGGCCGCGACGGCGGCTGCCGTCGCCGGCGCGCGGACCAGCTTCGACAGCTCACCGAGGCCGATCGGTGGCACGGCCAGCCATGGCAGCGCATACAGCCGCTGTGCGAGGCCAGCGGACATGCGCTCGATCTGCTTGCTCTCGCCCGCGAGCC
>JAJTGU010000086.1 GCA_021297985.1 Rubrivivax sp.
CACGCGGTCGGTGCGCCAGTCCTTGGTCAGCTCGATCGCGGCGCGCACGAGGTGGCCCTGATGTTTCTCGAGCTTGGCCTCGAAACGCTCGAAGAGGGTGAAGGCGTCGGCCGTGGCGCCGGCGAACCCGGCCAGGACCTGGTCGCGATGCAGTCGCCTGACCTTGCGCGCGCTGGCCTTGACCACGATGTTGCCGAGGGTGACCTGGCCGTCGCCGCCGAGCGCGACCAGGGCGCCACGGCGCACGCTCACGATGGTGGTGCCGTGATAACTGTCCATGAGGGGGTTCCGTCTGCGGCACTTTGGGCCGCGATTGCGCCGGCCGTGCGGCGGATCAGACCTTGCGGACCTGCACCTTGGCGTGTTCGTTGATGCCCATGGCACCGAAGAACAGCGCCACCAGCCGGTGGGTGTCCACGAACTGGACGCTGCGACTCTCGCTGCGCTTGGCCAGCACCCAGTTCAGCAGATCGCCCGCGGCGATGAAGTCGACCCGGATCAGCCGCGCACAGGAGACGTTGGCGATCGTCGCGCGGCCAAGCTGACCGCCGAGCTTGGCCAGTGTCATCGAGATGTCGCCAACCAGCTGGCCCGAGAGCTCGACATGCGCGACCTCGATGCCGTTGTTTCCCAGCGAGTCGTCCAGCAGCGAGGACTCCTGGAAGCTGGTCGAGACGTCGCTGACCACCGACATCGCCGGGGTGCGCGTGGACAAGGCGCTGCCGCCGATGTGCACGGTGCAGCGGGCCGGCGCCCAGGATGGCGGCGACACCTCGTAGGTGACGCAGTAGTCGATCGCCGCTTCGTCGAACTGGTCGGCACGATTGGCCAGGCGCAATGCGTCGAGCCGGGTCTGCCAGAACGCCGGGTCGGCGTCGCGCATGCCGGTCGGGGCCGATTCCTGCAGGATCTGGAACAGCCGCTCGCCACCGATCCAGCGCATCTCCAGTGCCTGCCCGGCCCAGAGCCGGAACAGCGACGACAACTGCATCGCGGCTTCGGCGTCGATCAGGCGCAGCGCGTTCCAGTCGAAGACCCAGGGCAGCGGCATCTGCAGCGTCTGCGAGCGCAACCGGGCCACCGACTCGATGTCCAGGATCTCCGGTGCCAGCCAGCCGACGTCGTTGGAGCTGCTCTTGCCGGAGCCGCCGCCGTGGGTGAGGACCCCATCGTCGGCGATCGCGTCGGCGACCAGCTTGGGCAGCGAGTACCACTGCGGCGCCGACCAGCCGAACTGCTGCGCATAGTCGACCGCCAGGATCTCGAACTGCTGCTGCAGACCGGTCGCCCGATACAGGTCGAACAGCACCAGCCAGGTCTCGGCATGCTGGGAGCGGTTGCCGCCCGGGCCCGTGAGGCTGCGCAAGGCGCTTTCGCACTGGTTGAAGTCAGCGTTGGCGAACGCGATCACCGCTTCGTCGAGTTCGGGGTCGTGAACGACTTCGCTGACCTCGACCGCAAAAGGATTGCTGAAGTCGCCCGTGGCGTTGATGGTGGTGTTTCCCGTGGGCGGTGCAATGGCCTGGGGAGGCGTCGCCAGTGTGCTGGCAAACGACACCGAGGTCAGCGGAGACAGCGGCGGCAGGTTGCTCGCCATCTGAACCGGTGCCGGCGCGGTATTGCCCGCCGTCCGCGGTCGCGGTGCGGCCGGTTGCGGTCCCGGGGCGGGTCGAGGGGCGGAGCTTCCTAGCCCGAAGCCGTCGCTGTCCTGGAAGCCGCTGCGAGCCGGTGGTGGTCGGCGGTCGCTCTCGAAACCAAGATCGCGCTCAGCGGCAGGGCTCGGGCCCCGGGTGTACTGCGCGCCCCCGTCGCGAGGCGCGCCAGGCCGAGGCGCTGCGGGCTCGCCAGGGGTTCCCCGGCGGTTGCCGCCGGTGAAGCCGCTTTCGCCGACCATCTGCTGTTCGATCTCGTCGATCTTGGCCTTGACCCCGGAGTCGGGCCGGGCGGTCCGGCTGTCGCCAGGGCGGGCTTCTGAATCGTCCAGCCGAGATGAACTGCCGAGAGCAGCCAATTGCTCGGGGGTCAGGCCTTCCCGGCGGATCTTGCGCAGCACATCGAACTCGCGCTTGCGGACAAAGTCGTTGCGCCGCTTGCGCTCGATCATCGCCTTGAGCTCGGACTTCTCAAGGTCCAGTTCGCGGGCATCTTCCGGGGCCTGGCCGAGCTCGGTCCATTGCGTCGTCGGGTTCGCGACGAAACGCACGACCTTGCGAAAGAAGCTCGGGTTGTTCTCGGCCATGTCCGGTCGATGGTAGCCGGGCGCGGGCCGCTTGCGGCGCCGGTCCCGCCAAAGCGTGTTTCAGCCGAACATCTTCTGCTTCATCTCGCGGCGCTGCTGTGCCTCGAGAGAGAGCGTGGCGGTCGGGCGCGCGAGCAGGCGTGGAAGACCGATCGGCTCGCCGGTCTCGTCGCAATAGCCGTACTCGCCGGTGTCCAGGCGGGTGATCGACTGCGAGATCTTCTTCAACAGCTTGCGCTCGCGGTCGCGAGTGCGCAGCTCAAGCGCATGCTCTTCCTCGATCGTCGCCCGATCCGCCGGATCGGGGACGATCGAGGTGTCCTCGCGCAGGTGCTCGGTCGTGTCCTCGGCGTTGTTCAGCAGGTCGGCCTTCTGCTGCTCCAGTCGGGCCCGGAAGAAGTCGATCTGCTTCTCGTTCATGTACTCCGACTCTGGCATCGCCAGAAGCTCGGCTTCGCTCAGCTCGCGCCCGGGCTTGGTCTTCCAGGCGCCGGACGGCGCCTTGGACTCGGCCTTTGCCGCTTTGACCGGGGCAGAAGCCGGCGCTTTCTCGACGGCCTTCTCGGCTGTCTTGGGTGCGGACGCGTCCGCGGTCTTGTCGATCTTGGCCGGCGCTGCGGCAGCGGCTTTGGCCGCGGGCTTGCTCAAGGGATTCTCCTGCACTGACGAGGGCACGTGGCCGGATTGGGGACCCTCGAAGCGGCGCGGATTGTAGCCACGGGACGGGCCCGGCCGGCGCCCCTCAAACGAGGCACTGTTCCAGGCCCTGAAGAAGCACGTCGCGCGGGAGGTCGATGCCGATGAAGACCATCTTGCTGGTCTTGTCCTCGCCTGGAGCCCACTTCGGGCCGAGGTCGCTGCCCATCAGCTGATGAACGCCCTGGAACACGACCTTGCGGTCGCTGCCCTTCATGTTCAGCACGCCCTTGTAGCGCAACATCTTCGGGCCGTAGACCTGGACGATGGCGCCCAGGAAGTCCTCCAGCTTGGCGGGGTTGAAGGCCCGCTTGCTTCGGAAGACGAAGCTCTTCACGTCGTCGTCGTGTACGTGGTGATGCGGGTGATCGCAGTGCTCGCCGTGTTCGTGGTCGTCGTGATCGTGGTGGGCGTGGCCGTGGTCATGCCCATGGTCGTGGGCCTTGGCGTGGCCGTCGCCACTGAGGAAATCGGGGTCGATGTCCAGTGTCGCGCTGAGGTTGAAGCCCTTGAGGTCGAAGACCTCGCTGATCGGCACCTCGCCGAAATGGACCTTGCGCTGCCCGGCGCGCGGGTTCATGTGCTTGATCCGGTGCGCCAGTGCATCCAGCGCGGCCGGCTCGACGAGTTCGCTCTTGCTGATGAAGATCTGGTCGGCAAAGCCGACCTGGCGCCGCGCCTCCTGGCGCTGGTCGAGCTGGCCCTCGGCGTGCTTGGCGTCGACCAGCGTCAGGATCGAATCGAGCAGGTAGCTTTCGGCGATCTCGTCGTCCATGAAGAAGGTCTGCGCCACGGGGCCCGGGTCGGCCAGGCCGGTGGTCTCGATGACCACGCGGTCGAAGGCCAGTTCGCCCTTGCGCCGCTTCTCGGCCAGTTCCGCCAGCGTGCTGCGCAGGTCTTCGCGGATGGTGCAGCAGACGCAGCCGTTGCTCATCTGGATGATCTGCTCGTTCGTGTCGGCGACGAGGATCTCGTTGTCGATGTTCTCCTCGCCGAACTCGTTCTCGATCACGGCGATCTTCTGGCCATGGGCCTCGGACAGCACCCGCTTGAGCAGCGTGGTCTTGCCCGAGCCGAGGAAGCCGGTCAGGATGGTGGCGGGGATCAGGGCCATGGCGGTGGGTTCGGACGTGTGATGTAACAGCGCGATGTAGGGGCGGCAGGGCCGGGACTCAAGCCGCCGCCGGCGGTGCCCAGACCGGGAGCCGCGGCAGCAGCGCCCGGTATGGTGCCAGCAGCAGTGCCGCCATCGTGGCCTTGACGGCGAGGTCGCCCGTGGCGAGCATGACCCAGTTCATGTCGGTGCCGGCGAACGCGAGCGAGAAGAACACCGCGGTGTCCAGGGTGCTGGCAACCAGCGAGCCGATCAGGGGCGCCTTCCACCAGGTGGCAAGGCGCCAGCGGTTGAAGACCGCGATGTCCAGCACCTGGGCGACGATGAAGGCGCATCCCGAGGCCAGTGCGATGCGCGGGTCGGCGAGCCACAGCGACAGCAGCACCGCCAGCAGGAACCCGGTCCAGGCGACCCGGCGCGCCACCTGTGGGCCGAGTGCGCGGTTGGTCAGGTCGCAGACCAGGAAAACCAGGGGGTAGCTGAAGGCGCCCCAGGTCAGCCAGGCGTTGATCGGGAACATCACCAGCACATTGGACAGCGCAATCACGGCGGCCATGGCGAGCACCGAGGCGACGGCCAGGCGGCGAAGTCCGGGGTCGGCGGGGAGCAGGGCGAGCACGGAGTTCATGAGCAGAGACGGGCTGACGGGCAAACCGCGGATTGTCCCCCACCGGGCGCAGGGTATGCTTCGTGCCCTCTTGGGCTACAGGGGCGCGCTGGCGTGTCCGAACCTCCGTCTCATCGCGCCGGGCGCGCGGCTCCCGCGGCCGACCCCGGCGAAAAGCGCTCGTTTTTCGGGCGCCTTGTCGAATTCGTATCTCCCGGTCCCGACACCAAGGACGAGCTCATCGAGAGCTTCGCCGACGCCGAGCAGCGCGAGCTGATCGAGCCGGAGTCGCGTGTGATGCTGGAGGGCGTTCTCCGGATGGCTGACATGACCGCCGGTGACGCGATGGTCGCCGCGCCGCGAATGGACCTGCTGGACATCGCCGCCGACTACGACGAATTGCTGGCGCTGGTGATCGAAACGGCGCATTCGCGCTTCCCGGTCTTTGACGGCAGCCGGGACAACGTCATCGGCATCCTGATGGCCAAGGACCTGCTCAAGCTCCAGCGCAGCCCGGACCTGAACCTGCGCACGCTGCTGCGGCCGGCCGTCTTCGTGCCCGAGAGCAAGCGGCTGCCGGACCTGCTGCGCGAGTTCCGCAGCAACCGCAACCACTTGGCGATCGTGATCGACGAGTTCGGCAACACCGCCGGTCTGATCACCATCGAGGACGTTCTCGAGGAAATCGTCGGCGAGATCGAGGACGAGTTCGACGAGCGCGACCGCGAGAACGGCATCGTCACGCTGGCCGACGGTGCGCAGCGCGTGGCCGGCGACACCACGATCTCGGCCGTCAATGCCGCCTTCGGTACCCGGCTGTCTGAAGACGAGTTCGACACCATCGGCGGGCTTGTCGCGCAGGAATTCGGCCGCGTGCCGCGGCGCGCCGAGGCGGTGGAGATCGGCGGCCTGCGTTTCGTCGTGATGATCACGCGCGGAGGCGCGGTGCGCTGGTTCCGCGTCGTCCGCGTGGCTGGGGCCCAGGGCGGCGACGCGGCGGATGAGGACTGAACGAGGCGGGACCCTGTCGCGTTGGCCCGGGGCCGTCGAGGCGGCGATGCTCCTGGGGCTGGGTGCTGCCATGACGCCGGCTTTTGTCCATACGGCCTGGGCCTGGCCGCTGGCCGTGCTGGCACCGGCGATCCTGGTCTGGTGGCTGGGCAAGCGTGCCCGCAACGAGTGGCGCCGCGCGGCGCTTGGCGGCTGGCTGTTCGGCATTGGCTGGCTCGCCGCGGGCACCTGGTGGCTGTTCGTCAGCATGCACCGCTATGGCGGCCTGCCGGCGCCGCTGGCGGTTCTGGCCGTGCTGGCGCTGGCAGCGGCGTTGTCGCTGTACCTCGCCGCGGCAGCGGCCGCCTGGGTGCGCTGGCGGCCGGGGTCGCCTTGGGCGGATGCAGGCGCCTGGGCTGCGCTGTGGCTGCTGGCCGAGCTGGCGCGGGGCGTCTTGTTCACCGGTTTTCCCTGGGTTGCGAGCGGGTACGCGATGGTCGACTCTCCGCTGGCCGACCTGGCGCCTTGGATCGGCGTCTACGGCATCGGCGCGGTGCTGGCGTTTGCCGCCGCAGCCCTGGCCCGGCTGGCCGGACCGCATCTGGCAAAGACCGCCGGCCCGGCCGTGGTCGCGGTGTTGGCCTTCGTGGCGCTGGCGGTGCTGCCGGTGGCGAGCTTCACGCGCAGCACGGGCGAACTCGACGTGGCATTGCTCCAGACGGCGGTCAAGCAGGACGAGAAATTCGTGCTCGACCGACTGCCGGAGACCCTGGGCTGGGTCGGCGCCGAGATCGTCAAGAGCCCCGCCGCGCTGACCCTGGCGCCCGAGACCGCGGTGCCGCTGCTGCCGTCGCAACTGGAGGACTTCGCGCCCGGGTATTGGCCGGGCCTCGTGCAGCACTTTCCGGCCGGCGGCGCGCGCGTGGCCCTCGTCGGAAAGCCCCTGGGCTCGTTCAGCGAGGGCTACACCAACTCCGTCGTCGCTCTGGGTACGGCCGCCCCCTACCGCTACGACAAGCATCATCTGGTGCCGTTCGGTGAGTTCGTGCCTTGGGGCTTCCGCTGGTTCGTGCGGATGATGAACATCCCGCTCGGCGACTTCAGTCGCGGCCGGGTCGATTCGCCTTCGCTGGCGTTTGCCGGACAGCGGATCGCGCCCAACATCTGCTACGAGGACCTGTTTGGCGAGGAGCTCGCGGTGCGCTTCGTCGACCCTGCCAATGCGCCGACGGTGCTGGCCAATCTCAGCAACATCGCCTGGTTCGGCGACACCGTGGCGATCGAGCAGCACCTGAACATCACACGGCTGCGCACGCTGGAGCTGCAACGGCCGATGCTGCGCGCCACCAACACCGGGGCGACGGCGATCGTCGACCACGGCGCCAGGGTCATCGCGATGCTCGAGCCGCAGACCCGTGACGTGCTGACCGGCAAGGTCGAGGGCCGCGACGGTGTCACGCCCTACGCCGCCTGGGCGGGCCGCTTCGGCTTGTGGCCCCTGGGGTTGGCGGTGCTGGTGGTCCTGGCGGGCGCGCTGGCGGCCGGGCGACACCGGGCTTGACGCCGCGTCGCGGCGCTCGGCGGGCGGGGGCGGCCCGTAAACTCGCGGGCTTCTTGTGCCCAGGTGAGAGTGCCGCGTTCCGATGCTGAGTTTCCAGCAGATCATCCAGACGCTCCAGGACTACTGGGGCCGCCAAGGCTGCGCCTTGCTGCAACCCTATGACATGGAGGTCGGCGCCGGCACCAGCCACACCGCGACCTTCCTGCGGGCCCTCGGGCCCGAGCCCTGGCGTGCCGGCTATGTGCAGCCCAGCCGCAGACCCAAGGACGGCCGCTACGGCGAGAACCCCAACCGGCTCCAGCACTACTACCAATACCAGGTGGTGCTCAAGCCGGCGCCGGCCGACATCCTGGAGCTCTACCTGGCCAGCCTCGAGGCACTGGGCTTCGACCTCAAGGCCAACGACGTGCGCTTTGTCGAGGACGACTGGGAGAACCCGACGCTCGGTGCCTGGGGTCTGGGCTGGGAGGTCTGGCTCAATGGCATGGAGGTGACGCAGTTCACCTACTTCCAGCAGGTCGGCGGCATCGACTGCAAACCCATCACCGGCGAGATCACCTACGGGCTGGAGCGCCTGGCGATGTACCTACAGGGCGTCGACAACGTCTACGACCTGGTGTGGACCGAAGGGCCCCAGATCGGGAAGGAAGGCAAGCTCTTCTACCGCGACGTCTACCACCAGAACGAGGTCGAGCAGAGCACCTACAACTTCGAGCACAGCGACGTCGAGTTCCTGCTCGGTGCCTTTGCCGCCCACGAGCGCCAGGCCCAGGTCCTGATGCAGCAGCAGCTGGCGCTGCCGGCCTACGAGCAGGTGCTGAAGGCGGCGCACAGCTTCAACCTGCTCGACGCCCGCGGCGCGATCAGCGTCACCGAGCGCGCCGCCTACATCGGCCGGATCCGCAACCTGGCGCGCAGCGTCGCCCAGAGCTACCTCGACAGTCGCGCCCGGCTCGGCTTCCCGATGGCCCCCCGGCCCTGGGCCGACGACGTGCTCGCGCAACTCGCGAGGAAAACGGCATGAGCCCGCACGCCGATCCCGTGGTGGCGCCGCTGCTCGTCGAGCTGCGGGTCGAGGAACTGCCGCCCAAGGCGCTGAACAAGCTCGGCGATGCGTTTGCGCAGGGCCTGCGCGCCGCCCTCGCCGCCCAGGGCCTGTGTGCCGCGGACGCTGCCTTCGAGCCGTTTGCCAGCCCGCGCCGGCTGGCGGTGCGCATTTCCGATGTCCGGATCCGCGCCGCTGACCGCGCCCAGGCCCACAAGCTGATGCCGGTGACCGTGGGCCTGGACGCCACCGGCGCCCCCAGCGCGGCCTTGCTGAAGAAGCTCGCCGCGATCGGGGCCCCACCCGATGCGGCAGCCGGACTGCAGCGTGTCGGCGAAGGTAAGGCCGAGACCCTGGTCTGGAACAGCACGCTGGCCGGCGCGACGCTCGCCGCCGGCCTGCAGACGGCGCTGGCCGAAACCCTGACCCGGCTGCCGATCCCCAAGCTGATGAGCTACCAGCTGGCCGACGGCTGGAGCAGCGTGCAGTTCGTGCGCCCGGCGCATGGCCTTGTGGCCCTGCACGGGGCCGAGGTCGTCGACGTGACCGCGCTGGGCCTGGTCTCCGGCCGGACCACGCAGGGCCATCGTTTCGAGGCCGCGGCGGCCGAGATCGAGATCGCCGATGCCCGGCTGTACGAGTCGGTGCTTGCCGGGCAGGGTGCCGTGATCGCCGGATTCGCCGAACGCCGTGCCGAGATCGAGCGCCAGCTGAAGGCTGCTGCGACCGCGCAGGGGCTGGTGCCGGTCACCGACGCCGCGCTGCTGGACGAGGTGACGGCGCTGGTCGAGCGGCCGAACGTGCTGCTGTGCCGCTTCGAGCGCGAATTCCTGGCGGTGCCGCCGGAGTGCCTGATCCTGACGATGAAGGCCAACCAGAAGTACTTTCCGCTGCTCGACGGGGACGGTCGCCTGACCGAGAAGTTCCTGGTCGTGTCCAACATCCGCCCCGCCGACCCGGTGCATGTGGTGCAGGGCAACGAACGTGTCGTCAGGCCGCGCCTGGCCGACGCGAAGTTCTTCTTCGACCAGGACCGCAAGAAGCCGCTGCACGACCGCGTCGCCGGCCTGGACCGGGTGGTCTACCACGGCAAGCTCGGCAGCCAGGGCGAGCGCATGCAGCGTGTGGTGGCGATCGCCCGCGCGATCGGCACACAGCTCGGTGGCGAGGTGCTCGCGGCGCAGGCGGCTCAGGCCGCGCATCTGGCCAAGGCCGACCTGTTGACCGACATGGTCGGCGAGTTCCCCGAACTGCAGGGGATCATGGGGGCCTACTACGCGCGCCATGATGGTCTCCCCGAGGCCATTGCCGATGCCATCGAGGACCACTACAAGCCCCGCTTCTCGGGCGACGCGCTGCCGCGTGGCACGGTGGGCCTGGTCGTGGCGCTGGCCGACAAGCTGGAGACGCTGGCCGGGCTCTTTGGCATCGGCCAGGTGCCGACCGGCGACAAGGACCCGTTTGCGCTGCGCCGCCATGCATTGGGTGTGTTGCGCATGCTGATGGAGCGAGCGTTGCCGCTCGCCCTGCCCGATCTGGTGGCCAGCGCCTTTGCCGCGCTTGAAGGCCTGCCGGCCGTCCAGCCCGAGCGCGCGGGCGACCTGCTGGCCTTCTTCCACGACCGCCTGACCGGCCTGTTGCGCGACCAGGGCTACAGCGCGCAGGAGGTCGACGCCGTGGTCGCGCTGCGCCCGGCCTGGGGCGAGATCCCGCAGCGGCTGGCCGCCGTTCGGGCGTTTGCCGCCTTGCCCGAAGCCCCTGCATTGGCGGCGGCGAACAAGCGCGTCGGCAACATCCTCAAGAAGCTCGCCGAAGCCGATGCGGCTGAGGTGGCGAATGCGCCGGTCGACGCCACGCGGCTGCACGAGCCCGCCGAACAGACCTTGGCGGCGGCGCTGGCCGAGGTGGCTGCACGCGCCGATGCTGCCTTCGAGCGGGGCGATCACGCCGCGTCGCTGCAGGCGTTGGCGGCCCTGAAGGTGCCGGTCGACGCGTTCTTCGACGCCGTGATGGTCAATGCCGACGACCCCGGCCTGCGCCGCAACCGCCTGGCGCTGCTGGCCGCGTTGCACCGTGCCATGAACCGCGTCGCGGACCTCTCGCGGCTCGCGGCCTGAGCGCCCGAGAGTCCTCCACCGCCAACCCTGGACACGCGCGACCATGCACCATGTCAAGCTCGTGATCCTGGGCCGCGACGGCATCCTCAATGTCTTCCGCGAGGACCATGTCAAGTCGCCCGAGGAATGGGAGCCCATTCCCGGCGCGCTGGAGGCCGTGGCGCGGCTGAACCATGCCGGCTGGCACGTGGTGGTGGCCACCAACCAGAGTGGCATCGGCCGCGGCATGATCGACATGAGTTCCGTCAACGCTGTCCATGCCCACATGAATCGTCAGCTGCAGCAGGCCGGGGGGCGGCTGGACGCCGTGTTCCTGTGTCCCCACGCACCGGAAGACGGTTGCGACTGCCGCAAGCCCAAGCCTGGCCTGCTGCTGGACATCGGGCGCCGCTACGGGGTCGACCTGTCCCAGGTGCCCGTGGTCGGCGACACCGCACGCGACCTCATCGCCGCGGCTGCCGCCGGCTGCGAGCCGCACCTGGTGCGCACCGGACGTGCCGCGGCGCTCGACGCGGCGGCCCTGGTCGCTTTGCACGAGCCCGTTGCTGGCGCTCGCGTTCACGCCCATCTGGCGGCATTCGTCGACCACCTTCTCCAACGCGAGAACCTGCCCGACTCCGCCGTTGGCGCGTTGCAGGGCTGACGCTGCCATGAAGCCGATCTGGGCGTTGCGTTCGCTGCTCTACGTGCTGTGGATGACGGCCACGGTGGTGCCCTGGGGCCTGCTGATGCTGTTGCTGTCGATCGTCGTGCGGGGTGAGAGGCTCTACTGGCCGACGATGCAATGGCTGCGCATGGCGATGTGGGGCGCGCGCGCGATCTGCGGCATCCAGCCGCGGGTGCGGGGCCTGGACAACCTGCCCACGGCGGCTCAGCAGCGCCATGCGGTGGTGCTGGCCTCCAAGCACCAGAGCACCTGGGAGACCTTCTTCTACCCGACGCTGATGCCGCACCCGCTGGCCTATGTGTTCAAGCGGGAGTTGCTGTACGTCCCGTTCTTCGGCTGGGCGATGGGCCGGCTGGACATGATCCACATCGACCGCAGCAAGCGTGCCGAGGCCTGGAACAAGGTCGCCGAGCAGGGCCGGCGCCTGGCGGCCGAGGGCGTGTGGGTCATCATGTTTCCGGAGGGCACCCGAACCGAGCGGGGCAGCCAGGGCATCTACAAGAGCGGTGCCGCTCGACTCGCCATCGCCACCGGCGTGCCGATCGTGCCGATCGCGACCACCAGCGCCCGCTGCTGGCCGCGCAAGAGCTTCCTGCTGCGGCCGGGCGTGGTGGACGTGTCGATCGGCAAGCCCATCGACAGCAGCGGGCGCGAGCCCGAGGAACTGATGCGCGAGGTCGAGATCTGGATCGAGGCCGAGATGCGCCGCCTGGACCCCGACGCCTACCCCGCGGCGGCAGATTCCGCCGAGGTCCACCCCCAGGCAAGTCCTGCGGTGCCCGCGCGGCCGCGCTGAATCACAATCGCCGCCCATGCCTCGCCCGAGTCATGCCGACACCCCGGGCCTCCAGCTGTCTCTGTTCGACAGCCCGCCCGAGCCCACCGCTGGCAAGACGCCGGCCGTCGGGCTGTCGGCGCCGCCGACTCCGCCGACTCGGCCGACTCCAAAGCCGACCTTGCCGGTGGTCCCGGCCGCTCAGGCCGACGCCCCGACGCCACCTTCCCTCGCGCCGACCCCCGGGCGGTCGACGCGCAGCCTGCTCGTCGGCGAGCACCGCATCCATTACGAACTGCGGCGTGCGCGCCGGCGCAGCATCGGCTTCACGATCGGACCGGACGGCCTGACCGTCAGTGCGCCGCGCTGGGTCGGTCAGGGCGACATCGAAGGCGCCCTGCGCGAGAAGGCAACCTGGATCCTGCGCAAGCTGCACGAGCAGAATGAGCGACAGCGCCGCGTCCAGGCAGCACGTGTGCAATGGCGCGACGGCACCACTCTGCCCTACCTCGGCGAGCCGGTGGTGGTGGTGATCGACCCGCGCGTCACCGAGCCGACACTCAACACCCGGGGCGAGGCCCTGCCCGGCCTGCCGCGGCTGACCTTGCACCTGCCCCTGCCGCAGTGGGCCACGCCCGAGCAACTGCGCGACGTGGTGCAAAGCTGGCTGCAGCGCCAGGCCCGCCAGCTGTTCGAACAGCGTTGCGCCCACTTTGCAGCCCAGCTCGGTGTCCGCGTCAAGCGGCTGCGCCTGAGCTCGGCGCAGACCCGCTGGGGCAGCGCCAGCGTCGACGGCACGATCCGGTTGAACTGGCGCCTGATCCACTGCGCCCCGGCCATGGTGGACTACGTCGTGGCCCACGAGCTGGCCCACCTGCGCGAGATGAACCACAGTCCGGCGTTCTGGGATGTGGTGCGCGCCGTGCTGCCGGGTTTCGAGCCGGTGCGCGAGCGGCTCCGGCACGAGGTCCTGCCGAGCCTGGAGTGAGGCTCTCCAGCGGCTTCAGCCGCGCGACAGTTCGCGCGACAGGAAGGCCCGTGCCCAGGCCCAATCGCGCTTGACGGTGGCCAGCGAGACGTCCAACAGCGTGGCGATCTCGTCGAGTTCGAAGCCACCGAAGAAGCGCATCTCGACGATCTGGGCCGCCCGGGGATCGACGCTTTCGAGCACCAGCAGGCTGTCGTGGACCGCGATCAGGTCGCGGTCGGGTGGCTGGCCGATCTCCTCGAGCGCCCCCAGCGTCAGGGCCACCGCGTCGACCTGCCGCTTGGCCGCCCGCCGCGCCTGTTCGTGGCTGACCAGGATGCGGCGCATCATCGTCGTCGCCACGGCCAGGAAGTGGGCACGGTTGCGCCACTCGGTGCGCGACTGCTCGGACATCCGGAACCAGGCCTCGTGCAGCAGCGACGTGGCATCCAGCGTATGGTCGCTGCGCTCGCGCCGGATCTGCGCCCCGGCGACCTGGCGCAGCTGGGCGTAGAGCCGCTCGAACAGTGCCGCCGACACCTCGCTGCCGAGGCCGCCGTGGCGTTCCAGCCAGGCCGTGATCTCCTCAGGGCGACACAGGGGGTCAGGCAGCGGGCTCATCGGGCCGTGGGGCACAGCGGTGGAATGTCTCGCATTGTCGGCGGCGCGGGCGCGCCGGGCAGGCCCGGCCGTGTCTAGCATTGCGCGATGAGCGGACCGATGTCACAGCCAGACTCGGCGGTGCAGGCGGGGCCAGCCGGGTATTGGGCGCAGATCCGGGCCCGGTTCGACGAGTTGCAGCCCTTGCCGCCGGCCGAGCGCGACGCGCGCCTGGCCGTGCTGGACAAGGACCCGGCGGCGACGCAGTGGGTCGCCGAGTTGCGTTCCTTGCTGGCCAGCGAGGCCGACGCCACGCAGCAGTTCCTGGCGCCGCAGCACACCGTGCCCGAGGCGCCGGCGGCGCTGCAGGCCGGCCAGTCCCTCGGCCCGTGGCGCCTGGTGCAGCCGCTGGGTGCCGGTGGCATGGGCGAGGTCTGGCGCGCCGAACGTGCCGACGGCGCCTACGAGGGTCAGGCCGCCATCAAGCGGCTGCACAGTCGGCTGCCCTCGGCGGCCGGTGCGGCGCGCTTTGCCGCCGAACGCCGCGCGCTGGCGAGGCTGGAGCACCCGAACATCGCGCGCCTGCTCGACGCCGGCCAGACGCCTGACGGCCAGCCTTACGTCGTGATGGAGCATGTGAGAGGCGAACCCATCGACCGAGCCTGTGCCGGCCGACCGCTGGCCGAGCGGGTGACCTTGTTCCTGCAACTGTGTGATGCGGTGGCCTATGCCCACCGGCAGCTGTTGCTGCACCGCGACCTCAAGCCCGCCAACGTGCTGGTCACCGCTGCCGGCCAGGTCAAGCTGCTGGACTTCGGCATCGCCAAGGTGCTCGATGACGGGGACAGCGCGCTGACCCAAGGCGCTGCCTTGTTCACGCCACGCTATGCCAGCCCGGAGCAGGTGCGTGGCGAGCCGGTCGGCACCGCCACTGACGTCCATGGCCTGGGGGTCCTGCTCTACGGCCTGCTGACCGGACAGCGCCCCTATGGACGCGACGCCGAAGGACCGTTGGCCGTGGCGCAGGCGGTCTTGAACGAAGAGCCGCAGCGCCCCAGCCGAGCCGTGGCCGAGAGCCGCAGCGGCTCCGACGCCGAGGCCCTGGCCGTGACGCCGCGACTGCTGCGGGGCGACCTCGACACCATCGTGCTGAAGGCGCTGCACAAGCGGCCGGCCGACCGCTATGCCAGCGTCGATGCGCTGGCGGCCGACCTGCGGGCCTGGCGTGACGGCTACCCGGTGGCCGCCCGACCGGCGCCCTGGAGCCTGCAGCTGCGCAAGTTCCTCGCCCGCAACCGGCTGTCCGGCGCGCTGGGCGGCCTGGCCGTGCTGCTGCTGGTGGCCGGACTGCTGGCGACCCAGTGGCAGGCGCACCGGGCCGAGCAGGCATTGCGGGTCGCTGAGCGACGCCTGGTCGAGCTGCGCGAGGTGACCCGCCAGATCGTCTTCCGCTACCACGACCAGATCCTGCATCTGCCGGGTGCGGTGGCGGTGCGCGAGTCGCTGCTGGACGACGCGGCGCGCTACCTCGACGGCCTCGCGCGGGAGGCCGCCGGGGACCGCGGCCTGGCGCAGGAGCTGGCGGACACCTATCACCGGCTCTCGGTGCTGCAAGGCGAATCGTTTTCTCCCGGCCAGGAGCGGGTGCAGGCGGCACTGGCCACGGCCACGAAAGCGACCTCGCTCCAGGACGTCTACCTCGTCGGCACCAGCGCATCAGCGCTGCAACACGCCGCCGTGGACATGTGGCTGCACCGCGCGACGGTGGAAGCGCGGCTGGGGCGACTTGAGGCCAGCAACGCATCGCTGGCCAGTGCGCGCAAGCGCGTTCGCCAGGCTGCCGAGCGCGGTGCCGACGACGTGCAGCTGCTGTCGCGCCTGGCCACGCTTGAAGGCCGCATCGCGCTGAACCTCGGCTCCAACCTCGCGCAAGCCAACCTCGGCCAGGTCGCCGAGGCCCAGGCGCACTGGGACGAATCGATCCGGCTGTTCGAACGCATCGCCGAGCGTGAGCCCGGAGTGGCGGAGTGGGTGCACCAGCTGGCCTGGGGATGGGTGGGTCGGACGTCGTGGGCCATCGTGACCGGCCGCGCCGACGAAGCGGTGGCCGCAGGCCGGCGCGCCACCGCGCTGCGCGACCGGGCCGCGGCGCTGGCCCCGGGCAATGCCCACTTTTCCCACCAGCGGGCCTTGGTGCGCAACAACCTCGCCACCGCGCTGTCGATGGCCGGTCAGCACGCCGAGGCGGTGTCCTTGCAGAAGGAAGCCATCGCGCTGATCCGTCAGACGGTTGCCGCCGACGCGTCCAACCGGTCGGCCGCGCGCGACCTCGTGCTGGTCACGCTGTCCACGGCTCGACCGCTGCTCGCCCTGGGTCAACGCGAGGCCGCGGGCGCGGCCATCCGGCAGGCGCTTGAAGCTTTCCCGGCCCAGGCCGTGGGTCCGGAGGACTTCTATCTCGCCCGCTGGCGCGCCGAGGCCCTGGTCTGGGCGGCTCGGCTGAGCCGTCCGGAGGCTCCGGCAGAAGCCGCGAAGTCGGCGCGCGACGCAGTCGCACTGATCGAAGGGCTGAACGGCGCTCCCCACGCCGCCCGCCGCTGGGCACTGGGCCAGGCGCGGGGCGAACTGGCACTGGCCTTGCTGGCCGCTGGCGACAGCACCGGCGCCCGCCAGGCGGCCCAGGCGGCTCTCGATGATTGGGGGGACGGTCTGCCGGGCTACTTCGCAACGCAACAGGCCGAACTGCGCGCGCTGCTGGCGCCAGGCTAGGGTCGGCTCGCGCCCTGGATTTCGTTCGCTCCCCGATAGGCGAGGGCTTCCCCCAGGGCCTCCGTCATCAAAACTAGGGATGCCTGTGCGGGGGTGCACCGCAACACTGAATCAGAGCGCTGTCATCCTTCGTTGATCGGATCGCAGGGAGGTGATCAGGGACTCGACGTGGCAGCAACGCACTGCCGAGGTCGAAATGAAATGCAAGGCGGCGGTGCCGCCCAGGGGACTGGGCCGCGCCGCTGTTTTCCCTTGTGCCCAGACTCTGGGCTCAGGCCCCGGTGGTGCTGAAGCGCAGCACGCCGTCGTCGCCGCAGACGCTGCCGATGCGGCCGTCTTCGACCAGTGCGTGCAGGTGGGCCACCGCCTCGCCCATCGCGAAGGTGGTCTGGTGCAGGTCCAGTGGACGACGGAAGAGCAGCGGCAGCAGATCGTGCGCCGACGTCGGGCGCGCCAGGCAGGCGGCCAGGGTGTCGGCCAGTCGGTCGTCGTGGTGCTGTTGCAACTGGGCGATGCGCGTGTGCAGGCCGACAAAGGGTCGTCCGTGCGACGGCAGGACCAGGGTGCGCGCCGGAATGCCGCGCATCGCATGCAGCGAGTCCAGGTACAGCCGAAGCGGGTTGGCCTCGGGCTCGAGGTCGATCACGCTGACGTTGGTCGAGATGCGCGGCAGGACCATGTCGCCCGCGATCAGCACCCCGGCCTCGGCGCCGTGCAGTGCGATGTGCTCGGGCGCGTGGCCATAGCCGGCGATGCAGTGCCATCGCTTGTCCGCCACGCGCAGATCGTGGCCGTCCATGAGGCGCCGGTAGCGCGCCGGCACCTGCGGAACCAGGCTCGCGTAGTGGTTGCGGCGTGCCCGAACCTGGGCCAATGCGGCCTCGTCGACCAGGCCGTGGCGGGCAAAAAACGCCGCGGCCGCTTCGCCGCCGACGCTGGTGGTGGATTCGCTGGCCATGCGCGCGGCACCCCAGTCGGTGGCGCTGATCCACAGCCGGCATTCGCGACCGGGAACGCTCCAGCGATCGCACAGCCAGTGGGCCAGGCCGATGTGGTCCGGGTGCATGTGGGTGACGACCACGCGCAGCACCGGCAGGCCGCCGAGTTCGTCGGCGAAGACCTGTTCCCAGCGGGCGCGGGTATCGGCGTCGTCGATGCCGCAGTCCACGATCGTCCAGCCGCGCCGGCCGTCGAGGGTGTCCTCGAGCAGCCACAGGTTGATGTGGTCCAGCGCGAATGGCAGCGCCATGCGCAGCCAGCGCACGCCCGGTGCCACGGCCAGCGTCCGGCCGGGCGCCGGCAACGCGTCACCAAGCGGAAAGTGCAGGGCCCGTTCGAGTTCGGTGGCGTTGGACATCGGGTTGCGGGACCAAGTGTCGGAACGGCCGATGCTGCCATGGTGGGACGGTCCCGTCGCCGATCGTCGGCACGCGCACGCGATGCAGACCCCCGGACCGTGTCTGGCGGTGAACGCGCAGCGGGTGTATACCCCCGTCCTGGCCCGCATCCGGCGCGTGCCGGTGCACGATGCGCTCAAGGTCCGACGTGTATCGCGACCGTGGCGATCGGCAGAGAGAAGCCGGGATTCATCGACCGTGTTGGATCAACACCGAGGGACATCACCATGAACTCTGCACGTCTGCATCGATCCGCTCTGACCGCCATCGTCGCCCTGATGACCGCCGTTCCGGCTGCGGCCTACACGCTGACACCGTCCGGCGGGTTCACCACGAGCACCGCCGGCGCCGTGACCTTCGCGACGTTCGACGGTTCGACCCCGGTCGACCCGATCTACGCCACGATTTCAGGCGGCTTCGCCAACGGCGGAACCGACCCTGGGGCCGGCGGGAACTGGCTCGGTGCGGGCGGGGGGGCGACTGGCACGATCAACATCGTCTTCACCGGCAACCACAGCTACTTCGGGCTCTATTGGGGTACCAACGACGGCTTCTTCAACAAGGTCGAGATGTTCAACGGGGCCACATCGCTGGGCAGTCTCACCGGCGTACCGGCCAGCCCGAACAGCTTCTGGAACATCAACGCGAGCAACGCTGGCGAAATCTTCAACCGCATCGAGCTCACGGTGAATGGCGCCGGGGGCTGCTGCTTCGAGGTCGACAACCTGGCGGTGATGGCCGTGCCCGAGCCCATGAGCGCCGCCCTGATGGGGCTGGGCGTTGTCGGGATCGGCGCCTGGCGGCGTCGCGCCCGAGGCTGAGGACTTCAGGCGAGAGACTGCGCGGCCGGGCGCGTCACGACGCCTTGGGGCATGGCGTCGTGAGCACGGCCGTCGCCTATGATTTCCTCGATCCGGGCGCCCTCAAGCGAGAGGCCGCCCGCGCGCGAATCATCGGAGACCCGACATGAACCTGCCCGGCCTGGACTTCCAACTCGGCGAAGACATCGACGCGCTGCGCGATGCCGTGCGCGCCTTTGCCGACGCCGAGATCGCGCCGCGCGCGGCCGAGATCGACGCGAGCGACCAGTTCCCGATGGAGCTGTGGCGCAAGATGGGCGAGCTTGGCGTGCTCGGCATCACCGTGCCCGAGGAGTACGGCGGCGCCGGCATGGGCTACCTGGCGCACATGGTGGCGATGGAGGAGATCAGCCGCGCCAGCGCCAGCATCGGCCTGAGCTACGGTGCCCACAGCAACCTGTGCGTCAACCAGCTCAAGCGCAACGGAACCGAGGCGCAGAAGCGCCGGTACCTGCCCAGGCTGATCAGCGGCGAACACGTCGGCGCGCTGGCGATGAGCGAGCCCGGCGCCGGCTCGGACGTGATCTCGATGAAGCTGCGTGCCGAGGAACGCGGCGGCGTCTATGTGCTCAACGGCAGCAAGATGTGGATCACCAACGGCCCGGATGCCGACACCATGGTGGTCTACGCCAAGACCGACCCGGCGATGGGCGCTCGCGGCGTCACCGCCTTCATCGTCGAGAAGGGCATGCCCGGCTTCAGCACGGCGCAGAAGCTCGACAAGCTCGGCATGCGCGGCAGCCACACCGGCGAGATGGTGTTCAAGGACGTCGAGGTGCCGGCCGAGAACGTGCTCGGTGTTGTCGGCGGTGGCGCCAAGGTGCTGATGAGCGGGTTGGACTACGAGCGGGCGGTGCTCGCTGCCGGGCCCATCGGCATCATGCAGGCGGTGATGGACAACGTCGTGCCCTACATCCACGACCGCAAGCAGTTCGGCCAGAGCATCGGCGAGTTCCAGCTGATCCAGGGCACGGTGGCCGACATGTACACCGTGCTGCAGGCCGGCCGCGCCTTCTGCTACACCGTGGGCAAGAACCTCGACAAGCTCGGCGCCGAACACGTGCGCCAGGTCCGCAAGGACTGCGCCAGCGTCATCCTGTGGTGCGCCGAGAAGGCCACCTGGATGGCCGGCGAGGGCATCCAGATCTTCGGCGGCAACGGTTATATCAACGAGTACCCGCTGGGTCGCCTGTGGCGCGACGCCAAGCTCTACGAGATCGGCGCAGGCACCAGCGAGATCCGCCGCATGCTGATCGGCCGCGAGCTGTTCGCCGAGACGATGTGAGCCTTGCGATGGCGAGCCTCCCGACCCTTGGCCACCTGCCGGGGGAGATCTCGGTCGCGGACTTCGATGCGCTGCACGACGACCCCGCGGCGTGGCGTGCCGTGGTGGCGTCGATTGCGGCCGAGCATGGCAGTGCCGGAGTCGAGCCCATCGAGGAAGGCACGGTGCTGGTGGCCCGCATCGACGGGCAGCGCATCCTCAAGCTCTATCCGCCTTTCCTGCGTGACCACTTCGAGTTCGAGTGCGCGATGCTCGCGGCCTTGCAGGGTCGCCTCGCGCTGCCGACACCGCAGCTTCTGGCCACTGGCACGCGTGACGGCTGGCCCTACCTGCTGATGAGCCGTCTGGTGGGCGAGCCGCTGACCGCCAGCTGGCCGCGGATGGACGAAGACCATCGCCTGGCGCTGCTGGACGCCCTGGGCGCACTGGCGGCGCAGGTGCACGCATTGCCGGTCGGCGACGTGGTCCAGCGGGCGCCCGACTGGGCCGTGTTTGTCCAAGGCCAGCGCGAGCGCTGCGGGGGGCGCCAGCAGCGCACCGGACTGCCGCCGCACCTGTTGGCGCAGCTGCCGGACTTCATCGCCGGCGCGTTGCCCGAGGGACCGCCGGTGCTGCTGACGGGCGAGTACACGCCGTTCAATCTGTTCACGGTCGACAACCGCCTGGCGGCGATGTTCGATTTCGGGGACGGCCTGGTCGGCCCGCGCGAGTACGACTGGCTGGGCCCGCTGTGCTTCCTGGCCGCCGGCGATGCCCGGCGTTGCGCCCGCTTCATGCACGGCTACGGCGCCGCGCTGGACCCTGGGTCGAGGCTGCGGTTGCTGAGGATGCTGCTGCTGCACCGCTACAGCAACCTGCCGGCGCAGATCGCCCACCCGGGCTGGCAGCAGGCGGCCACGTTCGAAGACCTGGCCGCGTCGATCTGGCCCCTTTGACCTTGAGACGGCGAGACCGACCGACACCCGGATGACCGAACCCCTGGACCCCTCGCCGATCACGCTGCCGCTGGCCGGCTGGACGATGCGCGCATGGCGCGAGTCCGACGTGGCGCAGCTGGCGTGCATCGCCGACGATGAGCGCATCGCCGCCTGGATGAGCGACACCTGGCCTCACCCCTACACCGAGGCCGATGCGCGCTGGTGGGTGTCCGAGGGACAGTTCGCGATGGGCACGAGCTGGGCCCTGTGCCAGGACGATGTCGCCCAGGGGGGCGCCGGCCTGCATCCGCAAGGCGGGTTCCAGCGCTGCAACGTCGAGGTCGGCTGGTGGCTGACGCCCGACTGCTGGGGCCAGGGCGTGGTGCCGGCGGCCGCGCGGGTGCTGCTCGAACGCAGCTTTGCCGATGCCGCCGTGCACCGGGTCTTCGCACCCATTCATGCCGGCAACACCCGCTCGATGCGGGTCGCCGAGAAGATCGGCATGCGGCTCGAATCGGTGCAGCCGATGAGTGCCTACAAGCGCGGCCGCGTGATCGAGCGGCACCTGTGGGCGTCCTACCGGACCTGACAGGACCTGACCGCGACACGACCATGCCCCACCGCCTGCGCGACCTGCTCGCCAAGAACCAGCTCTGGGCCGAGGGTGTTGAAGCCGCGCGGCCGGGCTTCTTCACGGGCTTGCTGCAGCAGCAGGCGCCGCAGTACCTGTGGATCGGCTGCGCCGACAGCCGGGTGCCGGCCAACGAGATCCTGGGCCTCTTGCCGGGTGACGTCTTCGTGCACCGCAACGTCGCCAACGTCGTCGTGCACAGCGACCTGAACGCCTTGTCGGTGATGCAGTACGCGATCGACCAGCTGCACGTGCGGCACATCATGGTCGTCGGCCACTACGGCTGCGGCGGCGTCACGGCGGCGCTTCGCGGCCTGCGGATCGGCCTGGCCGACAACTGGCTTCGCCACGTGCACGACGTGCGCAACAAGCACCGCGCCTGGCTGGAGGCCATTGCCGACGAGGACGTGCGGCTGATGGCGCTGTGCGAGCTGAACGTCCTGGAGCAGTCGCTGAACTGCTGCGAAACCACGGTGGTCCAGGACGCCTGGGCCCGCGGCCAGAGCGTGGTCGTGCACGGCTGGGTCTACGGGCTGCACAACGGCCTGTTGCAGGACCTGGAAATGACCGCCCGCGACGCCTCCGAGGTGGGTCCGGCCTACGAGCGCGCGCTGGTGGCGCTGAAGGCCCGCTGGTCGGCGGAGACGGCCGCCTTGGCCTGAACGGGTCGCGCCAGCTTCAGCGCAGCCGGCCGACGTACTTGCGCGCCGGCACGGGTGGCGGGCTGGGCGCCGGAGTGGCCGCAGGCGGGTCGGCATGTGCCGGGGCGCCCGATCGGACGATGGGCGGCCCGAGCGGGCTGGTCGGCGATGTGGACTGGAACTCGCGGGGTGTCGGCGACGAGCGCAGCGCCCCTGCAGGGCCCTTGCCGATGTCGATCAAGCGCTGGCGCAGCTGGCTGGCGTAGGTCTGGAGCCGGGGCTCGCTCGAGTTGAGCGCCGAGTCGAGAATCGCATCGCGATAGCCGCTGTCGCCAAAAAACGTGGTCGGGTCGACCCGAAGCGAGAACTCTCGCTGCACCAGCGGCAACATGCGGATCAGCAGGCCCATGGCCTGGGTGTCGGTGGTGCTCATCGGCGTCTGTCGAAAGTGCCTCTTGGAAGCCGGCCGGTGCGGTACCCGCTCAGGTGTCCAGCGACTCGCCGTGCTGGGCGATGTCCAGGCCCTCGCGCTCGGCCTCCGGCTTGACGCGCAAGCCGATGATGGCCCGCAGCACGACCGCGATCAATGCCGTGGCGGCGGCGACATAAGCGGCGACGACCAGCGCCCCGAAGGTCTGGATGCCGACCTGGGCCATGGGATTGACGACCTGGGACGCGAACAGCCCCGTGAGCACCGTGCCGGCAAAGCCGGCCACACCATGCAGGCCGAAGACATCGAGCGAGTCGTCGTAGCCAAGCTTCTGCTTGAGCCAGGTGGCGGCAAACCAGCAACCGGCCGACCCGGCCAGGCCGATGGCCAGTGCCGGGCCGACACCCACATAGCCCGATGCCGGGGTGATGGCGATCAATCCGGCCACCAGGCCGCTGGCCAGGCCGAGCAGCGAGGGCTGACCGCGGCTCATCCATTCCAGCAGCCACCAGCCGATGACGCCGGCTGCCGCGGCGGCCTGGGTCACCAGCACGGCCCGGGTGGCATCGAAGCCCGCGGCCATCGCCGACCCGCCGTTGAAGCCAAACCAGCCCACCCAAAGGAAACCCGCGCCCAGCGTCGTCAGCATCAGGTTGTGCGGGGGCATCGGCTCGTGGCCGTAGCCTTGACGCGGCCCAACCATGCCGGCAAGCACCAGGCCCGCCACACCGCTGGACAGGTGGACCACGGTGCCGCCGGCGAAGTCCAGGTGGCCGAACGTGTGCAGCCAACCGTCCGGGTGCCACACCCAATGGGCGACCGGGGCATAGACCAGCAGGGTCCACAGCGCAGCGAACGCCATCGCGGCGCCGAAGCGCATGCGCTCGACGACGGCGCCGAAGATCAGCGCGACGGTGACCATCGCAAATGCCAGCTGGAACAGCACGAACACCGGCTCGGGTACGGTCGGCGCCAGCGGATGCGCCCGGCCGGTCCCCACCGAAGCCTGGCCGAGTAACAGATCCGATAGGCCTCCGAACACGCCATTGCCACTGGTGAACGCAAGGCTATAGCCGGCACTGAACCAGGCCAGTGTCACGACCGCGGCCGAGCCCAGAACCAGAGCCACCGTGGACAGCGCGTTCTTGCGCCTGACCAGACCGGCGTAAAAGACGGCGATGCCCGGCACGACCATCAGCGTGACCAGCACCGTGGCCATCAGCATCCAGGCGGTGTCGCCAGCTTGAAAGCCGCTGGCAGCGCCTTGCAGCGCCGACGCGGAAGCCACTGGCGGCGACCCTTGGGCCGCCGCTTCGGCGCTGGCCAGCGCCATGATGGAAGAGCCCCACCAACCCCGTGACGCGGACATCGTTCTGTTGGCTTGGAACGCAAGCTCTTGTGGTCTGGACTGCCTGACGATTGCACAGCCGGCTTCGTCGGACAAGTGCGGTTACACCCAGGACTGAACGCGCTTTCAGCGCATGGGCTGCTGCGGGATGGTTTACAACCTCGGAGCCATGTTTCCGCAACACCTGAACGACACCCTGGCCTACGACATCGCGCAGGCGCTGCTGGATGGTTTCGACCGCCATTACCGGCTGTTCCGCGACACCAGCCGGCGCGCCAAGCAGCGGTTCGAAGACGCCGACTGGCACGGCCAGCAGCAGGCGCAGGCCGAGCGCATCGCGTTCTACGACCAGCGGGTGAACGAGGCCGTGCAGCGCCTGCGCCATGAGTTCGAGATCGAAGCCGTGGGCATGGACGCCTGGCAGCAGGCCAAGCTGCACTACATCGGCCTCCTGGTCGACCACCACCAGCCCGAGCTGGCCGAGACTTTCTTCAACTCGGTGACCTCCAAGCTGCTGCACCGCAGCTACTTCCACAACGACTTCATCTTCGTGCGGCCTGCGGTCAGCACCGAGTACATCGAAAACGACGAGCCGGCCTCGCAGCCGACCTACCGCGCCTATTACCCCACGCGCGACACGCTTCACGAGACCTGGACGCGCATCGTCGGCAACTTCCAGCTCGACCGCGAGTTCGAGGACCTCGAGCGCGACGTCGGCCATGTCGTGCAGGCGATGCTGTCGGAACTGGGCGGCTTTCGTCCGCGCGCGAACTTCCAGATCCAGGTCCTGTCGAGCCTGTTCTACCGCAACAAGGGCGCTTACCTCGTCGGAAAGATCATCAATGGCTTCAACGAGACGCCGTTGGCCCTGCCGATCCTGCACGGCCCCGGTGGCAAGCTCGTCATCGACGCAGCGCTCTTTGGCGAGGACGATCTGCTGATGATCTTCAGCTATGCCCGCGCCTACTTCATGGTCGACATGGAGGTGCCATCGGCTTACGTGCAGTTCCTGCGGTCGCTGATGCCGCGCAAGCCACGCGCCGAGATCTACAACGCCCTGGGTCTGCAGAAGCACGGCAAGAACCTGTTCTATCGCGACCTCCTTCAGCACCAGCGCCACAGCTCGGACCCGTTCCGCATCGCGCCCGGCATCAAGGGCATGGTGATGCTGGTGTTCGACCTGCCGTCCTTCCCGTATGTGTTCAAGGTCATCAAGGACTACTACCCGCCGCAGAAGGACACCACGCGCGAGCTGATCATGAGCAAGTACCTGCTCGTCAAGCAGCACGACCGTGTCGGCCGCATGGCCGATACGCTGGAGTTCAGCAACGTCGCCTTCCCGCTGGCGCGCTTCGAGCCCGAACTCGTCGAGGAGCTGAAGAAGTTCTGCCCCAGCGTGCTGGAGATCTCCGACCGCGACGGCGACGGCCAGACCGAGCTGATCCTCAAGCACGTCTACATCGAGCGCCGCATGATCCCGCTGAACATCTACCTGCAGGAGGCGTCGCCCGAGCAAATGCAGCACGCGGTGCTGGAGTACGGCAATGCCATCAAGGACCTGGTCGCGGCCAACATCTTCCCAGGCGACATGCTCTGGAAGAACTTCGGCGTCACCCGCCACGGCAAGGTCGTCTTCTACGACTACGACGAGATCGAGTACCTGACCGACTGCAACTTCCGCCGCGTGCCGCAGGCCCGCAACGAAGAAGACGAGATGTCCGGCGAGGTCTGGTACGCCGTCAACAAGGGCGACGTCTTCCCCGAGACCTTCGGCCCCTTCCTGCTCGGCAACCCCCAGGTGCGCGAGGTCTTCATGCAGCACCATGCCGACCTGCTGGATGCCGGCTTCTGGCAAGGGCACAAGGAGCGCATCCTGGCCGGCCATGTGCACGACGTGTTTCCGTATGAGGCGGGCAAGCGCTTTTCCCGCGCTGCCCGCTGACCGCTGCTTCTGCAAGAGGAGTCCCCATGCCCACCGACCCCATCGTCATCGTCTCCGCTGCCCGCACGCCCATCGGCGGCCTGCTGGGTGACTTCGCCGGCCTCGCGGCCTGGGAACTGGGCGCCGTGGCCGTGAAGGCCGCCGTTGAACGCGCCGGCGTGCCCGGCGATGCGGTCGACGAGGTGCTGCTGGGCAACTGCCTGATGGCGGGCCAGGGCCAGGCCCCGGCGCGCCAGGCGGCGCTGAAGGCCGGGCTGCCGCAGAGCGCCGGCGCGGTGACGCTGAGCAAGATGTGCGGCAGCGGCATGCGCGCGATGATGTTCGGCCACGACATGCTGGCCGCGGGCAGCGCGCAGGTGGTGGTGGCCGGCGGCATGGAGAGCATGACCAACGCCCCGCACCTGATGTTCGCGCGCAAGGGCGTCAAGTACGGCGCTGCGCAACTGTTCGACCACATGGCGATGGACGGCCTGGAAGACGCGTATGAGCGCGGCAAGGCCATGGGCGTGTTCGCCGAACAGTGCGTGGCCAAGTACGGCTTCACACGCGAGGCGCAGGACGCCTATGCCATCGCGTCCACGCAGCGCGCCAAGCTGGCCAACGAAGACGGCAGCTTCGACTGGGAGATCGCGCCCGTGACGATCAGCGGCCGCGGCGGTGACACCGTCATCAGGACCGACGAGCAGCCGGCCAAGGCCAAGCTCGACAAGATCCCGGGCCTGAAACCCGCGTTCAAGAAGGACGGCACCATCACCGCCGCCAACGCCAGCAGCATCAGCGACGGCGCCGCAGCGCTGGTGCTGATGCGCGAGAGCACGGCGCGTGCGCGCGGCCTGCAGCCCATCGCGCGCATTGCCGCGCACGCCGTGCACGCCCAGGCGCCTGAGTGGTTCAGCACCGCGCCGGCCGGCGCCATCGAGAAGGCCTTGAAGAAGGCCGGCTGGGACGCCAAGAGCGTGAACCTCTGGGAAGTGAACGAAGCCTTCGCCGCTGTCACCATGGCTGCGATGGCCGAGTTCCAACTGCCGCACGAGATCGTCAACGTGCACGGCGGCGCCTGCGCCTTGGGCCACCCCATCGGCGCCAGCGGCGCGCGCATCGTCGTCACGCTGCTGGGCGCGCTGAAGAAGCGGGGCCTGAAGCGCGGCGTTGCGGCGCTGTGCATCGGGGGGGGTGAGGCCACCGCGATGGCGATCGAGATGTGCTGATGGCGGGGCAGGGTTTGCTGCCAGGGCCGGCCGAGCTGGCGGTGTTCGCCGGCGCGGTGTTCGTGCTCAATGCGACCCCGGGCGTGGACTTCCTCCTCACCGTCAGCCGCACGCTGCAGGCGGGCGTGCGCGCCGGCGTGGCGGCGGCCTGCGGCATCGCGGCCGGCTGCGTGGTGCATGCGCTGGCCGCGGCTTTCGGCCTGGCGGCGCTGCTGGCGCTGCACCCGCAAGCCTTGCAGCTCATCCAGTGGGTGGGTGCGGCCTATCTGCTGTGGCTGGGCTTGGGGCTGTTGCGCGAGGCCTGGCGGGGTGATGCCGAGGCACCGGCCGGCATGGCCGCAGCGGAGCCGCGCAGCCTGGCGGCCGACTTCCGCACCGGCTTGCTGACCAACGTGCTCAACCCCAAGGTGGCGTTGTTCTTTCTGGCCTTCCTGCCGCAATTCGTGCCGGCCGATGCCTGGTCGGCCACGGCTTCGTTCCTGCTGCTGGGCGCGTGGTTTGTCGTGCAGGGGCTCCTGTTCCTGCTGGTGCTGGTGGCCGCCAGCGCGCGTCTGCGTCGTTTGCAGGCGCGGCCGGCGGTGGGGCGTGGGTTGCAGGCGCTGGGTGGTTTGCTCTTCGTGGCGCTGGCACTGCGCTTGCTGCACGAGCGGCCACACTGAGCGGGGCGTGCCGGCAGGGCGGTATGGCCGAGGCTTGTCCGCACAGCGCGGGCAGGCGTGGCGGCTGAAATGTGCACAAGGCGCGTGGGCAGAGAAAACAAATGGGAGGCCCGTTCATGCGATGGCTCAAGTGGGGGTTGTGGGGTCTGGGCGGGCTGCTGGGTCTGGCGTTGCTGGTGGTCGCGGCCTGGGTCCTCAGCAACATCGGCGATGCGGACCCGGTGCCCGTCCCAGAGCGGCTGCGGCTGGAGGCTTCGAAACTTGCGCCGGAGCGCAATGCCTTCTTCTTGCTGCAACAGCTGATGGCGCCGGCGGGCGTGGACGCCGTGGCGGCCGGGCGGGCAAGCTGGCAGGAGATGCAGGCGCAGAACCGCTTGACGCGCGAGGAGATGCAGGCGCTCTTCGCGCCGCGCGTGGAGCAGGTCCAGGCGCACCCCGCGGAAGATCCCGCTGCCGGTGAACCTGCTGCGTCCATGCGGCTGCGGGCACCTGACGCCGCGCCCTGGTTGTGCCTGGGCCCGGACTGTGCCGCGCAGCAGCTCGCCGATGTGGCACGACTGGGTGAGCAGCGTGTCGCCGCTGCGGCGTGGGGTCAACGCTGCGACCTCATCGTCGACCAGGACCTGGGCTACGAAGAGCAGGTGCACGATCCGATCAAGGTGCATTCGCCGGTGCCGGTGTTCGCGCCGCTGCTGGACTGTGCGCGCTGGTTTGCCGCCGATGCCCTGCTCGCCTTCTCGGGCGGCGACGTGATCGCCACCGAGAAGGCGCTGCGACGCGGGGCCGTCTTCAGCGTCAGGGTGACCGAAGGCAGCCGCACGCTGATCGGGCACCTCATCGCGTTGCGGGTGCAGCAAGTCCATCTGGCCACCACCGCAGCGCTTGCGGTGCGGGATCAGAAGCTGGCGCGGATGATCGCCCCGCTCCTGGCCGAGCCGCTGCACTTGCGCCACGCGGCCCAGCGCGCCTTGATCGTGGAGTCGGCGTTCTCGCGCGCCGCCGTCGTGGACATGCGCGCTGCCTGCAAACACCCCTTCGTCGAGGTCGATCACGGCTCTCTGGCGGATGCCGGGTGGTTTCGGACCTTGCCCATGCGCGTGCAGCATCTGCTGTGCCGCCACGGCATCGGCACCCATCCCGAGCGCACCCGGCAAGTGGCCGATGCGCGCTGGCTGGAGTTGATCGACGCCACCGGAGCAGGCTGGGAAGAGGGCGTCGCTGCGGGAGCGAAGACCCACGACACCGGCCTGCACTGGCGCAACACGGTGGGCATGCGGGTCTTTGGTGGCGGCAGCGGCATGTTCAGCGGCTACATCGCGCGCTTTGCCGACGCCGAGCTTCACCACCAAGCCGTTGCCCTGGCCGTGCAGGCCGCAGCACAAGGCGTGGGCGCTCCCGACCGCGCGGCCTGGCTCGCGCAGCAGCCGGTACCGCCGGCGCAGCGCGCGCGGCTGTCCTTCGAAGCCGACGGTCATGCGCTCCTCGCGCGCAGCCATGGCCAGGACATTGGCGGCGGCAACTGGAAACCCGAGCGCGACGCCATCCGTATCCTCTGGCCCTCATGAACACCCCCCAGACGCCTGAACTCGTGCAAAGCGCCCAGCGCATCCTCGTCATCGGTGCTTCCCGTGGACTGGGGGCCGAATTCGTGCGGCAGTACCGAGCCGATGGCGCCGAGGTGGTGGCGACGGCACGCAGCGATGCCGCGCTGGCCGTCCTGCGCGGGCAGGGGGTGCGCGCTTTGGCGCTGGACGTCACCGACCCCGAAGCGGTGGCCAACCTGGCCCGGTCGCTTGAGGGTGAGGCGTTCGACGTCGCCATCGTCAATGCCGGCGTGTTGCTCGGTCGCGCGTCGGCACCCGAGGCGCCGACGCCGACGGACTTCGACGCCGTGATGCGCGCCAACGTCTTCGGGCCGATGCAACTGGCCGGGGTGCTCGCACCGCGGCTGGTGCCGGGAGGGCGGGGCGTCCTTGCGGTGGTGTCATCGCGCATGGGCTCGATCGGCGGCCGGACCAACGGCTCGACCTGGCTGTATCGGGCGAGCAAGGCGGCGGTCAATTCGGTCTGGAAGGACGTCTCGTTCGCGCTCGCCGGACAGGCCATCTGCGTGAGCCTCCACCCGGGCTGGGTCAAGACGGACATGGGCGGCGCGGACGCCGACCTTTCCCCGGCCGAAAGCATCGCCGCGATGCGCGCGACGCTGGCCGGCCTGGGTCCGGCCGACAACGGGCGCTTCCTGAACTACGACGGCAGCGAACTGCCGTGGTGAGGCCGCTTCCGCACCCTGGCGCCCCGACCGCTTCTTGAGGACCGAATCCATGCTGCTTTCCGACGACCATCTCGCCATCCAGGACGCCATCCGAAGCTACGTGCAGGCCGAGATCGCGCCGCATGCCGCGCAGTGGGACAAGGACCATCACTTCCCCAAGGCGCAACTCGCCGGCCTGGCGGCGCTGGGCTGCTACGGCGTGGCGGTGCCCGAGCGCTGGGGCGGAGCGGGGCTGGACTACCTGGCACTGGCGGTGATGCTGGAGGAGATCGCCGCCGGCGACGGCGCCACGAGCACGGTGGTGAGCGTCAACAACTGCCCGGTGTGTTCGATCCTGATGGCATTTGCCGATGACGCTCAGAAAGAGAGTTATCTGGTGCCACTCGCACGGGGCGAGATGCTCGGCGCGTTCTGCCTGACCGAGCCGCATGTCGGCTCCGAGGCCGGGGGCCTGCGCACGACGGCGGTGCGGGACGGCGACGGCTACGTGCTCAACGGCGTCAAGCAGTTCATCACCAGCGGCAAGAACGGCGACGTCGCCATCGTGATGGCGGTCACCGACAAGGCGGCGGGCAAGAAGGGCATCAGCGCCTTTGTCGTCGAGACCCGCACGCCGGGCTACACCGTGGCCCGGATCGAGGACAAGCTCGGCCAGCATGCCAGCGACACGGCGCAGATCCTGTTCGAGAACTGCCGCATCCCGGCGGCCAACCGGCTGGGCGAGGAGGGCCAGGGCCTGAAGATCGCGCTGTCCGGCCTGGAAGGCGGGCGCATCGGCATTGCCAGCCAGGCCGTAGGCATGGCGCGTGCAGCCTTCGAGGCCGCACTGGCCTACGCCAAGGAGCGCACC
>JAJTGU010000160.1 GCA_021297985.1 Rubrivivax sp.
CCCAGGCGTTGCAGGCCGTCGGCGACCACCGGGCCGAACAGACGCTGTAGGTCCGCCGCGACGTCCCAGCGCAGGTTCTCGAGCAGCCAGTTGGCGTCCCCGGCCAGCGCGGCATCGCCCTGGACTTGCACCGCGGGCCGCTCACCTGCGGCGGCACGGGCCAGCAAAGCGGCGGGATTCGACGCATCGATACGGACCTGCAGATCGGAGGCGGCAGAGAACTCCGCTCCGCACCATTCCAGCAACCCCGCCGGTGTGATGCGCCAGGCCAGCACCGGCGGCGACGGCAGCAGGGCTGGCCAACCGTCCAGTGCCAGCATCAGCGTACGGCCGGCGTGGGGCTGCAGGCGCTGCATTGCCACCGGCTCGCTGCCGATGACGTGATTGATGACCAGGGTCAGTCGTTCGGCCGCCGCCGGAGCGAGCAGGGCATGCAGGGTCTGCAACATGGCCCGCATTCTAGGGATGGCTCCAGGGGCGGCCGTCTGCCCCACGGAACATGCGCAAGATGCCACAGTCGGTGTCACAGGCCCTCCGGCGAAGTCGCGCAAAATCGATGGTTTACCTTTCTGGATCTGGGGCCATGTGCCGCCCCGGGGCCAAGCACCCAACCCGGCACTCATGTTCGAAGACCGAGGCTACAAACGCACGTTCTACAGCGCACCGCAGTCGGTGACGTCGCTGATCGGTGCCTTCCTGGAACCCGCGATCACGGTGGCGACCTTCCTCGCCGTGTCGTGGTGGTTCGACGAGCCCATCGTGCGGTCGGACCTGACGCTGTGCCTGCTGATCTTCGCGCTGACGTTTCCGGGCCGCAACCGCTTCTGGGACCGGCCGCTCAACGCCGCCGTCGACATCTCCAGCTCCTGGCTCAGCCTGTGCGCGATCCTGCTGCTGTGCGGCTACGCGACACGGAGCCTGGGCCTTTTCGACTGGAACGTGATCGTTTGGTGGGTCGTGTTGACCCCCGCGCTGCAATGGTTTGCGGTGTTTGCGGGCCGCGCAACGCTGTACCGGATGGCCAGCCGGCCGGAGAACCGGCGAAGCGCCGTCGTCGTCGGTGCCGGCGCTCTGGGCGTCAAGGTGGCCCGGGCCTTCGTGCTGCGCGGGGATCAGGGCCTGAGCTTCCTGGGCTACTTCGACGACCGCAGCGACGAACGCGTCGACTCCGAATCCGCGGGCCAGCGCCTGGGCAATCTGCGCCAGCTCGCGCCCTTCGTGCGCGAGCACGGCGTGCATGAGGTCTACATCACGCTGCCGATGGGCTCGCAGCCGCGCATCGTCGAACTGCTCGAGCAGGTCCAGGGCACCACGGCCAGCGTGTTCTTCGTGCCCGACGTCTTCGGCATCAGCATCATCCAGGGCCGGCTGCAGGACATGAACGGCGTGCCGGTGGTCGGCATCTGCGAGACCCCGTTCACCGGCACCAACCGGCTCGTCAAGCGGCTGTCGGATGTCGTCCTGGCCTCGCTGATCCTGGTCCTCATCGCGCCGCTGCTGCTGGTCCTGGCCATCGGGGTCAAGCTGAGCAGCCCCGGGCCGGTGATCTTCAGGCAGCGCCGCAACGGCCTGGACGGCGAAGAGATCGTGGTCTACAAGTTCCGCTCGATGCGCACCCAGGACGACGGCCCGGTGGTGGCCCAGGCGACCAAGGACGATCCGCGCGTCACGCCGTTCGGCGCTTTCATCCGCCGCACCTCGCTGGACGAACTGCCGCAATTCATCAACGTGTTGCAAGGGCGCATGAGCATCGTGGGCCCACGCCCGCATGCCGTCGCCCACAACGAACAGTATCGACAGTTGATCAAGGCCTACATGGTGCGCCACAAGGTCAAGCCCGGCATCACCGGCTGGGCCCAGGTGAACGGGCATCGGGGCGAGACCGAGACGCTGGACAAGATGGCGGCCCGTGTCGAGTACGACCTCGAGTACCTGCGCAACTGGACCCTGGGCCTGGACCTGCAGATCATCGCCCGCACCATCAAGGTGGTGTTCTTCGACCGCAACGCGTACTGACTCATCCACCATGCAAGCCCTCAAGACCGTCGCACTGGCCACCATCGCGGTGGCCTCCGGAGCCGCCACGGCGCAGGCCAATCCCTGGTACATCGGCCTGTCGCAGTCCTTCAACTACCAGTCGAACATGCTGCGCGCGATCGACGGCACGGTGCTCGGGCCGGACCAGAGCAAGTCCGACACCCTGTCCACCACGGCCCTGGTCGGAGGCCTGGACCAGACCTTCGGCCGTCAGCGCGTCAGTGCCAGTGCGACCCTGCGCGACGACCGCTACGCCAAGAACGACCTCTACAACAACCAGGGCTGGACGGCGTCAGCCGCCTTTGACTGGCAGACCGTGAACCGCCTGTCGGGCAACGTCTCCCTGGCCAGTTCGCGCTCGCTGGCCAGCTTCAACCTGCAAGAGATCGGCCTCATTCGCCAACGCAACCAGGAAACCGGAACCAGCCTGGACACCACGGTCCGGCTCGGCATCGCCGGGCCCTGGAGCCTGGAAGCCGGCCTCGGCCGACGCAACATCGACAACTCGCTCGAACAAGCCGCTCTTCAGTCCCGCAACTACCGCCAGGACACCGGCTCGGTGGCTGCCGGCTGGCGGCCGTCGGGCCGGGTGTCGCTGCGCCTGGGACTGCGGAAGACCAACGGCCTGTATCCGCAGTTCCAGGCGCAGGCCGACGGCAGCTTCCAGCCAGATCGCTTCAGACGCGAGGATGTCGATCTGTTCGTCGGGTGGCGCCCGAGTGGCGCGAGCCAGCTCGATTTGCGAATCTCCAGCGGCAAGACCCGCTACGACCTTGCCCAGCAGCGTGACTTCACGGGCGTCACCGGCAGCTTCGCCTGGAACTGGGTGCCGACCGGCAAGCTGTCGCTCAACACCCGCTACACCCGCGACACCGGCCAGGACTCGTACGCGGTGACCGTGTTCGACCGCAACCTGGGATTCGTTCCCGGCACCTCGGACTACAGCCGTGTCCAGGATGTCCTGCGCATCCGCGCGGAGTGGGCCGCGACGGCCAAGATCACCGTCTCGGCGAGCCTCTCCGAAGCCGACCGCAAGCTGGTGCGGACGCTGCCGCCCAACATCTTCACGCGCAGCGTCACGACCGGGGGCGAACGGAACACGCAGACCAGCCTCGGACTCCGGTGGACGCCCTACCGCAGCACGCTGCTGGGCTGTGAGCTGACCAGCGAACGCCGTCGTGGCAGTGGCGACCTGGGCACCAACCTGTCCACCGAGGGCCTGAACTGCTTCGGACAGTTCACGTTCCAGTGATGACTGCCCCTCGAATCCTGCTCACCGGAGCCGCCGGCTACATCGCCTCGCACACCTGGCTGGCGCTGCTGGAAGCGGGCTTCGAGGTCGTCGGCGTCGACAACTTCGTCAACAGCAGCCCGCGTGTCCTCGAGCGTCTGGCCACGCTTTCCGGCCAGCGTCCGGTGTTCGAGCAGGCCGACTGCACCGACGCGGCTGCGCTGGGCCAGGTCCTGGCCCGCCACCCGGTGGACGCCGCCGTGCACTTTGCGGCACTGAAGGCGGTCGGGGAGTCGACGGCGCAGCCGTTGGCCTACTACGGCAACAACCTCGGCAGCCTGGTCGCGACCTGCACGGCGCTGCGAGCGGCCGGCTGCTCGCGCATGGTGTTCAGCTCCAGCGCCACGGTCTACGGCGATCCGCAGACGCTGCCGATCACCGAGGACTCGCCCCTGTCGGCCACCAACCCCTACGGCCGCAGCAAACTCGTCGGCGAGCAGATCCTGGCCGACCTGGGCGCGGCCGATCCGACCTGGCAGACGGCCTGCCTGCGCTACTTCAACCCGGTCGGCGCACACGACAGCGGACGGATCGGCGAGGACCCTCGCGGCACGCCGAACAACCTGATGCCCTACGTGGCGCAGGTCGCCGTGGGCCGGCGCGAGTTCCTGTCGGTCTACGGCAACGACTACGCCACCGTGGACGGCACCGGCGTGCGCGACTACATCCATGTCGTCGACCTGGCACAGGGCCACGTCGCGGCGCTGCGGCGCCTGCTCGATATGCCAGGCAGCTTCACCGTCAACCTCGGCACCGGACGTGGTCACAGCGTGCTGGAAGTCGTCGCGGCCTACGCCCGGGCCTGCGGGCGCGAGCTGCCCTACCGCATCGAGGCGCGGCGGCCCGGCGATGTCGCGGCATGCTGGGCCGATCCGACCCGAGCCCGCACCCTGCTGGGCTGGCAGGCACAGCACGGCCTGGACCGCATGTGCGCCGACAGCTGGCGCTGGCAATCCCTGAATCCGCAAGGCTTCGAAGCATGAACTCTTCCACCACCATCGTCCCCGTCATCATGGCCGGCGGCTCCGGCACCCGGCTGTGGCCGCTGTCGCGCGCCGGCTATCCGAAGCAGTTCCTGGTGCTCGCCGGCAATTCCAGCCTGTTCCAGCAGGCCGCCAGCCGGCTGCGTGGCCTGGCCGGCGAGGGAAGAGTCCTGGGCAATGCCATCGTCGTCGGCAACGAGGAGCACCGCTTCATGGTGCTGGACCAGTTGCGCGAGCTGAAGATGGAACCTGCCGCCGTGCTGCTCGAGCCCAGCGGACGCAACACCGCGCCAGCCTTGACGCTGGCGGCGCTGGAGGCGTGCGAAGGGGGTGCCGATCCGGTGTTGGTGGTGACGCCCGCCGACCATGTGATCCCGGACGAGGCCGCGTTCACCGCCACGATGCAGCGCGCGGTCTCGCAGGCCGAGGCCGGTGCCATCGCGATCCTGGGCATCGCGCCCGACCGACCCGAGACCGGCTACGGCTACATCCTGGCCGAGGGCAGCGCACCGGACCAGCGGGTGGCCCGTTTTGTCGAGAAGCCCGACGCCGCCACGGCCGCGCGCTACCTCGCTGAAGGCGGGTACTTCTGGAACGCCGGGATGTTCGTGCTCAAGGCCTCGGTCTGGCTGGCGGCGCTGCAGCGCTTCCGACCCGACATCCTGGCCGCCTGCCAGGCCTCCTGGGCGGTGCGCTCGCGCGACGCGGCCTTCGTGCGCCCGGGCAGGGCCGAGTTCGCCTCGGTTCCGGCGGAGTCGATCGACTACGCGGTCATGGAGAAGTGCCCCGGCGTGCTCGACATCCGCATGCAGCCGCTGCACGCGGGCTGGAACGACCTCGGCGCCTGGGACGCGGTCTGGCAGGTGGCTCCCAAGGACGCCGCCGGCAACGCGACGATCGGCGACGCGATCCTGAGCGACAGCCGCAACGTCCTGGTCCACGCGACCAGCCGTCTCGTCGGTGTGGTCGGACTCGACGACGTGGTCGTGGTCGAGACGCCCGACGCGGTACTCGTGGCACGACGCGACAAGAGCCAGGACGTCAAGGCCATCGTCAATCGCCTCGGTGCCGAGCAGCGCGGCGAGCATGCGCTGCATCGGAAGGTCCATCGCCCCTGGGGCTGGTACGACAGCATCGACAACGGCGACCGGCACCAGGTCAAGCGCATCATGGTCAAGCCCGGCGCCTCGCTGAGCCTGCAGATGCACCACCACCGGGCCGAGCACTGGATCGTCGTGCAGGGCACGGCCGAGGTGACCAACGGCGACAAGGTGATCCTGTTGTCCGAGAACCAGAGCACCTACATCCCGCTCGGCCAGACGCATCGGCTGCGCAATCCGGGCAAGTTGCCGCTCGAGATCATCGAGGTGCAGTCCGGCAGCTACCTGGGCGAAGACGACATCGTGCGTTTCGAAGACACCTACGGGCGCGTCAAGTGAGCCTCCTCATCACCGGCGGCGCCGGCTTCATCGGCAGCAACTTCGTCCACGACTGGCTGGCCACGTCGGACGAAACCCTCGTCAACCTCGACGCGCTGACCTATGCCGGCAACCTCGGCAATCTGGTGGACTTGCGCGGCGACCCACGGCACGTCTTCGTGCACGGCGACGTCTGCGACCGCGCCCTGCTCGACCGCCTGCTCAACGAACACCGGCCACGCGCCGTGCTGCACTTCGCGGCGGAAAGCCACGTCGACCGCAGCATCCTCGGCCCGGGGGCCTTCATCAAGACCAACATCGAAGGCACCTTCACGCTGCTGGAGGCCACGCGCCAGTACTGGAGCGGCCTGCAAGGCGACGAGAGGTCCGCATTCCGTTTCCTGCATGTCTCCACCGACGAGGTCTACGGCAGCCTCGGACCGGGCGCGCCGGCCTTCACCGAGTCCCATCCCTTCGAACCCAACAGCCCCTACAGCGCCAGCAAGGCCGCCAGCGACCACCTCGTGCGCGCCTGGCACCACACCTATGCGATGCCGGTGCTGACGACCAACTGCTCGAACAACTACGGCCCGTATCACTTCCCCGAGAAGCTGATCCCGCTGATGATCGTCAACGCGCTGGCCGGCAAGCCGCTGCCGGTGTACGGCGACGGCATGCAGGTCCGCGACTGGCTGTACGTCCGGGACCACTGCAGCGCGATCCGAGCCGTGCTGGCCGGCGGCCGCATCGGCGAGACCTACAACGTCGGTGGCTGGAACGAGAAGCCCAACATCGAGATCGTGCACACGGTGTGTGCGCTGCTCGACGAGTTGCGACCGCATGCCGAAGGCTCCTACAAGCGCCTGATCCGCCACGTGGCCGACCGCCCGGGGCATGACCGCCGCTACGCCATCGACGCCCGCAAGATCGAACGCGAGCTCGGCTGGCGACCGGCCGAGACCTTCGACTCCGGCATCCGCAAGACCGTGCAGTGGTACCTCGCCAACGCAGCCTGGGTCACCGATGTGCAAAGCGGCAGCTACCGCGACTGGGTCGCGGCCAACTACGCCGCGCGCTGAACATGACCCGATTGCTGCTGCTGGGCTGCAACGGCCAGGTCGGATGGGAACTGCAGCGCTCGCTGGCCGTTCTGGGCGACGTCGTGGCCTGCGACTTCGACTCGCCAGGGCCTCGACGGGCGGACTTCAGCGACCCCGAGTCGCTGCGGGCGCTGGTGCGCGAACTGAGACCGGACGCGATCGTCAATGCCGCGGCGCACACCGCCGTCGACAAGGCCGAGAGCGAGCCTGAGCGGGCGCGCGCGATCAACGCCACCGCCGTCGGCGTGCTGGCCGACGAAGCGGCCGCACTTGGGGCGACGCTGGTCCACTTCAGCACCGACTACGTGTTCGACGGCAGCGGCAACCAGCCGCGCGACGAGGAGGCCCCGACGGGGCCATTGAACGTCTACGGCCACACCAAGCTCGAGGGTGAGCAGCGGGTCAGGGCCAGCGCTTGCCGCCACCTGATCCTGCGCACGAGCTGGGTCTATGCCGCACGGGGTGGCAACTTCGTGCGCACCATGCTGCGACTGGCGGCCGAGCGCGAAGAGCTGCGGGTCATTGCCGACCAGATCGGCGCGCCCACCGGCGCCGAGCTGCTGGCCGATGTGGTGGCCCACTGCCTGCCGCGGGTGCAGGCCGATGCCACGCTGGCCGGCACCTACCACTGCGTGGCCGGCGGCGAGACGAACTGGCACGGCTACGCCGCGCTGGCGATCGAGACGGCGCGCGCCAAGGGGCTGACGGTGCGCGTCGCCCCGGATCGGCTGCTGGCCATTGCCAGCTCCGACTACCCGACGCCCGCACCACGGCCCTTGAACTCCCGCCTGGCCACCGAAAAGCTGCAACGCAACTTCGGCCTGCGCCTGCCGCACTGGCAGTCCGGCGTGCTGCGCATGCTCGACGAAGTGCTGGCCTGATCCGCAACCCCCAGGGACCCCCGCCATGAATCGCAAGGGCATCATCCTCGCCGGCGGCGCCGGCACGCGGCTGCATCCGGCCACGCTGGCGGTCAGCAAGCAGCTGCTGCCGGTGTACGACAAGCCGATGATCTACTACCCGCTGTCGGCCTTGATGCTGGCCGGCATCCGCGACGTGCTCGTGATCAGCACGCCGCAAGACACGCCACGGTTCGAGGCCCTGCTGGGCGACGGCAGTGCCTGGGGCATGAACTTCCGCTACTGCGTGCAGCCCAGCCCCGATGGCCTGGCGCAGGCCTTCATCCTGGGCCGCGACTTCATCGGCGGCGCTCCCAGTGCCTTGGTGCTGGGCGACAACATCTTCCACGGCCACGAGTTGCAGGGCATGGTCCGCGACGCCAACGCCCGCACTTCGGGGGCCACGGTCTTTGCCTACCACGTGCATGACCCCGAACGCTATGGCGTGGTCGAGTTCGACGCCCAGAAGCGCGCGCTGAGCATCGAGGAAAAGCCCAAGGCGCCCAAGAGCAACTACGCCGTCACCGGCCTGTACTTCTACGACGATCAGGTCTGCGACATCGCCAGGTCGATCCGGCCCAGCGCCCGCGGCGAACTCGAGATCACCGCCGTCAATGCGCAGTACCTGGTGCAGCAGCAGCTCGAGGTCGCCATCATGGGCCGTGGCTATGCATGGCTCGACACCGGCACCCACGACAGCCTGCTCGAGGCCGGCCAGTTCATCGCGACGCTCGAGAAGCGTCAGGGCCTGAAGGTGGCCTGTCCGGAGGAGATCGCCTTCCGGCAGGGGTGGATCGATGCCGAGCAGATCGCGCGGCTGGCCGCACCGATGCTGAAGAACGGCTATGGCCAGTACCTGATGCAACTGCTCGACGCCAAGGCGTTCTGACCGCATGAAGCTGCAACCCACCCCGCTGCCGGGCGTCTTTGTCGTCGAGCCGGCCGTGTTCGGCGACGACCGCGGCTGGTTCATGGAGAGCTTCAACGAAGCCAGGTTCGCCGCTGCGCTGGCCGATCAGGGCGCTCCGGCGCCGCGCCGCTTCGTTCAGGACAACCACTCGTGCAGCCGTGCGGGTGTCTTGCGGGGCCTGCACTACCAGTTGCCGCCACATCCCCAAGGCAAGCTGGTCCGTGTGGTGAAGGGTCGCGCCTTCGACGTGGCGGTCGACATCCGGCGCCACTCGCCGCATTTCGGCCGCTGGTGGGGCCTGGAGCTGAATGCCGAGAACCGGCAGCAGCTCTGGATCCCCGAAGGCTTCGCGCATGGCTTCCTGGCCCTCGAAGACGACACGCACTTCCTGTACAAGACCACCGATGTCTACGCCCGCGACTGCGAGCAGGCCATCCGCTGGGACGATCCGGCCATCGGCATCCGCTGGCCCGAAACCTGCGTGAGCCGGCAGCTGGCCCCCAAGGATGCCAGTGCGCCGCCGCTGGCAGACGCCCTCACCTTCGACTGAAACCCGAGCCCTTGCACCCATGACCAAGACCGCACTCGTTACCGGCGTTACCGGCCAGGACGGCGCCTACCTCACCGAATTGCTGCTGAAGAAGGGCTATCGGGTCCACGGCATCAAGCGCCGCGCCAGCCTGTTCAACACCGACCGCGTGGATCACCTGTACCAGGACCCGCACGTCGACAAGCAGAACTTCACGCTGCACTACGGCGACCTCACCGACAGCACCAACCTGATCCGCATCGTCCAGCAGGTCCAGCCCGACGAGATCTACAACCTGGGTGCGATGAGCCACGTGCAGGTGAGCTTCGAGCAGCCGGAGTACACGGCGGACGCCGATGGCATCGGCACGCTGAGGCTGCTCGAGGCGATCCGCATCCTGGGCCTTGAGAAGAAGACCCGCTTCTACCAGGCCAGCACCTCCGAGCTGTACGGCCTGGTCCAGGAAATTCCGCAGAAGGAAACGACGCCGTTCTACCCGCGCAGCCCGTATGCGGTGGCCAAGCTCTACGCCTACTGGATCACGGTCAACTACCGCGAGGCGTACGGCATGTACGCCTGCAACGGCATCCTGTTCAACCACGAGAGCCCGATCCGCGGCGAGACCTTCGTCACCCGAAAGATCACGCGGGCGATCGCCCGCATCGCGCTCGGTCTCCAGGACTGCCTGTACCTCGGCAACATGAGCGCGCTGCGCGACTGGGGCCATGCCCGCGACTACGTGCTGATGCAGTGGATGATGCTCCAGCAGGAGGTCGCCGAGGACTTCGTCATCGCGACCGGCGAGCAGCACAGCGTGCGCGACTTCGTCCGCCGCTCGGCCGCCGAACTGGGCGTGACGGTCGAGTTCCGCGGCGAGGGTGCCGAGGAGACCGGCGTCGTGACCCAGGTCGCGCCGGTGGGTGGCGAGCTCAAGGCCAAATGCAAGCCGGGCGACACCATCGTGCGCGTCGACCCGCGCTACTTCCGCCCCACCGAGGTCGAGACCCTGCTCGGCGACCCGGCCAAGGCCAAGGCCAAGCTCGGCTGGGTGCCGACGACACCGTTCGCCGAACTCGTGCGCGAGATGGTCGAGAGCGACTACACGGCGGCCAAGCGCGACAACCTGGTCAAGCTTGCCGGCTTCCAGGCCTACGACTACCACGAGTGAGGACGGGCCACCGGCACGCGAGAATGTGCGCCATGCACCCGCTGATCGAGTCCCGCCGCGCCGAACTGGCCGAGTTGTGCCGCCGCTTCGGCGTGCGCCGATTGGAGGTCTTCGGCTCGGCGGCGCGGGGCGACGACTTTGACGAGGTGACCAGCGATGTGGACTTCCTGGTGCAACTCCCCGATCCGAAACTGGTGAATCCGCTGGATTCGTACTTCGGGCTCAAGGACGCGCTCGAGGCCGCGCTCGGTCGACCGGTGGACCTGGTGTCCGCCGGCTCAGTGCGAAATCCTTACGTGCTGGCGACCATCGAGCGCGATCGCCAGACGCTTTTCGCCGCCTGACCCATGGTGACCCGGCCGCCTGCCGCGTACCTGGCCGATGTCAGGGCATTTGCCGAGGACATCGACCGATTCCTCAGCGGGCGAACCCTGAACGACTTCGTCGAAGACTCCATGTTGCGCGCGGCCGTCGAACGCAAGCTTCAGAACATTGGCGAAGCCTTGGTGCAACTGAGCCGGGTCTCGGCCGCACTTGCGCAACAGGTACCTCGCCACCGAGAACTGATCGGCATGCGCAACGTCCTGGTGCACGGCTATTCAGGCCTGAATACCGAGGAGTTGTGGGAAGCGATCCGCCAGAACCTACCTTCGCTTCTGGAAGCCGCCCAGCGCATCGCACCCTCTGGTGACCACTCGAAAACATGAGCATGCAACCCGACTCCCGCATCTACGTCGCTGGCCACCGCGGCCTGGTCGGCAGTGCCATCGTGCGTCGGCTTGAAGCCGCCGGGCACACCGCGATCCTGAAGCGCACGCACGCCGAAGTCGACCTCACCGACGAGCGCGCCACCCGCGCCTTCTTCGAGGCCGAACAGCCGGAGTACGTGTTCCTGGCCGCGGCCAAGGTCGGTGGCATCGTCGCCAACAACAGCTACCCGGCCGAGTTCATCCGCGACAACCTCGCGATCCAGACGAACGTGATCCACGCGGCTCACCTGGCAGGCGTGAAGCGGCTGCTGTTCCTCGGCTCGAGCTGCATCTACCCCAAGCTCGCGCCGCAGCCGATGCGCGAGCGCGACCTGCTCACCGGGCCGCTGGAGCCGACCAACCGGCCTTATGCCCTGGCCAAGATCGCCGGCATCGAGATGTGCTGGTCGTACAACCGCCAGTACGGCACGCGCTACCTGGCCGCGATGCCGACCAACCTCTACGGCCCGGGCGACAACTACCACCCGACCAACAGCCACGTCATCCCGGCCCTGCTGCGCAAGTTCCATGAGGCCCGGCTGGCCGGCGACGCGCCCGTCAGCGTGTGGGGCAGCGGCACGCCTCGACGCGAGTTCCTGTACAGCGACGACATGGCCGATGCCTGCGTGCACCTGATGAACCTGCCCGACGACCGGTACGGTGCCCTGCTCGGCAGCGACGAGTCGGTCAGCGGACGATTCGAGCCGCCGCTGGTGAACATCGGCGTCGGCGACGACGTCACGATCGCCGAGTTGGCCCGCCTGGTCCAGCGCGTGGTCGGCCACCAGGGCGAAATCGGCTTCGATGCCAGCAAGCCCGACGGCACGCCGCGCAAGCTGATGGACGTGGGTCTGCTCGCCAGCGCAGGCTGGAAGGCCACGACGCCGCTGGAGCAGGGGTTGGCGCAGGCCTACGCCGACTTCCGGGCCCAGAATGGGGTGGCCTGAAGCAGCTGCAGAGGATGACGCCATGGGCACGATGACCTGGGCCGACGTAATGGCAAACCCCTTCTTGAAGGACCTGCCTTTCAAGATCGAACTCAACCGCTGGGGCCGCATCGAGATGAGCCCGGCGAGCAACCAGCATGGACGCATCCAGAGCGAGATCGCGGGCGAGTTGTCGCGCCGCCCGGGTGGCGTGGTCTACAGCGAGTGCAGCATCCAGACCACCGACGGCGTGCGCGTCGCCGACGTGGCCTGGATCTCCGACGAACGCCTGGCCGAGATGGGCGAGGTGACGCCGTTCCCGCGAGCGCCGGAGATCTGCGTCGAGATCATGTCGCCAAGCAACTCATGGGGCGAGATGCACATCAAGACCGGCCTCTACCTGGAAGCCGGCGCCCGCGAGGTCTGGGTCCAGGGTGTTGACGGTCAGCGCACCGTGATGGGGTCGCCTGTTGCGAGCTAAAGCGCGGGGCGCATGGCCTGGTTCTGACGGCCTGTAACCAGAGCCAAATCAAGCCAGCGCCGGAAGACCCGGCAGCCCCTTGACACCCTGGGCATCAACTTCGAATACCGCGCCGGCCAACGGCTGGGCAGCGGATTGCTCGTCGCTCAAGCCGGCCGTCGCCGAGGTCACGAACAGCCGGTCCAGCCCCGGGCCGGCAAAGCACACATTGGTGATGTGACTCGTCGGGAGTGCGACGCGCCGCAGCAGGTCACCGTTGGGCGCATAGCGGCTGATGCAGGCACCTCCCCAATGCGCCAGCCACAAGCCGCCTTCGGCATCGAAGTTCATGCCGTCGGGGTGGCCTTCGTCGCCGTGAAACTGCTTCCAGACCCGTTTGTTGTCGATCCGGCCTTCATCGGCGTCCAGGTCGAACGCGTAGATCGTGCGCGTCACGCTGTCGGTGTGCAACAGCAGCTGACCGTCCGGGTGGATGGCCGGCCCATTGGCGACCCTGTAGCCGGCATCGAGGACCTTCAACGTGGACGTTGCAGGGTCGATGTGCATCAGGCAGCCGTCGGGGCGTTGCTCGTCCCCGTGGTTGAGCGACCCGGCCCAGATCCGACCGCTCGCATCTGCCTTGGCGTCGTTCAGCCGCAAAGGCGACCCTTCGGGCCACGGCCGGATCCAGCTCGCCGGATCGATCTCGCCGGTGCCGGGATCCCAACGCACGACACCCCCCTGCAAGCCCAGCAACATGGGCCCGAATTCAGCCTGCGGGTCGGTCGCCTCACCGTGGCGCCGCAGCGGTAGCACCCAACCGACGCGCTCGGGAACCCTCCAAGTCAGGGGGGGCTCCCCCAAGTGAAGGTTCCATGCATGCACCGTCCCGGCTTGAATATCGACCCACCACAGCCGAGCTCGCCCGGCTTCCCAGTGGAGGCCTTCGCCCAGGCGGTGTCGTTGCTCAACTGCAACCGACCACTCGTTCATGGCGCTGACACCACACTGTGACAAAACGCACGGTGCCGAGGGGAGCAGGAGTTCACGCGGCAGTGGCCACGGCGGAGGGGGGCATTCATGTTCCAGGCGTCTTGCTTCACGAGAATGTGAAGTGTGGCGCACCCCGACGCCGTCTCCTGCTCAACCATTGACTTGCCGGCCCCAGGCCCGAGGACCGAACCCGATGCGCTGCGACATGAAGACCCGACTGGCCTTGTTTCGTCCGGTGCTGGCCGGGCTGCTGGCCGTAGCTGGTGCGTGCGGCGCGATGGCGCAGACCACGGGCACCACCGTGAGCTCGGTGGTCAAGGGCCCAGGCTGGGTCATGCCCGGCTTGACCGATGTGCTCCCGGCCCGCGCGGCCTACGCGACGTCCCCGTACAGCGGCCGCGCGTACCACTTCGATGCCAGTACCGGCAACGACACGAATCCCGGCACGCTTGAAGCGCCGCTGCGCAGCTTTGCCCCGATCGCGGCGATGCGACTGGCGGCTGGCGATGCGCTGCTGTTGAAGTGCGGCGAGGTCTGGCGCTCGACGCTGGAGCTGACGACCACGCAAGCGCCCAACGGCGGGGTCCTGATCGGCGCCTATGGCGATTGCAGCGGCAACCGACGCCCGATCATCCGCGCCTCGGACTGGGTTTCCAACGTGGGGTGGACACTCCTGACCGCCGGTTCGCAGAACGTCACCTACACCCGCCCCTGGGCCAACCCGGTCGGCCGCCTCTTCCTCAACGGGATGCCGCTGACCCCGGCGCGCCACCCCAACTTCCGCGGCGTCGGTGCCGAGTACGCCCTGGTCGCCAGCGTCTCGGTGGCCGATTCCCGTGTCGCCTTCACGGTCGGCAGTGCGGAGCGCGCGTTCTTTGCCGACAAGGACCTCGTCGGCGCGACCATCCACCTGAAGAACATCCAGTGGGAGACCACACGCGCCACCGTCACCGCCTACGACCCGGTCAGCGGCAAGCTGACGATGGATCGCGTGATGGCCTTCTCGATCCAGCCCGGCAGCGGATACATCCTCGAAGGCAAGTCCTGGATGCTGGACGGACCCGGTGAATGGCACCACGACACCACAGCGGGCCAGCTGCGGCTGTGGACACCGACCGGCGGCTCGCCTGCCGCACTGACCGGCCTGGAGGCGTCGTCGCGCAGCTTCGGCGTGCTCCTGAAGTGGACGCGGGACATGCGCGTCGAGCGCCTGCAGCTCGAACAGCAGGAGGTCGACTCGCTGGAGTTGACCGAGACCCCTGGCGTCAGCGTCCGCGACGTGTTCGTGCGCCACGCCCGTGAGCTTGGAATCTCGGCGCTGACCGCCCCCGGTGCGAGCATCGTCGACAGCATCGTCGAAGGGGCCGGCGACACCGGCATCGTGACCCGCGAATCCAACGATGCGCGCATCCTGCGCAACCATGTGCGCGACACCGGTGGATTCGGTCGCGCCGGCCCGACGGACTCGGCCATCGCGGTGTTCGGCCAGGGGTCGATCGTCGAGGACAACCTCGTCGAACGCTCGGCCCACCACGGCATCCGTTTTGCCAACCGCGCCGGCACGGTCGTGCGCAACAACACGGTTGTCCGGATCTGCCTTCGGTTCACCGACTGCTCGGGCATCTACACCTACACCGGCGGAGCCTCTTCGGCCATGCCGGTCAGCTATGTCGCGGCGGGCCTGATCCAAGGCAACGTCGTCGTCAGCGCGCGCAGCATCACCGAGGGCTGCGGCTACAGCTGCGTCAACATGGCGCACGGCATCTACCTTGACGAACTCACCGCCGGGGTCACCATCACCGGGAATACGGTCTCCGAAGTCGAGGTGGGCATCGGCGTGCTCAACGCGAGCCACAACCGGGTCCTGAACAACACGGTCCGCAACGCGTCGGCAGCGGCCTTCCGCGGCAACCGGACCCGCTCGGAGACCGTGGTGATGCGCGGCAATCGGGTCGAGAACAACACCTTCTTCAGCCACACGCCAACGGCACTCAATGCCTCGCGGCTGCCCGCCGACACCACGCCGTGGTACGCCCAGTACTGGCGCAACACCGTGGATGCGGCGCTGCTGTTCGACCCTGCGGCCAACCAGAACGTGGTGCTCGGCAACACCATCGTCTCGACGATGGCCGCTGGCGAGTCGGCCTGGGGCCTGGCCAGCGGAAGCACCCTCCGCGTGCTCAAGGTTGCCGATTGGCGCCGGTTTGCGCCGACCGATGTCGAGGTTCGCCCGGTCGTCTATGCCCGCCACCTGCCGACCCTGGAGCCGTCGCTGGTGCCGAACAGCGGTTTCGATCCCGCCCGCGCCGCCGACTGGCGAGCGTACCTCGCACCTGCGGGCAGCGGAGGCTCGTTCTCGATGGGTTCGTTCTCAGCCTGCACGCTGGGCTGCGCGCGGTTCGTGGCCGGCAGCACCGCCGACTACCTCGAGAGCCTGCCGTTTTCGCTCGACTCGAACGTTGATCGAAACCTCTATCTGTTGCGCTACACCGCCATCGGTGGCCAGGGTGGCGGCATGCGCCGGGCCCTGGTACGGCGCAATGTGTCGCCCTGGGAGAACTTCGGTCTCAGCGTGCCCTCCCAGGCCCTCGCACCGGGTGAGACCGGGCGTGTCGAGGCCTACTTCCGCGCCTCGGCCACCAGCAGCGCCGCCGTGCTCGACATCCGCGGCGTGGTCGGTGGCGAGACCTTCCTGCGTGACCTCAGCCTCTCGCGGGTGGCGAACATGGAATACCTCAACCTGAACCGGGTGGTGTCCCACGTCGTGAACCCACGCAACCAGGTGATGACCTTCCCGTGTGTCGTGCTCGAATTGGCCAACTGCGACCTGATCGATGAAACCGGCGCTTCGGTGAGCTTCCCCATCGTGGTGGCGGCGCGCAGTTCGCGGCTGCTGTTCGCCCGCGACCGACGCTGGATGCCATGAGCTTGCGGATGCAGGCACGATTGCGGTGCCTGCGGTCGGTTTGCGTCATCGGGCTTGGCCTGCTGACGGGGGCCGCACAGGGCCAGTCCCATGGCGTGGCCGACCCGGCGCTGGCGGGGCTGCTGCCGGGCTATCCGGCCGTTGCCGCAGGGGTGCCCGCCGACAGCGACGTGCTGTTCTCGCCGCGTTTTGATCGCCCCGAGGCCCTGGCGGCGGCGCAAGCCTTTGCCGCGACGCGGCTGGTCTGGAGCTACGTGCCGCCAGGGCTGAACCAGGCGCGACTGCGGGCTCTGGTCGGCGGTCGCTTTGGCGGCACCCTCAACAACAACCAGGCCATCCCCGGCCATGCCGGTGCGGCGCTTGACTTCGAAGGCCAGCCCATCATCGCGCCCTGGATGAAGAGCTGGGGTGCGATCTGGAACTCCTGCGCCCGCCCGGCGACGATGCAGGCCCTGAAGACCAGCATCGACAGCCAGGCCGCCGCCGGCATCGCCCAGATGCAGTTCGACGATGCCGGCATGCAGTTCGACTCGGCGTTCTGGAACGTCGGCGATCTGTCCGACGACAGCCAGAAGGGTTTCGGGCGCTGGCTCCAGCAGCGCGCAGATCGCGGGGAGCGGCTGGCGCTGACACCCGCCCAGGGCAGCGACTACCGCCAGTACCTCGCCAGCACCCATGGCGTGCGCGACACCGACGACTACGTGCGCCGCAGCGCCCAGTTCCCGAGCACGCCGCTGTGGCGCGAGTACCTGCGCGAAACGGTCGACGCCTGCCTGGGCCAGGTCAGGCAGTGGCTGCGTGTCGCCGCAGGGCCTGAAGTCGCGCTGTCGGTCAACCTGTACACGCCCTACCCCTGGGCCCACAACCGCTTCCAGCTTCGCCACGCCGACTATGTGCTGGGCGAGGTGTCCCCCGAACGCGCACAGGCCAACCATCTGCTCTTGTTCGCGCAGTCGCTGCGCAGCGAGGGCAAGCGCTGGGCGGTGGTGTTCCAGGCCCGGGACCCGGCGTTCTTGCGCCGACGCGTGGCCCTGGCCTATGCCGCGGGCGCGGTGCCCGTGGTGCCCTGGGACAGCTTCGTGCCCGGCGACGGCAAGGCGGCACCCACCCGCCACTTCGGCCGGGTCGAAGACAGCGGTGACCTGTTCCGCTTCGTGCGCGATCGGCCTGGGCTGTTTGAGGGTTGGGAGTTGCTGTCTCGGCTGACCGTTCTGCTGCCCACCGACCCGGCGCAGCCCAACCGCATCGACGAGCAGCTGCAACGCCTGGTCGACGCCCAGGTGCCTTTTGCCGTGTCGCTGCTGCCCGCGGCCAGCCCGCCGCGGCGGCTTTCGGCATCGCATCCGCACTGGCTGGCCGGCGCCGTCCGCGGCGGGACGCCAGCGGCGACGCCGCTGCTCGCCGCTCAGGGCCCGGCCGCCTTGGCCGAGCTCGCCACGACCAGCGCAGTTTCAGAAGGCTGGACCGTGTGGGTCAAGGGTCAGTCCCAACGCCCCGGCGTGCGTGTCGTGCACCTGATTCCGGACGACAAGGCCCGCGCGTCGCCCCAACTGACGCTCAAGACCTGGGTGTTGCCACCGGCGGCGCGCTACGAGGTTGTCGTCCATCAGCCGGGTGTCGAGACCTCGGCGCGCAGCCCGGTTGCCGTCCGGCCGGACGGCACGCTTTCACTGTCGCTGGAACTGGCCCGCCCCGGCACCTGGACGGTCCTGGAGATCAAGGCCCTGGCGGATTGAAGGCGGCCGGCGTCAGCGGTTCGACGCCAAGCCCTGCAGCTGGACTTCGAAGCCGGTGAGGATCGCCTCACGCCCGAGTTTCTGCTCAGCAAAGGCCCGGCCGCCCGCACCCAGCGCCAGGCGCCTGGCCGGGTCGTCGGCCAGCGCGCTGATCGCCGACGCCAAGGCAGACGCATTGCCGGGCTCGACCCGGCAGCCGGCCGCCTCCAGGGCCGAGCCGAGCTGGGTGTCCGCCGCCGCGGTCCCCACCGTGGCCCGGCCGCTGGCGAACATGCCGGTGAGCTTGGACGGCATCACCAGGTCGGCGGCATCGGCGCGCTGAGGCAAGACATGCAGATCGGCCGAGGCGAGCAGTTCCTCCAGATGCTCCAGCGGCTGCAGTGGCAACCAGGCGATGGCCTCCAGTCCTTCCGCCGCCTGCATCAGGCGCTGTTGCGCCGCGCCGTCTCCGACCAGCAGGAATCGGATGCGGGTCCGGCCACGCAAGGCACGGGCCGCGTCGATCACGAGTTCAAGGCCCTGCTTCTCGCCCATGTTGCCGGCATACAGCACCAGCACGTCGTCGCTGGACAGGCCCAATTGCTGGCGATAGCGGTTCGGCTCGCCCGGTGGCCGGGGGCGAACGCGGTCGAGATCGACCCAGTTCGGGAACTCGAAGCAGCGCTGCGGCGGCACACCCTTCTGGTGCAGCCGCGCCACCATGTTGGGCGTGATGCTGCCCACGCGATCAAAGCGCGCCAGCAGCCAGCGCTCCACGCCGTGTGCCAGGCGCCGCAGGCGGCCGCCACCTCCGGCCATGCCGAGCTGGAACATCGCATCGACCTCGAAGTCCTGCACATGCAGCCAGACCGGGACCCGCGCCAAAGCCCCGGCGAGCAAGGCCGCGGGGGCAATGGCCAGCGTGGGGGCCACGACGAGCAGCACGTCGGGCCGGCCAACGACCGTACGCCACAGCAGCGGCACCGCACTGCTGGCGGCAAAGCTGGCCAGGTGCACGAGCCGGGTCATCGTGCGCACGCGCGAGGGAACCCACAACGGGCAGCGCCAGACCCGTACGCGGTTGCCCGGGCCGTCACGCTCCTGGCGCCAGGCCCACGCCCGGTAGCCAGCAGGCACGCGCCATTCGGGGTAGTAGGGCGGCGCGGTCACGACCTCGACACCGTGGCCACGCCCGGCCAGCCAGTCGGCGAGCTCGCCGCTGTACTTGCCGACTCCGGTCAGTTCGGGACGGAAGTTGATGCCGTACAGCAGCAGCCGCATCGCTTGCGTTGACCGGGACAGCAGCGCGTCAGACGCGCTCGAACAGCGCGTCCATCTCGATGATGGCGCCGGTGACGTCCGAGGTGTGGAAGTTCAGCGGCTTGACGAAACGGAAGCCATGCTCGCGCATCAGGTCCAGCATCGAGGCGAAGTCGCGCTCGCCTTCGTACAGGCGGGCGAACGCGGTCTCGATCACCACCCACTTCACCTGCTGCAGGAAGCCCACCGCTCCGGCCACGACCCGGTCCTCGTAGCCCTGGACGTCGATCTTCAGCAGGATGGGTGAGGCCAGCCCGGCAGCCGCGAACAGGCCATCGAGCGTGGCCATCGGCACCTTCATCGTGCGTTGGACCGTGCTGCCCGGGAACGAGGCCTTGCGGTCCTCGCCCAGCGGCAACACCGAGCTGACCTGCGAATCCCGGTTGACCTGGAACTCGACCGAGCCCTCACGCTCGCCGATGGCGCTGACGATCACGCGCGCGGCCACCTCGGGCGGCAAGTTCGCGCGCAGCGTCGAGGCCGTTGCCGGGTCGGGTTCAATGGCATGCAGCGTCGCGTGTGGCATCAGGTTCGTCGCCGCGACCGCGAACTGACCGACGTTGGCGCCGACATCCACGATGCTGGCCGGAGCGACACCAGCCTCCTTCAGGCGCTGCACGATGCAGTACGAGGCCAACGAGAACTTCTTCCAGCGCAGCAACGCCGGCAACGCACCAGGCGTCGCCAGCAGTTCGATCGCGCGCATCAGGCCGGGCATTTGGGTGAGGCTCCTCGGTTTGCGTGTGGGGTCAACGTGACGCCAGATCGGCGTAGAGCGCCTGCCACTGCGGCAGGACGGCTGCCCAGCTGTAGCGCCGCTCGACGAGTCTGCGGCTGGCGGCACCGCGCTCGCGCTGCTCGCTGTCGCTCCAGCTGCTGGCCTGGCGAAGCGCGGATGCCAGCGCATCGACGGCGGGCTCGATCAGCAGCCCGCCGCCTTCGGGCCAGTCCCACAGTCCAGTGGGATGGGTCGTGATCGTGGGCAGGCCGTGAACAGCGGCCTCGAGGTTGACCAGCCCGACGACCTCGGAGTGCGACGGCGTGGCCATGACCCAGGCCGAGGCCAGCGCGGCCTCCTTGTCGGCACCGAACAGCGCGCCGCGAAAGCGCGTGCGCGCCTCGATGCCGCACTGCCGGACGAGGTCGTGCAGCTGCTGCAGGTAGCGCGGCGACCACGACGGGCCGACGATCTCGAGCCGCCAATCCGATCCCATGCTGGCAGCGGCAAAGGCGCGCACCAGAAGATCGACGCCCTTCTTGGGCTCGATTCGACCCAGAAAGAGCACCGTCTTCGTCCGCGATCCGGAGGGCAGGTTCGTGCGCTCGGGGGGCACCTCGATGGCGTTCGGAACGACCTCGATGCGGTTGCCCGGCAGCAGGGCGCGCAACTGGTCGCGCTCCATCGGGGTGATCGCGTGCAGCACCCGGCAAGTCGCCAGGCGAGGGGCGGCGATCATGCGCCAGAACAGGTGCTTCTTGGCCTTGACGAGCCAACCCTGGCGGTTCCAGAGCCAGGGTTCCAGCATGCCATGGGCCGTGAACAGCGCCGGCACACCGAGCACCGAGGCCTGTTGCAGCGCCCGCATCTGTGGCGCCGACCAGACCCCGTGCACATGCAGGACCCCCGCGTCGGACACGAGCTCGCTCAGCATCGTCCGCAACTGCACCGGCAGTGCCGGACTGTCGGCCCAGGCCCGTCCCAGGCCCGCCGGCGGCACGGCAAGCACCCGCGCACAGTCGGCCAGATCCTGGGCATCACCGCGCGCGTGCAGCACTCCGATGCGGTGACCCGCCTGGGCCAGACGCCGGCTCAGCTGCCGAACGACGGCAGGCACGCCACCGGCGACCGGTGCCATCTCCTCGGCCACGTGCAGCACCGGCACGGCGGTCGAGGACGGTAGCGGCGACAAGGTCATCCAGCGTCCCCGCCGCGCAGGCCGCGGTGCTCTCGCATCCAGCCGACCGTGGCCCGCACGCCATCGGGCATCGTGTAGGGCAAGTCCCCGACGACGGCGCGCAGCGGCTCCAGGTCGTGCAGCATCGGCGTGATCAGGTTCGCCAGCCGGAAGCGCGTCAGCGGTGGCTCGCGCCAGCCGAGCGCCTTGGCGGCATCGCCGATCGTCGCCAGGCCCTGCAGCAGAGCCATCGGCACCTGGCGCACGGGCGCCGCAGCGGCCTCGGCCGCGATGCACGAGGCCATCTCGCCGACCTCGATCGCCGGGTAGTCGGCCAGGTAGAACATGCGTCCGGCGATCCGCTCTGGCTCGGCCTGGGCCAGCGTGCGCAGTGCGTGCACGGAGTTGCCGACAAAGCCGAACGACTTGGGGACCGCCAGGCCGCGGGGGTGCACATAGCGGCCCCGCGCCACGGCGTCGAAGAAGATCCGGTACGGCACGTCGAACCAGGGGCCCCAGATCGAGGTCGGTCGCACGATCGCCCACGTGTAGCGCGCATCGGCGCAGGCCGCGCGGACGATGCGTTCGCCCTCGACCTTGCTCGCGCCATAAGGCGTGGTCGGACAGTAGTCGGTGTCCGAGGTCGGCGCATAGCCGATGCGGCAGACCAGGCGCGACGACGCAAACAGCACCCGTTCGACGGAAGGCACATCGGCCAACGAGGCCACCAGGTTGCGCACCCCGGCCGTGTTGGCCTCGTAGTCACCCACCGTGGCGCCGTCGAGATCGGTCCGCGCGCCGAGGTGGTGCACCACGCTCGGCTCGAAGCGCGCAATCGCCTCGTGCAGCGCACGCGCATCGCGAAGGTCCACCCGCTGCCAAGACGAGGCGAGTGCCGGGTTGCGCGGCGCGACGATGTCCAGGTTCAGCACCTCGTGGCCACTGGCCTGCAGCCCGGCGACCAGGTTGCTGCCGATGAAGCCGGAGCCCCCGGTGACCAGCACACGCGCAGGCGACGTCGGGGATGCGCGAGTGGTGCTCATCGCCGGGCGAGCCGCGGCTGGGGCGTCGCGGTGGGCAGCGGGCCGGGCGCGGTCAACGCGGCGAGCAGGGGGGCCAGGCGTGCGGCCACGGCCGACTCGCCGTACTCGCCGGCGATGTGCCGGGCCAACGCGTCGATCTGCGATCGGTGTTCAGAGTCGAAGGCCCGCGCGGCGACGACGGCGTCGAGCAGGCCCTGCACCCGGCCATCGAAGAACAGCACAGCCCCGGCAAGCGGCGCGGCAATCGGCGGCAGCTCGGTGCTGATCAGCAGCGCACCCGCCGCCAGGGCCTCGCAGACCTTGAACGGGAACACGCCGTCGCCCATGTCGGCAATGGCGCGATGCGGGTTCACGATCGCGTCGCAGCTGGCCATCAACGGGGCCAGGCGCTCCGATGGCACGGCGCCGTGGTATTCGAGTCGGCTGCCCGGGGTCGCCGCGGCGGCAGCAAATGCCGGGCCGAGGTCACCCTGTCCCGTGACCACCAGGGTGCTGTCCGCCGGCCACCGCGCCAGCGCCTCCAGCAGCAGGCCGGCGCCCTTCTCGTGCGAGAGGCCGCCGAAGTAGCCGATGCGCGTCGTCTGCGCGTCGGCAAAGCGCCGGCGGCCGGCCAGGTCGTCGAACTCGCGCCGCAAGACCGAAGGCAGCAACAGAGACCGCCGAACCTCCGGCCGGTGCTCGTCGAGCAGGCGCTGGTTGACGAAGCTCACCAACCCCGCTTGCGGCAGAACGCGCTTGAACCACTGCTGGTCCCAGTGGGGCTTGGGGTTCAGGCCGCGCGGCCGGGCGAGCGGCAGGTCCTCGATCTCGAGGACAAACGGCACCCCCTGGGCGTGGAGGTGGTGTGCGACGGCGGCCTCAAAGGCGTACGCGTTGTAGATCCACGTGAAGGCCGGCCTCAGGCCTTGAAGCCGCCGCGCAAAGCCGGCCGCACCCAGGACGTTCAGCAGCTTGCCGAGCTTTCGATGCGGCACCATCGGCGGGCGCCAGAGCGTGACCGGGGTGCCCGCGACGCGACTCGGGCGGCCGTGCACGGCGCCCGCCCAGCGGGCCTGCCAGTGCGAGCTGTCGACGTAGTGCACCTCGTGACCCAGGCGGTCGAGAATGCGCACCAGAGCCGCGATCTTGGTCGCGGCACCCAGGTTGACCGGTTCCCGCTCGAAGTCCTCGGGCGCGATGAACAGTGCCCGTGGCCGCATGACCGAACCCGCGGCTGCGGCGGCAGCCGTTTCGGGGCGATCCGACACCTTCAGCCCCCGGGTGCCGTTGCCAGCAGCACAGGCCGCCTTGGTCGCGCCGGACGACGGGTCAGCTTCTGCACGATCAGGACCGCCACGCACATGTACAGGCCAACCGCAAAGCTCTCGAGCACGAACAGGCTGTGCGCGATGCTGAAGGCCAGCCAGAGCATCGCCAGCGGCGCCATCGCCATGAAGACCCCGCCATGGCTGCGTCCGGCCACGATCAGCAGCGCTTGGGAGGCCAGGCCGAAGAGCAGCATCAACGGCGGCACCGCATGCCAGCCGACGTCCAGCGCCAGGTCGCGTAATGCCGTGGGCCAGACGTTGTCGCCATAGCCGCGCAGGCGCAGGTCGCGCGTGACCTCGAAACGAATGTCCTGGAGCGTGCTCTGCTCGTCCCGGAAACCCGCCCGTCGCATCGCGAACGTCACCGGTCCGGTGAAGTTGTACTGCCCGAAGAACGGGCCCGGGAACCAACCGTGCCCGAGGTCGTAGTAGTAGCCGAAGGTCGTCAACGGCACCGGCAGGTAGCTCAGGTTCAGCGCCGCAAACTCCAGGCTCGGGATCCCGGCCGTCAGGTGCTCGAGCGTCGCGCTGGGCTTGGTGCGGTGGTACTGCTCCATCGCGGCGTAGGCACTGGCCGTTCCGATGCGCTTCTTGGTGAAGCCGGTCGAGAAGTACCACGCGAGCGCGACCCCCAGCAGCACCGTGACGGCGACCACCACGAACCGGCCCTTGACGACCCGACGCTTGAAGCCCTGGATCATGTGGCGCTCGCTGTCCAGCAGCGCGGCCAGGCCGATCGCCGACAGCAACAGCACCAGTTCCATCCGGCCGCCCCGGATGAAGACGCCGTTGAACGCGATCAGCAGCGCACAGCCGATGGCGATCCAGTACAGCATGCGCCGGGCGCCGGACTTGAGCTCGGCGCGCTGCAAGGCGCCACCGGCCACCATGCAGACGAAGACAAACGCCGCCGCGCCAAAGACCGCCAGACGGGTATGGCCGGTGCCGTCGATGCCCATCGCCATCGCGGCGTTCTGCAGGCGCACCGAGTCAAGGCCCTCGCCGGACAGGCGATCCAGCAGCGAGACACCGCCCGCAGCCAAGGCACGACCGACGATCGCCGCCTGACTGACCAGCCCCAGCAGACCCACGGACCACAGCAATGCCGGCGAGTCACCGGGCACCTTGACCGGCGCCGCGGCGGTCGCCGCCCCACCACCGCGCAAAGTCTTGGGCGCCATCAGGAAACGCGCGATCAGGGCCCCCAGCATCAGGCACGCCAGCGACCCGCCAAGGTAAGCCGCGTGCCGCATCTCGATGCGCTCGCGGAACTCGAACAGCGGCAGCAGGTACAGCACGACGCCGGCGATCCAGGGCACGAGCGTCACGGCCACGACGTCGCGGTACCAGGGCAGCTTCAAGCCCAGCGCCGAGCCCAGCCGGGACGACAGCATCAGGGCGCACAACAGGATCAGCAGGATCCAGGCGGGGAGTGTGTTCATGGTCGGCCTACGAGGTACGTGCGGCGAGGAACTCCGCGAGCGATTGACGGCGGAACACCTCCAGCCGCCCGCCGTCGGTGGCATTGACGACCTCACCCCCGTGCTCGCGGAAGGTCTGCTCGGCCATGGTGTACGAGACCTCGGAGGTCAGCAGGTCGGGCAACTGCCACTTCACGCCGCCGGCGAAGTAGTTCGGATCGAAGTGCGAGTGGTCCACCGCGCCTGCGGTGACGGTGGCATTGGCCGGGCCCTTGGTCGCGAAGCTGTGGTCGCAACCGACCAGTGCGACACGCCTGAAGCCCATGTGGAACGCCAGTTGCAGCGCCACGAAGGTGACGGTTGCGCCCTGGCTGACGCTCAGCGAGCAGTCGCGAGCGAACTTCGCCTGGTGCGACGAATGCAGGAAGTGCACGTTGTCGCGGTGGCGGACCCGCGTGTGAGCGGCGCTGTCGAGGAACAGCGGGATCCCGGTGTCGTCGTAGAACGCCGCGTTCTGCTCGATGACGTGGCCATTGACGGCCACGATGCACGAGGGCCGGAAACTGCTGCGGGCAAACAGCAGGTTGATCTTGTTCAAGCCGAAGGTGAAGGCGCCCGCCTGTGCAATGGCGTCGAAGTCGACCCGGTTCAGGCTCGGCCCGTTGCACAGGACCACGGCCCGGTCGGCGGCACCGAAGCGGTCCCGCCAGGCCAGCAGCTTTTGCCGGCTCGGGCGCGACAGCGCGTTCAGGTCCCAGCGCAGCCGGTCCTTCACGTCGGGCCAGGCACCCACCATCGCGCCGAGCAGGTGGCGGTAGGGGCTGATCGTCGGACGTTGGTGCATCGGGACTCGGGAAAGGGAATCGGGTTCGTTGGCGTCTTGGCGGCCCCAGTGGCCATGCAATTTGCGGGCCTGCCGGGTCTCAGCCAGCGGTGCGACCGGGAGGCAGGGTCCAACTCTGGGAGGTATTGTCCCAGCGGATGACCTGGTCGTAGCCCACCGCTTCGCGCAGGCGTCGCGGTGAAAGCTTCTCGAAAACACGGCTGGCCAGCGCCAGCGTGCGATCCGTCACGCCCACCGGCTGGCCACAGATGGCCTGGACTTCGGCGGCGTAGCGGCCCGACTGTTCCGAGAGCTGTCCGGCGTGCAGCTTGAAGCCGCCAAGATAACTCTCGACGATGTAAAGCTCGTGTCGGGCCGCGAAGCGGTGCCAGAGGTAGAAGTCCCCGGCCAGCCGCCAACGCCGCAGCTCGGCCAGATCGACGTCCTTCAGCAAGGGCGTGCGCCAGAAGGTGCTCTCCTGCTGGATGTGCGCCCGGGCGCTGCCGTTGTACAGGCCGCGCCGGACCCAGGAGCGCACGATGCGCTGCGGCTGCTGCGCCAGCACGACCTGCGAACGTTCGTTGTAGATCACGTACATGCCGGTGAGCCACTGCACGGCAGGCTGCTCCTGCATCACGTCGGCCACGACATCGAATGCCGCCTTGTGGTGGTAGTCGCCGGCGTTGATGTAGCAGCAGACCTCGCCATCGACACGCTCGAAGCCCTTGGCCAGGGCGTCGTACATGCCGCGGTCGGGCTCGCTCAGCAGCTTGACCCCGTCGCGGGCATAGCGCTCGGCAATGGCGGCGGTGTCGTCGCGCGAGGCTCCGTCGATGACCCAGTAGTCGAGCTGCACGCGCCCGCTGCGCACGGCGGTCTGGGCGAGCACGCCTTCAATGGTCTCGGCCAGGTACTTGCCCGCGTTGAAGCAGGGGGTGACGACGCTCATGCGCATGGGCACTTCATCCTTGTTCGCTCAGCGGCCGCCGGTCCACGCGAGAGAGATCGCCATGCCGACACCCAGCGCCAGTGCCGGCAGCAGCGATGCCCGCCGTTCGAAGGTCAGCAGCGGCAGCGAGAAGGCCCGCCGGCTGCGGTGCATCGCGTAAGGCACATAGAAGCCGGCATAGCCGGCCAGCATGGCCAGCGGAAACGCCATCAACCCGAGTTCCGGGCCTAGCACCAGGGTCAGGCCGATCACGATCGCACCGGTGATGCCGTTGGCGATGTGCCACACGACATGGTTGGTCAGGCTGTAGAGCTGGATGTGCATGGCGCCCAGCCGCTCGGCAAAGAAGGCCAGCGCGAGCACGGCGAACACCGGTCCGGAGACGAAGGCGGTCTGGCTGTCCACCCAGGCCAGCAGCGGTGGCGCGGCGATGGCGGCGGCCAGTGCGCCCATCACGAACACGATGTGCGACAGCCGCATGCCGCGGCTGGCCGCAGCCAGCACGTCGTCTCGGCGACCCGCGGCGTGCTGTTCGGCCATCCAGGGCAGCTTGGTGTACAGCGGAGCCTGCGAGAACTGGCTCACCACCATCGCAAGGCGAAGCGCCAGCAGCCAGCTCGCGACCTGCGCCGCCGGCAGGATCTGGCTGTAGTAGACCCCGGAGAGCTGGATCACGCCGGTGCTGCACAGCACGCCGACGACGCTGCGCCAGGCCGGGGACCGTGCAGCCGCCAGCACCGCCGGGTCGGGCAGGGTCGGCGCACTGGCGATGTCCGGGTGCAGGCGCGCCAGCAGCCGGGCGTTGCGCCAGATGCCGAGAACGGTCCACAACTGGTACACCGCCAGCAACTCGAGGATGCCGGCGCCGAAGGCCAGCGCGACCACGGAAGTCAGCACCTGCAGGAGGCCGAAGGCGATCTCCCAGCGTCGCAACTCGGCGATGCGGTTCATGCCCTGCAAGGCCGCGCCGAACAGGCCGCCCCAGAGAGCAACCTGGAACGACAGCATCACCACCGCCCACGCCAGCCAGGCGTGCAGCGGCTGCGGCACCTGCGAGACCGGCCGCAACAAGGCCCAGCTGCCCAGGCCCAGCAACAACCCCGTCACGACCCAGGCCAGGCGCGGGTACAGCCAGTGCATGCTGCCGATGACCCGGCGCAGCGCAGCAAGGGCCTGTTCGGGCGACCGCGTCGCCGAGGTGGCGGTCGTGTCCCGGTTCCCGGCGATGCGGCCCATCGCCTCGGGTGCCATGCCCGCTCGGGCGTAGGACAGCAGGCGCACGAAGGTGGGCGCCAGGCCGTAGTCGAGCATCAAACCCAGCAGGAACAGGGCCGACAGCAACTGCCAGACGGCCACCTCGGCCGGCGTGAAGCGCACCAGCACCACCGGCAGCAGCGCCACCACCGACGCCAGCCGGACCAGCAGACTGCCCCAGGTGGTGAACGTCGGCGAATGCCACAGCGCGCGCAGGCTCCACGTCACGTCAAGGCCTGCGTTGACGAGACCATGATCCGGTCAGACCGGATCATGAAGCCGGGCCCCGATGCCGCCATCCAGCGCCAGGCAACTGCCGTTCATGAAGCCGGCGGCGTCGGAGCACACGAACACGGCGACCCGCGCCACCTCGGCCGGGTCGCCCAGCCGGCCGACCGGGTGGAAGGCCTCGAGCGCCGCCAGGGCCTCCGGCTGGCCATCGAATCCGGCCTTGAGCATCGGCGTCGCGATCGCCGCCGGGCAGATGGCGTTGACCCGCAGACGGGCGCCCAGCTCAACCGCCATCGCGCGCACCAGGCCCGACAGTGCGGCCTTGCTGGTGGCGTAGGCCACGAAGCCGGGCTTGGTGAGCTTCTCGTGGATGCTGGAGATCGCCAGCACCGACCCGCGGTTGCGTTCCAGTTCGTCGGCAAACGCCATCGCGAGCCAGAACGGCGACAGCAGGTTCACGTCGAGCGTGGTCCGCCAGTCGCTGGCGTCGAGTGCAGCGGCCGGCTTGACGACCTGGTGCGCCGCATTGGCGACCACGGCCTTGCAGCGCCCGCCGGTGGCCGCGCGCAGCCGGTCGACGAGTTCTTGGTGCTCGGCACTTTCCGGATCGACCAGATCGCCGATGTCGGCTTGAACGTGGTCGGTTCGCGCCATCGGCAGACGGTCGACGCTGACGACTCGCCAGCCGGCGGCTTCGAAACCCAGCACCAGGGCCTGGCCGATGCCCCCTGCGGCACCGGTGACCAGCACCACATCTGGCGTTTGCTTCGGATCCGGGACCATGGACGCCACAGCCCTGCCCTTCAGCCCTGGACCGGTCGGCCCAGGTAGCCCAGCAGCGTGTCGATCGCCAGATGGCTGCAACGGCGCACGGCATCGACCGTGTTGCTGCCGTTGTGGCTGCCGAAGATGGTGCGGTCGCCCATCGTGCGCAGTGGCGACCCGGCCGGCAGAGGCTCGACCTCGAACACGTCCAGCGCAACCGAATGCACGAGGCCCGCGTGCATCGCGTCGGCCAGCGCCGCCTCGTCGATCAAGGGTCCGCGCGCGACGTTGGCGATGCGCACGCCAGGTTTGCAACGCGCCAGCACGCCAGCGTCCAGCATGTGACGGTTCGACGGCGTCAGCGCGCAGGTGAAGGCCAGGAAGTCGCACTCGCCGACACGTTCGGGCCAGGCCGCCCGCTGCACACCGGCCACTTCGCCTTCGTGGAACGGGTCATACGCGACGATGTTCATGTCGGCCGCCAGCGCACGGCGCGCGAGGTTGCGCCCGATGTCGCCCAGCCCGACGAGCCCCAGCGTGCGCCCGGCCAGCGAGATGCCACGCGGCTTGGGCCAGCCACCGGCCCGCACGCCACGGTCGATGACAAAGGTCTCGCGCGCGAGCGCACCGAGGTAGGACATGGCCACGTCGGCGACCTCGCCGCCGAACATGTTGGGACAGTTCGAGATCGGAATCCCGAGGCTGCGACAGGCCGCGAAGTCGACGTTGTCGACCCCGATGCCCCACTTCACCGCCGCGCGCAGGCGGCCGCCGTGGCCGGCCTCGAACACCCGGCGCGTCGCCGGGTCGTCACCGATGATCCAGCCGTCGAAGGCCGGCAGCAAGCTGCAGAGCTCATCCTCGCTCAGCGTCTGCACCACCTTGGCCGGAACGACCTCGACACCCCGCGCGGCAAAGCGCGGGACGAACTCGTCGATCATGCCGAGCATCGGCGGGCAGGTGACGAGGACTCGGGCAGTGTCGGTCATGGCGGGTGGCAACAGAATTGGGGACCGGTTCGACAAGCGACGGCGGCGTCAGACGGGCCGACGGAGCGTGACGTGCATGAAGCTGGTGAACTGCGGACGCGGCCGTGCGAGCAGGCGCTCGACGACGCCGTCGTGCACGCGGATCAAGGGGCCCAAGCGCTTGTAGTACTCCCGGTGCCCGAACATGCCGACGGCCGATTCGACCTCGTAGCCCAGGCGCTCGAAGCGCGAGAGCTGCGCTGGGGTCGGCCCGCGGCACCAGTGGTAGTAGGCCGGGAACTTGGCGTGGTAGCCACTGCGCTCGCGCCCCGGTTGCACGGCATTGAGCACCGCCTCGGCCAGCCGCTCGGGCAGCAGTCGGTTCAGCACAAAGGGCGGCGCCCACAGCGTCGGAAAGAAGTGGAACGCGCGGCCGCCCGGCGCCAGCAGGCGCAGCACGTTGCGGTGGAACGCCTCGCCGTCGCGCACGTGCTCGGCCAGCATGCGACTGAAGACGAAGTCGAAGCCTTCGGCGGGCACCGGCAGGTCGGCGCTGCAGATGTCGCCCAGCATCTTGCCGTAGCAGGCCGGCGCCTTGGCAAGTTCGTCGGCCGAGATGTCGAGCGCCGTGTAGGCCAGCCCGTGACGCTCGAGAAACGCAGGTGAGAACAGCGGGTTGGCGCCGGCACCCACCTCGAGCACGCGCCGAGCGCCGCCTTCGACGATCAGGCGTTCGATCTGCCCGGGTACGGTTGGCCAGAGCGTCTCGCTGCGACCGTAGCGGACACGCTCGTTCGCCGGATGCCGTTCAAGAGGGGCGGTGAGTTCCATGGTGTCGGACTCGCTCAGGACGCGGGGGCGGGCTTGCGGTGCAGCAGGTACATCGACATCGCCTCGGCCATCTGCCAGCTTTCGGCGTCGTCGATGTCCACGCTCTCGGTTCGGCCCATCTCGTACATCGCCGGCTTCTTGCCGATGCGTGCCCGCGTCGCAGCGAAGCTCTTGCCCGAGAAGACGTACAGGTTGCTGTTCTCCTCGTACCAGGGCTCCAGGTCCTGGGTGCGGATCAGGTTGTCGGGGTCGTGGTTGATCGCGCTCGCGTCGGCACGATAGAAACGGGTCTGGAACCGGTTGACGGTGAACACCGAATCGCAGGTGCCGGCTGCAAGGCCCTCTCGATAGCGGGCCAGGGCTCCGATGACGCTTTCGCGAGACAGCAGCGGATTCGTGGTGTGCGTCATCAGGTAGACGTCGGCCGGCACGTTGGCCACGTCGTCGGCGAGCACGAGATTCATGCTGACGAAATCGCCGCAGATCTCGGGCTTGCGGTCGCGGATCGTCACCCGATCGCTGTCCACGAGGCCATGATCGGCCAGGATGTCGCGCGCATCGGTGTTGATCACGACACGGTCGATATTGCCCACGCTCAGCAGCGTGTCGAGGATCCAGCGGAACAACGGCTTGCCGTTGAAGTCGCGGAAGTTCTTGCCGACGACGCGCTCGCTGTTGGCCTTCATCGGCAGCAAGGCCACGATCTTGTCGCTCATGGTCGGGTACTCCTGGAGATGTCGTGGATGCCTGCACCGCGAGACAGCGGACACAGGTTCGTCGAAGAATCAGCGGGGGAAGTAGTAGCGTTCCTTGGCCGCACGCGAGACCTGCCGATGCGCGCGGTTGCCGCGCCACGCGCCCCAGAACTGGCAGACGCGATAGACCACG
>JAJTGU010000248.1 GCA_021297985.1 Rubrivivax sp.
CAGCGCCAGGTACTCGCTGCGCGACAGCTCGACGTCGAGGTAACCCTCCTCGCCGTCGCGCTTGAACTCCACGCGCGTGTTGGCACCCACCGTGAGCGTCTGGCTCAGCGTGGCGGCCCAGGCGCCTTCGGACGGCTCGGCCACGATCTCGAGTTCATGCGGCCGCACGTACACCGCCTCTAGCGGGCTGCGACCCTGGAACAGGTTCACGTCGCCCAGAAAGCGCAGCACAAAGGGCGTGGCCGGGTGGTCGTACACCTCATCGGGCGTACCCACCTGCTCGACGCGGCCCTGGTTCATTACGACGATGCGGTCGGCGACTTCCATCGCCTCTTCCTGGTCGTGCGTCACGAAGACACTGGTCACGTGCACCTCGTCGTGCAGCCGGCGCAACCAGCGGCGCAGCTCCTTGCGCACCTGGGCATCCAGTGCACCAAAGGGCTCGTCGAGCAACAGCACCTTGGGCTCGACGGCTAGCGCGCGGGCCAGGGCAATGCGCTGACGCTGCCCGCCGCTGAGCTGATGCGGGTATCGCTCGGCCAGGCCCTCCAGTTGCACCAGCGACAGCAGCTGCGTCACCTTGTCGCGGATCTGCCCGTCAGTGGACCGGTTCGACTTTGGCCGCACGCGCAGCCCGAAGGCCACGTTCTCGAAGATCGTCAGGTGGTTGAACAGCGCATAGTGCTGGAACACGAAGCCGACGTTGCGGTCGCGCACGTCGGTCACGGTGGTGTCTTCGCCGTGGAAGTGCACGCTGCCGGCGTCGGGCACCTCCAGCCCCGCCAGGATGCGCAGCAGCGTCGTCTGGCCTGAGCCCGAGGGCCCGAGCAGCGCGACCAACTCGCCGGACGGGATGGTGAGGTTCAGGTGGTCGCAGACGACGGTCTTGCCGAACGCCTTGTAGAGGTTGCGGACTTCGATGCTCATGGTGGGTTCACTCCGCGCGGTCAGCGGCGCCGCGCTTCTGGTCCTTGACCCGCTGCTCGACCAGGTACTTGAGCACCAGCGTCACCAGAGCCAGCAGCGCCAGCAGGCTGGCCACGGCGAAGGCCGCCGCGAACTGGTACTCGTTGTAGACGATCTCGATGTGCAGCGGCATCGTGTTGGTCTGCCCGCGGATGTGGCCGCTGACCACGCTGACCGCGCCGAACTCGCCCATTGCCCGGGCGTTGCACAGGATCACGCCGTACAGCAGCGCCCACTTCACGTTGGGCAAGGTCACGCGCCAGAAGATCTGCCAGCCCCCGGCGCCGAGCACGCGGGCGGCTTCTTCCTGCTCGATGCCCTGGGCCTGCATCAGCGGGATCAGCTCGCGCGCGATGAACGGGAAGGTCACGAACACGGTGGCCAGCACGATGCCGGGCACCGCGAAGATCACCTTCATGTCGTTGTCGATCAGCCAGGCGCCGAACCAGCCCTGCAGCCCGAACACCAGCACGTAGATGAGGCCGGCGATCACCGGGCTGACACTGAAGGGGAGGTCGATCAGCGTCAGCAGGATGTTCTTGCCGCGGAACTCGAACTTGGCGATCGACCAGGCCGCCGCCAGGCCGAAGGCCAGGTTCAGCGGCACGCTGATCCCGGCGGCGATGAGCGTGAGCTGGATGGCCGAGAGCGCATCGGGCTCGGTGATGGCCGCGAGGTAGACGTCCCAGCCCTTCTTCAACGCCTCGTAGAAGACGGTGACCAGCGGCACGAAGAGGAACAGCGTCATGAAGCCCAGGCCCAGGCCGATGACGAGCCGCCGTACCCAGGGCGCCTCGCCGGTGGCGCTTCGCAACCGGGCCGCGGGCCGAACCTCCGACGTGGGCGATGCAAGCACCGCCGTGTTCATGCCAAACCCCCCTGCCGACGCCGCGCCCAGGCCTGCAGCAGGTTGATCACCAGCAGCAGGATGAAGCTCGCCACCAGCATCACCACCGCGATGGCAGTGGCGCCGGCGTAGTCGTACTGCTCGAGCTTGGTGATGATCAGCAGCGGCGTGATCTCGCTGATCATGGGCATGTTGCCGGCGATGAAGATGACGCTGCCGTACTCGCCCAGGGCGCGTGCGAAGGCCAGCGCAAAGCCCGTCAGCAGCGCCGGCATGATGATGGGGAAGACCACCTTGCCGAAGGTCTGCCAGCGGCTCGCACCCAGCGTGGCGGCCACCTCCTCCAGCTCGCGGTTGACGTCTTCCAGCACCGGTTGCACCGTGCGCACGACGAAGGGCAGGCCGATGAACACCAGCGCCACCCACACGCCGATGGGCGTGAAGCTCACCTTGAACGGCAGCCATTGGCCGAGTGTGCCGTTCTGGGCCCAGATGGCGGTGAGCGCGATGCCCGCCACCGCGGTGGGCAGCGCAAACGGCAGGTCCACCAGCGCGTCGACGATGCGCTTGCCGGGAAAGCGGTAGCGCACCAGCATCCAGGCCACCAGCAGCCCGAAGACGGCGTTCAACAGTGCGGCCAGGAAGCTGGCGCCGAAGGTGAGCCGGTAGCTGGCCATCACGCGCGGCGTGGTCGTCGCGTCGAGGAACTGCTGCCAGGTCATCGTGAAGGTCTTGAGGAACGCGGCCGACAGTGGGATCAGCACGATCAGGCTGATGTACAGCAGCGCGAAACCGAGCGCCAGATCGAAGCCGGGCAGGACGCTGTGGCGCTTGAGCAGCGCCCGTGACAGCAGCATTTCAGCGGCCCTTTGCCGCCAGGATGACCTGGTCGTAATGGCCGCCGTCGTTGAAGTGCTCGGCCTGCGCCTTCGTCCAACCTCCGAACACCTCGTCCACCGTGAAGGTACTCACCTTGGGGAACTGCCTGGCGTACTTGGTCAGCACCGTGGGATCGCGCGGACGCAGTGAGTGCTTGGCGGCGATCTCCTGGCCCTCGGGCGAGTACAGGTACTGCAGGTAGGCCTCGGCCAGCTTGCGCGTGCCGCGCCGGTCGACGACGCGGTCGACCACGCTCACCGGGTTCTCGGCCAGGATGGTGCGGCTGGGGTAGACGAGCTCGAAGCCGTCGCCGAACTCACGCGTGATCAGCGGTGCCTCGCTCTCGAAGGTGACGAGCGCGTCACCCAGGTTGCGCTGCGCGAAGGTGGTGGTGGCGCCGCGGCCACCGCCGTCGAGCACCGGCACGTTGGCGAAGATGCGCGTCACCAGCGCCTTGGCCGCGTCGTGGCTGGCGCCCCCATTCACGCCCGCGCCCCAGGCCGCGAGGTAGGTGTAGCGGCCGTTGCCACTGGTCTTGGGGTTGGGGATGATGACCTGCGTGCCCGAGCGGCCGAGGTCGCTCCAGTCGCGGATGTTCTTCGGGTTGCCCTTGCGCACCAGGATCACGCTGATGCTGGTGGTCGGACTGGCGTTGTGCGGCAGTCGCGTGGCCCAGTTCGCGGGCACCAGGCCACCCCGCGTGTGCAGCATGTCGATGTCGTTGTGCTGGTTCATCGTGATGACGTCGGCCTCCAGGCCGTCGGCCACGCTGCGCGCCTGGCGGCTGCTGCCTCCGTGGCTCTGGTTCAGCGTCACGTTCTGGCCGGTGGTCTTCTTCCAGTGCGCTGCAAAGACCGTGTTGAAGTCCTTGTAGAACTCGCGGCTCACGTCGTAGCTGACGTTGAGCAGCGCAGCCCTCGCAGTCGAACTCTGCGCCAACGCGAGTCCGGGCGCGAGCAGGTTGGCACAGGCAAGGTCGAGCAGATGGCGACGGCGGATCGGTGAGGTCATCAGCAGGTCTTGAACAAGCCCCTCGAGGGCGGCCACAGAATCTAGAAGCGCACCGCCCGCGAGCCAACGAAGCAAACCGCTGCTGCTGATGCGAGGACCGAGTTAGGTGGGGCTGCGTCGCGTCTAGGCGGGCAAGAGTGCTTCGCTCTCAGCAGGTCCGGCGCCATACCGGCAATGGAGGCTCGGCTTGGCTCTTGAGCTCCCAGGGGTGCTGGCTGGGGGCGACCGCTTTACGGCAACGGGACTGCACTGGTGATAGGGTGCTATCGACCCTGAAGCCGACATTCGAACCTGCCGGAAGCGGACCGACCGTCCCGCCCAGCGCCACTCACTTCGCCGACAGCAAGCAGACGCTCATGGCCACCAGGACTCGCCCAGCCACTGCTGTTCGGGAGCACCGCAGTGCGCGCACCTCGACAGTTAGGGTGCGCATTGCCTCTGGTCGCACCCGCTCACAGCCGCGGGCAAAACCTCACGAACAGGCGGCAGTCTCGCCAGGACGTCCCGATCGCTGCAACACGATGCTCAGCCATCAATCAGCGTCCGGATCAATGCTGATCGGCACTGCTCGGGCGAGATGCTCGTAGACCCGCTTCACCACGGCATTTCCTCTGATTTCACGGTGCACCGCCAGCCAGCACGGGAGGGGCGGGATGGCAAGCATTGGCAACACACGTCGCAAGCCTGGGAAGAGCTTGGCGCTGTAGTGAGTCACGAAGCCAATGCCCACGCCCTCGTTGACGAGCCTCATGTAGGCCACTTGGTCGTCGGTGCGTGTCGCGAAGTCAGATCGGGTCAATGGCATGCCAAGCGCAGCAGAGCCACGCTCAATCACGTCGCTCTCGGCATAACCCACAAGGGAGTGCCGGCGCAAGTCCTGCGGCGATACCGGTCTTCCCGCTCGCTCCAAGTACTGCTCGTGGGCATAAGCGCCGATGCCGATCATCCCGAGCTTGCGAGCCACCAGTGACCCCTGCGCCGGCCTGACCATGCGCACGGCGATGTCGGCTTCGCGCCGCAGGAGGTTGCTGATCTCGTTGCTGGAAATCAGTTCGATCTCGATCCCCGGCTCCTCCATGCGCAGCGCCGCCAGGATGGGCGGCAGAAGGAAACTCGCCGCCACTTCGCTGGTGGTGATCCTGACCGTCCCTGTGGTCTGCTCGGCCCGACCCAGCAAGGCACGCGAAATCGAGTCGGCGCCGGTTTGCATCTGCCGCGCCGCATCCAGGATGGCCATGGCGGCCTGAGTCGGCTTCACCGCACGCCCCGTGCGCTCGAACAGCGCCACGCCAAGCTGAGCCTCGAGCTCAGCAAGGTGCCGGCTCAGAGTGGGCTGCTGCGCTCCGGTCTTGCGGGCAGCGCCCATCACGCTGCCGGCGTCCATCACCGACAGGAAGCTACGGATCAGCGTCCAGTCGAGCCTGCGCAGGTCCTTGCTCATGCAGTTCTGTATGTCTGTGATGAAGTTCTGCGCATTGTCATATGAGTCACCTGACCCGACAGTTCAGGTCGCTGAGCAAGGGACGACCACCTCCATGACCACCTCCACCTCCGAACCGCATGGGCAAGCGCAGGGCGCCTCTCGAAGCGACCCGAGCGCATCTCATGGCCGAGCCGCTCTTGTGCTGGGAGCCAACGGCAGGTTTGGTTCGGCTGCAGTTGAGGCCTTTGCTCGCGCCGGGTGGAACGTCATCGCCCAGGTCCGGCGGGCACCGGCCCACCCATGGCCGCAAGGCGTCACGGTGCTGGAAGCGGGCATCTCGGACGCTTCCGAACTCGCAGCTGCACTGGTGACATTGACGAACCCGGACAACCTGTCCTCCGGAGCCATCGATCCACCGGTGCTTGTTCATGCCATCAACCCGGTCTACACGCAGTGGGACGCCGAGGCCATGCCTGCGTTGAAGGCGTCCCTTGAGGTTGCTCGGCGTGCCCGCGCTCATCTCATGTTGCCCGGCAATGTCTACAACTTTGGCCGGGACATGCCAACCCTTCTCCACGAGGACGTGCCGTTCAGCCCGAGCACGCCAAAGGGACAGCTCCGCGTCGCGATGGAGCGGGAGATCGGGCGCGCGGCGCAAGAGAACGCGCTTCCGGCAACCGTGATTCGCGCCGGCGACTTCCTGGGGCCTGGCTCCGGCACTTGGCTCGATCAAGCCATCGCGAAGAACGTCGCCCGCGGCCGACTGGTCTACCCCGGCCCACTCAATGTCGTGCATGCCTGGGCCTATCTGCCCGATCTGGCGTCCGCCTTCGTCGAGGTGGCCGCACGTCACATTCGACCCGGCCTCCGGACTTGGCACTTCGAAGGTCACAGCGTCACCGGCGAGGAACTGATCGAGGGGCTGAAGCAGGCCGCTGGACAGATTGGGCTCCGACCTGAGAGGGAGTGGCAAGTCTCCGGCATGCCCTGGACCTTCATGCGCGCGCTGGGCTGGCTCCGTCCGATGTGGCGTGAGATCGCCAGCATGTCTTATCTGTGGAGCGTGCCCCACCGGCTCAGCAGCGAGAAGCTGCAGGCCTTCGTCGGTCAGCCGCTGACGGTGACGCCGCTCCAGATCGCGCTGCAGCGCTGCCTCCAGGACCTCGTCAGATCCGGACCGAAGGCTCTCTCATAGAGAACCCCGGGCCGATCACCCAAGCACATTGAGACTCCCAGTCCAGCCGCGGGCAGCTCCCACTTCTTTCTCAACACCGAACCGACCTTGCCATGAACACGACCCCTTCCCACGACGACAGGCCGACCCGCTGGGGTGCCTCGCTCTTGATCGCTGTCGGCGTCCTCGCCTTCTCGCCGTTGGCCGTGCTGGCGCCTGCCATTGGCTGGCCGGCATCGTTGGGCCTTCCGCCGGACAAACAGCTTGCGCTCATCCATGCGAACAAGGACGCCGTGTCGCTCGGCTACTCGCTGTACCTGCTTTACAGCGTCGCGGTCACTCCTGCGATGCTTCTTCTCGCGTACCACGCGCTCGGTTCGCTCGCACGCCCGGCCGCCGCGACGGCTGCTGCTTTCGCTGCTTTGTCCAGCCTGGCGCGAGCCATCGGCATCTCCCGTTGGCTCACCACGATGCCGGTCCTTGCCACTGCCTGGGCCGAGGCACCTGCGGGCGAGAAGGGTGTCCTCGAAACGACCTTCCTTGCGGTGACCGAGTTCGGTGGCGGCGTGGGCGAGCTGCTCGGCGTCAGCCTGTTCATGGCTGCGGCGGTCGGGGTGCTGAGCGTCAGTGCCTGGCATGCAGGAGTCCTTCCTCGCGCGCTGAGTGCCCTTGGGATGCTGACCTCCTTGTTCCTTGCCGCCCTGGCCCTTCCCTCCGTGGGCGTGCCAGTCGACTTCCCCGTGGCCGTCGCGGTCAGTACGCAGTCCTTTTGGATGCTGGCTTGTGGCGTGTGGATGTGGAGGCGCGCCAGCGCAGCCAGATCCTCCTGATGCACTCAGCTCCGTCATTCACGCGTACACAACCACCACTCGATCCAAACCATCGCTTCACTCTCTCAGGGACACCATGAAAGACAACATCCTCTCCTCTGCAGCAATCCTGGCTGCCACGCTCATGTTCCACGTCGCCGCCAGCGCGCAGGCGTTCGACATCGTCCGCCTCAACCCAGCGGGTCCCGGGTTGCAGGTTTCCGCTGGGCTCATTGGCCTGCAGTCCAGGGAGTTCGCCGGCGGCAGCCGGAACGAGGCGCGGGCTGTGCCGGTACTGGATGCGCAGTGGAGCAACGGATGGTTCGCCGGCACCACCAATGGCGTCGGCATCAACCTGTCGCGTACACCGGGTCTGGCCTACGGCGTTCGCCTCACCGCGGACTTGGGACGCAAGGCCTCTGACTCCATCGAGCTGCGTGGGCTGGGTGACGTCGATGCGGCCGTCGAAGTCGGTGGGTTCGCCAACTGGCGGGTGACGGACTCGCTGAGCCTTGTCTCTTCGATCCGCTATGGCTCGGGCAACGACAAGAACGGCCTGGTGGCGCATCTCGGCGCGTCGCATCGGCTGGCCCTTGCCCCGGACTGGAGCCTGGGCACCCAGCTAGCGATCTCTGTTGCCAACAAGGAGGCCATGCGCTCCTACTTCGGCGTCAGCGCGGCTCAGTCGGCAGCCAGCGGACGTACTGCCTACTCGCCGTCGGCCGGTATGCGCGACGCACGCTTCAGCATGACACTGTTGCACCGATGGTCCCCGCAGGTGAACTTGATGCTGGGCGCCAGCTACACCCGACTGCTGGGCGACGCGGCTGACAGCCCGGTGGTCCGCGACAAGGCTTACCCGAGCTTCGTTGGAGGCGTTACCTACTCCTTCTGACCGACGCCCTGCCCGTCGACGTCCGTTGACGGGCAGGTGCATGGGCCGAGATGCGGCCTTGAATCGCTCACTCTGGGAGAGCGTCCATGCAGCGACGGTCGTTTTTCAGGGATCAACGCGGAGGTTGTCCTTGGCTCCGGAGAGGGTTCACTGGCGACGGCCCTCCAGCTTCTGACGATCGCCTGGGGGCAGGGGTATCTGCAGCGACACGGCAAGGGTGTCCCGCTGCGAAGGCAGTTCGCCTGCATCCTGTCGTTCGCCCAGGTCACTGGAGCTCAGACTGAGATCGCGACCTGCAGGACCGCTCCTGGCCGCAAGCCGGTCCTGCAACCAGGCCGCTCACGCCTAGCGGACGCGCCTGAGCACTCAGCTTGGCGCCCTGCGCCAGGCTCGCGGCGCCATTCCGTGCCGGCGCCGGAACTGGGCGTTGAAGTTCGACAAGGTCGCGAAGCCGCAGTCCTGCGCAATCACAGCGATGGGATCTGCGCCTTGCAGCAAGCGCAGGCACGCGGCGCCGCAGCGCGCGTCGTTGACGTACTCGACGAAGCCCTTGCCGACTTCGCGACGGAACCAGCGTCCGAACGCGGCCGGCGTGACATGCGCCAGTGACGCCGCCTGGGCCACGGTCAGCGTGTGGGCCAGGTCGCGATGCACCCAGTCCAGGACACGGTCGATGCGGCGTTGCCTCGGGGCGCCTTCGGCGGCCTCGATCACGGGCGGCAACTCGCTGCCGTCCAGCAGGGGCTGCAGGTCGTCTGCCCCTTCGGCAAGCAGGGCCAGCGTATCCAGGCAGCCAGCCACCTGCCGCAGCGGCGAGACGTCGATCATCCTCGCCAGTGCGGTCGTCACGGCCGCATGGGTCTTGCCGCCGACCTGCAGGCCGCGCGTCGCACGGCGCAGCATCGGGCCCAGCGCTGCCCGTTCAGGCCACTGGGCGGCCTCCAGCCAGTCGGGCGCGAACTGCAGCACCACGGCCTCGCAGCGCGCCGGTCCCGGGCTGTTGCGGCTCGACCATTGATGCGGCACCTGCGGCCCGAGCAGCACCAGGTCGCCATCGAAGAACGGGCTCACCACGCTGCCCACCGACCGCAAGCCCTGGCCGCGCACGATCCAGGTCAGTTCCAGGTGGCGATGCCGGTGACGCGGCCCGGAAAACGACGCCTGCTCGAAGTTCAGGAACCGGATCGACCGGTCCGGATGCGCCACGGCCTCACGCTGGATGTTCATGGTTCCGCCAACTCAACGAGGTACGAAAACAGTCAGAAGTGGTCGATGCGGACGAAGAATCACGCGCATGGAACCCGAATACTGCCTGCTTTCGACAATCACCTTCGAACATGGGCACATCCTGGTGGCGTGGCGCCGTGATCTACCAGGTCTACCCCCGCAGCTTTGCCGACAGCAACGGCGACGGCATCGGCGACCTGCGCGGCATCACGGCGCGGCTGGACCACATCGCCAGCCTGGGCGTCGACGGGCTGTGGCTGTCGCCCTTCTTCAGCAGCCCGATGCGGGACTTCGGCTACGACGTGAG
>JAJTGU010000093.1 GCA_021297985.1 Rubrivivax sp.
CAACGGCGCGACCAGCGGCGTGAACAGGGTGGCCAGGGTGAGCGCGAAGGCGATCTCGCCACGGCTCCAGCCCAGGCTCTGCTGCAAGGGCAGCAGGAACAGACCGAAGGTGCTGCCATACAGCGCCGACACGCCGAACATCGCCAGCACGCCGCTGCCGGCCAGTGCTCGCCAGCCGGCGGCGGAGTCGGGTGGCGCGACCTGTGGTGAAGGCCTTGAGGCGGTCGCGTCCATGCAGTGTCAGAAGTCGTAGCGCACCGATACGTCCAGCGTGCGCGGTCGCTGCAGGTAGTACTGCTTGAAGGCACCGCCGGTGGGCGTGCCGGTGATGCTGAGGATGCCGCGTTCGTCGGTGACGTTGCTCAAGCCGGTGGCCAGCGTCCAGTTTTCCTTGGCGAAGCTCAGGCCCAGGTCCAAGGTCCTGAAACCCGGTGCCTCGTAGAACCCTGTCAGGTCCATCTTGCGCTTGCCAATGGAGGTGTACGTGGCGTTGAAGCGACTTTGCGACTCAAGCGGTCCGGCAAAGCGGTAGTTGCCTTGCAAGGCCGTCTGCAGCTTGGACGTGCCTGGCAACTTGGCACCCGACTTGATGATGATGGTCTGGCGGCCCGGACGAACCGAGACATCTGCGGTGGTCTTGGCGTCGATGTAGGCCAGTGAAGCGGCGATGTCGAAGCTGCCGGTCACACGGAAGCGCCCTGACGCCTCCAGACCGGTGCTCCTGGCCTTGCCCACGTTGCCGATGCCCGAGAACGGCAGGGGCCCACTGCCATCGAAGGTGGTGAACTGCGCGTCTTTCCAGTCCAGCATGAAGACCGTCAGATCCAGTTGGACGCCGTTCGCAGGCGCCAGACGGACACCGGTCTCGTAGTTCCACAGCGTGTCGGACTTGTAGGGTTTGAAGGTGGGTGCGCCGTTGACGCCACCGTAGCGATAGCCCTGCGATGCCAAGGCGTACCAGAGGTTGTCGCCAAAGCGGTACTTGACCGTGACCTTGGGCGTGGTGCCGCTGTCTTTGCCATCGGGCGGTGTCGAGTCGGCCGGCCCGCCAAACACCGTCCCCAGCGACTTGTACTTCGTGCTTGTCTTGTAGTACCGCCCGCCAAGGCCCACGCTCCAGCCGCCGCCAAACAAGTACTCGCCGTCGAAGAACAAGGCAGTCTCCTTGCCCGACAAATCAGTCGTCAAGTCAGTCAGCTTCGTCAGACCCGGAATGCCAAACAGGTTGCCGATGGTGCCTGAGGCGTCGATCTGGGCCGCCACGCCGCTGGCCTCGCTGGTCTGGTAGAACGCACCTGCCACAAAGCTCAGAGCGCTGCCCGCGGCGTTGCTGATGCGCAGCTCCTGCGACTTGGCACTGCTGGTGCCGTCCACCAAGCGTGCGATCAACGGCGCAGCCAGTCCTTGCGATTTGAACAGCTCGGTGTCGTCGCCCCGACTGCTGGACTTGGTTTTCCAGTAGCCCGTGACGGACGTGAGCGTCAAGCCGCCGAGATCGTAGTCAACGGTCAGGCTGCTGAAGTCAAACCGCGGCTTGGCGGTGCCCAGCGTCGGGTTGTTGTGTTCCAGCTTGTCGGCAGCGGGAAAGACATAGGAAGTGTCCTCCTGCTTCGTGGTCTGCGTGCTGGCCACGAAGGTGGCCGTGAGTTCCTTGATCGGCTTGAAGGTGAACAGCAACCGGCCACCGCGCTGGTTCACGTCATTGGCATCCTGGGTCCGGGTGGCCAGGTTGTCGATGTAGCCCGGGTCGTTGCGGTCGAACAGAACCACCCGCAGCGCGGCTTTGCCGTCGGCCAGCGGCGCATTGAACATGCCGTACACCGAAAACGCGGAACCTCCGCTTGAGACCGTGCTGCTGCCCAGCTGCACCGCCGCCTCGGTGGCCTTGAGGTTGGGCTTGGCGAACAGATAACGCGCAGCGCCGCCCAACGAACCTGAGCCGAACAGCGCGCCCTGCGGGCCACGGAGTACTTCAACACGGTCCAGGTCGAAGGGCAGGATGTCGACCACCAGACCCTTGCCGATGGGCGAGCCCAAGGGCACGTCCTCAAGATAGAACCCCGTCGGCTGCTGCTGCAGTCCGCCACCTTCGACCGCCGACTGGGTGGTCAGGCCGCGGATGGTGATGTTGTTGGTGCCGGGGTCACCGCGGTTCAGCTGCACACCGGGAGTGAGCTTGAAAAGGTCCTCCTGGTCGCGGGCGCCGCGGCGCTCAAGATCGCCCCCTTGAAGGACCGACACCGTGCCGGCCACCTCGCGCTGCTTCTCCAGCCGCTTGTTGGCCGAGATGACGATCGTCTGGGTGGTGTCCTCTTCAGCCTTGCTGGCCGATGACGGCTGCTGCGCGGCGGCTGGCAGTGAGGCCAACAGCCCAGCCGCTGCGAGCGCGGCCCCCAGAACGGTCATGCGAGAGGGTGAGTGTTGCGAGCGGATCATCGTGCGGGTCCTTCTTCGGGCGGGTGGACAGAAGACTCCGCGGCACGATAGGGGCCTGCTCCGCCGCCCGCATTTGAACTTGCACCAAAGATTTAGGCGATCGGCACGGCCCGGCTGGAGACCCATCCAGCCCGCACGGGTGAACCCTAGCCGCGGGCCAGGTCGCCCTCCGCGCTGGCATTCAGCGACAGGTTGAAGGGCGCACGGTGCTGCCGGTACTCGCGCGGGGACATCCCGACGTGGCCGCTGAAGGCGGCCGCAAAGCTGCTCTGGTGCTCGTAGCCGACGCGCTCGGCCACCTGGGCGATCGTGAGGTTGGCTGCCAGCAGCAGTTGCTGCGCCTCGCGCATGCGGCGCTCCAGGCAGTATTCCGCCATCGTGACGCCGAAGGCTTCCTTGAAGACGGCCTTGAGCTTGTTCTGGTTGGTGCCGATCTCGCGCGCCAGCTCGGCGAACAGCGGTGGCTTTCGATAGCTGTGCTCCAGCCTGGCCAAGGCTGCATGCGCCAGTTCCACGTCGCGCAGCCGGTTCAGCGCGGTGCCGCGCAGCAGCGGGACATGCTGCATGGCGTCCAGCGTGTAGGCCACCAGTTCAGCCAGGCGGCCGGCGTACTGCAGCACACGCATCTCGCCTTCCAGGCGTGTGTCGATGGTGTCGGCCAGCAGCGCGGCGAGGCGATGATCGAGCGGAAACGACGCGATGCGACCGACCTCGGCCGAGCCCGTCACCGCGTCGCGCACCAAGGGCGGCAGATCGGCCAGTTCGAGCCCATACCGCGCCGCGAACGCAGAAGCGCGAAAGATGGCCACGACGCCTTGCTGGCGGGCACCGCCGGCAATGTCCACAGCCTGAGGCCGCCCCTTGGGCAGGCACACCAGCGTCACTTCCGGACGGTTGAAGACCAGTTGTGCCGAACTGCCGACTTCAAAGGCGACATCGCAACACAGCGATGCGCGCAGCATGATCAGGGCCTCATCGGTGTCATAGCGCCAGCGGGTGGTGCGGGGCAGCACGCAGTTGATCACCGTCAGAAGCAGGTCTTTGTCCAGGCGCACGGTGTCCGAGGTGCCGCTGCCGCCTTCGTGGGCATGCAGGGTGCGCACGCCTTGGCGCGCAAAGCGCTTGAAGCTGCGTTCGCTGGCGCCGGCACGGAAGGCTTCCTGGTCGAAGTCCAGTGGCGACCACGCGTCTTCGGTGGACTTTTCAGCGCGGCCGGGCATGCGTTCGATGCTCCTAAATTTCCGTGTTCCGAGCCTAACCCATCCGGAACCATGCTGGCCTATGGTTCGCACCGCATGAACCCGACACCCGAGTCAACCCGCGAGACAGCGGCGGCCTTGCTGCGCCAGAGCATCGTCTGGGACAACCACGGCTGCATGCCGGTGGCGCGCCCGCACGACACGTCCTTCCTGCCGCAGCTGCAGCGCTACCGTGCGGCCGGTGTGAGCGCCGTGATGCTCAACGTGGGCTTCGGGGAAATGGGCATCGAAGAGCACATTCGCACGCTGGGCAGCCTGCGCCACTGGGTCAAGGCGCGGCCCGATGAGTACCTTCTGCTGAACAGCGCCGACGACGTCGAGCAAGCCCACGCCACAGGCCGTCTGGCGGTCGGCTTCGACATCGAAGGCGCCAACGCAGTGGCCGACCAGCCGAGCCTGGTGTCGCTGTACTACGACCTCGGCGTGCGCTGGATGCTGCTGGCCTACAACAGGAACAACCGTGTCGGGGGCGGCTGCCAGGACGAGGACACGGGTTTGACGCCGTTCGGCCGCGAAGTCATCGCCGAGATGGAGCGCGTGGGCATGCAGGTCTGTTGCAGCCACACCGGGCACCGCACCGTGCGCGACGTCTTCGACGTGGCGACCCGGCCGGTGATCTTTTCGCACAGCAACCCCAGTGCCGTGCACGCGCACCCGCGCAACATCCCCGATGACCTGATCCGGGCCTGCGCGGCCACCGGTGGCGTGGTGGGCATCAATGGCATCGGCAGCTTCCTGGGCAGGAACGACAACCGCAGCGAGACCTTTGCCCACCACGTGGACCACGTCGCGCAGCTCGTCGGCGCGCAACATGTGGCCTTGGGGCTGGACTATGTCTTCGACACCCAGGAGCTGGACGACTACCTGTCCAAGATGGCGCACACCTTCCCTGCCGAGTTGGGCTACGAGAAGGGCGTGCGCATGGTGGCGCCCGAGCAACTGGAAGCGATCGTCCAGGCGCTGCAGAAACTCGGCTATGGCGACGCGGACCTGCGAGCGGTGCTGGGAGGCAACCTGATGCGGCTGGCGCGGACGGTCTGGAAGTCTGGCGCCCCGATCTGAAGCCCTGGACGACGGCGTGCACAGGCGTTCTGCGGGCTTACGCCGTGGGACGCATCACGCAGCGGCCAGTTGTGGTGCGCGCTGCACCAAGGCCAGGATGTTCGGCAGGGCTGCCTCGGTGGCACGGCGTCCCGCCTCGACCAGATAGGGCATGGCCTCGGTGTCGAACAGGCCCACTCGCCTTTCCAGCCTGGGCACGATGCTCAGCAGCCGGGTGCCGCTGCCCTGCGCGTGCGCCAGGCGCGCCTGCATGAGGTTGTTCGTGAGCGCCGAGGTCACCTGCGCCAGCATTCTCGAAGGGCCGTCGATGCGGTAGGGCATCGGTGACTCGAAGCCCAGCGCCAACACGGCCTGGGCGTCACTTGCCGCACTCACGGGCAGCGGATCGGCGATGAATCCGTCGATCAGCCGGCGGCCGTCCAGGTGCACCGGCGAGAACATGAACGGCAATGCGATGCTGGCCCGCAGCGCAGTCACCAGCGTGCCCTCGCGCAGCACCACGCGCTCGCCGGTGGCGGCATCCGTGGTGGTGACGCGCAGTGCCGTGCGCAGATGCTCGATGCGGACGTCGCCAAACGCCTGCTCCAGGCGCTGCATCACCGGGCCATCGTCACGCAATGAGAAGTCGGCGTCAAACCGGCCCAGGCGCGGCCAGAGCATCTGCGGCACGGCCTTCCAGCGACGCTTGCGCGTCACTTCGGGTGACCACAGGGTCGTGGCGACGCGAATGGCTTCGCGCGCATCGTGCCCGGCGGCGATGAGCGCACCGAACATGGCCCCGGCACTGCAGCCCACCACCAGGTCGGGCACCAGGCCCTCGCGCGCCAGCACCTCCACCATGCCGAGCGCGGCAATGCTGCGCACGCCTCCGCTGCCCAGCACCAGGGCAAAGCGGGGCGGGCAGGTCGGGTTTGGACGGTTCAGCGGCAGCATGGTCGTGTCTCCAGGTGAAGTGGCTTGCATTTGGGGCCTCAGCGCGCCAAGGCTTGATGGCTGGCGGGCCAGGCGCGGCGGAGCCACGAACGGAAGCCGTACCTCACGGCGCGGATCGGCACGCCTTGAGCTCCGAGCCGCCGCTGGGCCCTGACGACTTGCTTGTCTTTGCTGTCCTGGCTGAGTGCAAAGCCACAGCGCTTCATCAGGCTCAACATCGGCGGGTTGCCGTTCAGGACATCGCCATGCAGCCACTGCAGCCCGACGTTCGTGGCCGCGCGCTGCAGCGACTGCATGGCCCAGGCACCCACGCCCTGGCACTGCCAGCCGTCGGCCACGACGAGCGCAAACTCGGCGCCCTCATCGCCCGGCTCGACGACGTAGCGGGCGTCGGCGATCAACTGCTCCGCTCCGTCGACCTCGGTGGTCACGACCATGGCCAGATGACGCCTGTAGTCGACATGGCTCATCTGCAGCAAGCGATCCGAGGACAGCCGGATGGCGCCGTGAAAGCGGTTGCGCCGCGTCTCGGGCGCCAGGCCGTCCAACATCCGCTCCAGCAGCTTGGCGTCCTGCGGCAGGATCGGCCGCATCGTCAGCGGGCATGCGCGACGGTCCACACGGGTTTCGATGAGCGTGGCCGGGTAGTGGTGGATCTGGTAGAGCAGGGCGGGCGGCTGTGAAAGTGGCATGGCGTGCTCCAGAGGTGCAGGGTTGCTTGCTGTTCGCCGTGCCCGGCTTCGGTGGGCGGCACGCGCCAGGCGACTGTGTGGGCCTCCCACCCACCGATGACCCACCGATACGCGCACCGGTACCGATTTCTTGCCCCACTACACTGACCAGGCACATGACCCGCCCTGCGAACCCTCTTTGATGACGCCCACAAGCCCGGAGGTGGCGCTGGGTGAGCCGGCAGGCGATGCGTTCATCGCCGCCTGGCGACAGTGGGACGCGGTGGCGCTGAGCCAGGCGTGCGTGGCAAGGGGCGCACTTCAGCCAAGCGACGACCCTGAGCTGGCCTACTGGCGTGCGATGGCTGATTTCATCGTCGAAGGTGCTGACGCGCTCACATGGCTCGACCGCGCCTGGCGCGGTTTTCGGGCGAGTGGACGCGGCGAGCAGGCTGCCGTGGTGGCCAACGCAGCCTTGGTGTTGTGCCTGCTGGACAGCGGCGCCATGAGCCAGCTGGACGAGTGGCACCTCCGCGTGGAGGCCGGCACGCCGGCAGACGTCGGCGTGCCGCTGTCGAACCTGTGGTGGCGGCTCGGTCTCCTGGCGCGCGTCTCGCTTGGCAAGGCGGATTCGGAAGGCGCCGCGCAGGCGGCAGCGGGTTTGCTGAACGACTTGCAGCCGCTGAAGGCCGATCTCTCAACGCACGAGCGTTTGCTGGTGGCCATGGTGTTGATCGAGTACGACTTTGCCGTCACGCGCTTCGATCAGATCGACTACCTCGCCAATCTGGTGGAGCACCCAGCGCCGTTCGACTTGGCCCCACCGGCCCTGCGCGCCAGATGGGTGTGCACGCACGGGTTCGCCCTTTACCATGTGGGCGACCACGAGCGGGCCGAAAGAGCTTGGCGGCGTGCACTGCCCATGGCGCATGAAGCCGGGCCGGGCAGCTTGCTGGGCCTGAAGCTGACGATCGCGCTGGCGCGCCTTCTGCTGGACCGCGGGCGTGTCGAAGAAGCCGACCGCGTCATCAAGGCCGTCGATCCACGCTGGGGCGGTGGACGAACGCTGCAGTTGGTCGAACTGCAGCAGACGCGTGCAAGGGTGCAGTTGTTGCGCGGCCAGCCAGCGGGTGCGTTGGCCACGCTCGACGAGGCCGATCGCCTGGCCGCAGAGGCTGGGCTGTCCCAATCCGAGAACGGAGGCCGCCTGACTGATCGGGCACAGGTCTACATCGCGTTGGACCATGGTGACGACGCGCAAGCCGTCTTCACGCGGATGGCTGCCGAGCAAAGCGGGCGTTCTGGGCAGGTCTCCATCTCCCTTCAGCATCTGTTGCGGGCCTGGATGAACCGCGTTGCCGACCCGGCCGGCAGTCGACAGGACCTGGCGAAGGGCCTGGCGGTGGCACAAGCGGTGCGCTACACCATGTTCTTTCGACTGTTGCCGGGCCTGGCAGCCTCGGTGTGTGCGCTGGCCCTGCGCAGCGATATCGCCCCGCAGTTCGTGGACGAGGTGATTCGAAGCCGGCAGCTGCCCGCACCTGCGGACGCCGATGGCCGCTGGCCGTGGCCGTTGTGGTTGGTCCTGCTGGGCGGCTTCGAAATGCGCCGAGACGGCAAACTGGAGCCGAGCAGCCCCAAGACCCAGCAGAAGCCACTGGAACTGCTGCGCCTGCTGGCCTGTGCGCGAAACCTGTCGGTCGGAGCGCAGGCCGTGACAGCCGCACTGTGGCCCGACGCCGACGATGCCGCAGCGCGCAAGAGCCTGGAAATGGCCGTGCTGCGGCTGCGCCGCTTGCTGGGCGATGCGACGCTGCTGCGAGTGAGCGACGGCCGGGTCGCGCTGGATGCAGAGCGCGCCAGTTCGGATGTGCAACAGCGGCGCAGGCTGATCGAGCAGATCGAGTCCTTGGCCATGCGTTCGAGCGGTCCGGACGCCGGTCACACCCTCCAGGCGGAATGCCTGGCTTTGCTGGAGCGCGTCATCGCCCTGTCTCGCGGCGACCTGTTGCCCGGGCTGGCGCCTGCGCCCTGGCTGGAGGCCGAGCGCAAGCAGTGTCGTGACGACACCGTGCGCGCTGCGCTCGCCGCTGCGACGGCGATGGAACGCCTGCATGTGGGGCCGGCCGAGCGCGAGCTGCTGGAGACGGCGCTGCGCATCGAGCCGCTGGCTGAATCGCTGGTGCGGCGCCTGATGCACGCGCACGAGCGGGCCGGCCAACGCGGAGATGCGCTGCGGGTCTTTGAAGGCTACCGCCAGCAATTGCAGGACCGCGGCGCCAAGCCCGGCGAGCAGCTGGACGCTCAGTGGCGTGCGCTGATGGCGCAACCGCTGCAGGCCGTCAAGGGGTCCGCCTCCAGCACTTGAGGCACTCGCAGTGGTGTCTGGCGCAACACCATGCGGCCGGTTGACCGCCAGCCTGCGCCTGTTCTGCACCTGAACCTCAAGAGCGAAGCCAAGTCCGGACACCCCTGCTTCGGAGCCGAGAGTCCCTGTATCGGCCATTCGCCAGATCACGCTGTCGGCCAGGAGCGGCCACACGCAGCGGCAGCGCGGACGACAACAATGGACCGGAGCAGTCCTTGCATTGCGGCGGCCCACCGCTTGTCATGGCGCTGGGCCGATCAGCTTCGCTTCGATGAGAGGCCAGACTGCTGCCCCCACCTCCGATCGGAAAGCGCCCACATGGCCTATGGCCGTCAGGCCGAGGTCTGCCGGCGCGACGATCTGCAGTTGCGACGGCGCGTTCGGCAGCGCAGCGAGCAGTTTGCGGGTGCAGTTCTCCGTCATGGCCTCGTCGTCCGTGAAGCTCAGACAATGGATCGGAAACCGGGCCGCCCGCAAACTGGGCAACACTCGATCGGGCTCTGCCCCCCACGCGAACTCCGGATGCCGGCACCAGCGGCTCCACTGGCGCATCGCCGGGCCTGGCAGGTCGCCGACCATGCGCAGCCGCTTGCCCGGAAACCAACCCAGCACCGGCGTCAGCAGTGGCGCTGCCAGGTGCAGCATCCACGGTGCCTTGCGCCGCGACGCGGGCGCCCAGTCACGCCAGTAGCCCGAGCCGGCGGCCACCGACACGGCCCTGGCGATGCGCTGCTGTGCGGCTGCGGTCGTCATGCCCGCGTGGTGCATGCCAAGGCTGTGGCCGACGAGCGCCACGCGGCCGTCGGGGCTTTGTTCGGCCAGCCGCATGACGGCGGCCGCAAAGTCCTGCCGCGCCCAGGTCAGCATGTCGGCATCCAGCCCGCGCAGCGAGTGGCGGTGCTCGGGCCGTCGCGATGCCCCCATGCCACGCAGGTCGAAGGTCAGCACCCGGTAGCCGCGCTGCGCCAGCCAGTGCGCAAACGGTGCATAGAAGCGCTGTCCGATGCCCAGGCCGCCGGCCACCAGCACGCAGGCCTTCGCAGAAGCACCCGCCGACGCCTGTGGCTCGTACAGCATGCCGGACAGCGGCGTGCCGTCGGCGGCGGTGAAGGACAGCGGTTGCGCGTCTGGCCCACGAGCCGCCTTCATTGCAGGGCTCCCGGGTCGAGGAAGCCTTCCTGCGTGAGCACGGCGCGGATCGCCACACGCATGGCGTCGGGCGCCTGGTAGGCGGGGTGGGCGCGGAACACGGCAGCGGCGTCGCCCACCCGCGTGAAGGCCGAGAAGGCGCTTTCGGCCTCCTGCAGTTCGCTGCGATGCAAAGCCACCACCGATGCGGCCTGGGCTTGCCCGCCAGCCCGCAGCTGTCGCAGTGCCGGCAGTTGGCGCTCGCAGTGGCAACGGGCCTGTGGGTTGGCCAGCCCGCACGTCTGGCCGGCGAAGGTGTCGAGCAGACTGCGCGCACGCGACAGCCGCTGGCGGTAGGCCTCGGGGGTGATGCCGACGACCTCGGCCGCCTGCTGCGACGGCAGCCCGAACACGGTGTCGAGCACATAGGCCAGCCGTTGCTCGCGGGTCAGCGTCATCAGCATGTTCTGGGTGCAGCCAAGCGCCACCTGGCGTGCCTCAAGCTTGTCTTGCGGCGTCATCGGCGCCGGCTGGCCGCTGGCGTGCAACACGGTGTCGAAGAAGTCCAGCCCCGCCTGCAGGCGCTCGGCCATGCTTTCCAGCGACACCTCGGGCGACTCGGCACTGCGCGTGCGGGCCGTCAACAGGTGGTTGCGCGCGATCCGCCACACCCAGGTGCTGAACGCGGCCTCGCCACGAAAACTGCCCAGGTGCGTGACGAGCTTGAGCAGGATCTCCTGCGTGGCGTCGGCGCCATCGTCGCGGTTGCCCAGCATCCGTACGGCCAGGTTGTAGATGCCGGGCTGCACCAGGGCCAGCAGACGGTCCAGCGCCGCCAGGTCGCCCTGGGTGGCGGCCTCGCGCAGCGTGGCATCGGGTTCCGTGATCTTCATGGTCGGGGTGGGTCAGAGGCCCGGGATGGCGGGTTGGTTGTCCGCCCGCTGGCTGGGCAGCAGGATGGGCGTGTCGAACCATTCGAGGGTCGCCGCCGAGCCGTAGGTCTTGAGCACACGTTCCTTCCAGGCTTCGGTGAACCACTGCTGTGCGCTGGCCTGATCCTTCCACAGGTAGATGCCGCCGAACCTGCCATCGTCGGTGACGATGAAGTACTTGCGCAGCAGGCCGGGGATCTTGCGGTAGACCGGCACCGAGGCCTCGAACGCCTGCTTCAAGCTCGCCTTGCCCGTGCCCGGCGGCGTGGCCACCAGGACCAGGGTGCCCACGGCGTCACCGCCGTCGGCCTCCGCACCCGGTGCATTGGCCACGGCCACCGGCACCTCGAAGAACTGCACCTGGCCCTTCACGCCCCGCTCCTTCTCGACCCGCACAAACCAGTCGGGGCTGAAGAAGGCACGTGCCGAGGCTTCGTCTTTCCACAGGTAGAGGCCGCCGTACTGGCCGTCGGCATGCGCCAGCGAAAAGGCCTTGTGGCTCAGGCCCGGCAGCGGGGCGTATTGCGGCACCGTGTCGCGCATGCGGCCGACCACCACCCAGCGTGGGGCGTACCACGGCTTGGGCACCTTCACCACCACGGCCACGGCCGAGCCTGCGTCGATGCCGGTGCCGCCCAGCGGCTGCGCCTGGGCAGGGGTCAGCGGCCCGGAAGCCAGGACGATGAGCAGCAACGCGCCGGGGATGGCGGTGGACAACAAGTGGGGGAAGAACGGCATGATCAGTGGCCTCGGTTGGCGCGGTACCGATACGGACCGCCTCTGTTCCCTTTGACTGCCACGAAGCCCGATCTGTGACGCCGCCTGTTGCGGCCCTGGGGCAGGCCGGCCGCCCGATCGGACCGAACACGGTGCCAGGCGCAGGGCGACGGATCAGCCGCAACCCGCGCCAGGTTGCTGAGATGGGTGGTTCAATGCGGTTGCGATTGGCGGGGCCACCACAGTCATCGGTGACGAGCTTGCACTGCCAGCCTGGCTTGTTCTGCGTGCCGGGCAAGCCGAGGAAGCCGCGCACATGCTCGCCACCGCGGCTCTCGGCGAAGTCGAAGACGACGGCCTTGACCGGGTTGAACGGTGTCGTGCAGCAGCTCCACAGGTACGCACGATGCGTCTTGCCGTTGCCCGGCTTGAGCATCGCCACCGGCGTCTCATCGGCATGCAGCACCGGCTGGCGCAGCCGTTCGGCGGCCAGGACGTCCACCAGCGGCTGTAGCTGCACGCTGCACTCGCCCTCCCAATGTGCCATCGTGGACCGGGCGATCAGGTGCCCAGCCCGCTCGACGATCGCTTCCTGGCGGTACAGCGGCAGATGGTCCAGGTACTTGGCAACCAGCACATGGACCCGCAGGTCGGTCGTGGGCAGTCCCTTGTCGATGACGTGCGGCGCCCCTGGCGCCTGTTGGATGGTCTCGCAGCACTTGCAGACCCACTTGCTGCGGATGTGGCGCTCCACCGTGCACACGCCCGGCTGGAAGTCCAGCTTCTCGGCCACGTCCTTGCCGACGCGCTGCACTGGTGTGCCGCAGCCGCAGGTGGTGTCCTCGGGCTCGTGGCGGATCTCGCGGAGTGGCAGGCTTGCAGGCAGCTTCTCGCGCTTGGGGATCTGCTTCTCACCGCTGGCCTTGGCCAACGGGGCCATCGCTGCGATCTCGGCAGCCACCGCCGCCAGGTCGCCGTCCAGCATCTCTTCCAGCAGGCTGCTCTGCTCGGCGCTGTAGGCCTCGGGCTTGGCGGCGAACTTCGGCCGCTTGATGATCGCGTTCTCGTGCGTGAGTTTGTCGATGACGGCCTGCTTGAACGCGACCTCAGCACGCTCGTCAGCGCCGCGCGACCTCAGTTCAAGATGGGTCCGCCGGACGCTTGCCGCGGGGTGGCGACCTCGTCGTCCGGGCACCCTCAGCCCGCGTCGCCCCGGTGACTTTGCCGACGGGGTCGCGTGTGGGCCTCACACCGCGCTTCGCTTGCGAGCGGCGCGATGATGGCCCTCGTAAACCATGATTGATTTAGTTATTGATGTTTATAGATTAACAGCATCAGCCTTCCCTCACGCATGGCCAGCACACCCACCATCGCCGAAATTGCCCGTCTGGCAGGCGTGGGCACCGCCACGGTTGACCGCGTGCTCAACCGGCGCCCGGGTGTCAATGCAGAGACCGTCGATCGGGTGCTTCAGGTGGTTGCCAAGCTCGGCGCCAAGCCGCAACCCGGGCGCCCACGCCGTGGCGAGAACTTCCGCTTTGCCTATGTGTTGCCCGACGATCCATCGCCGTTCTTCGGGCTGATCGACAGACAGATTGCGCAGGCAGCCGGGGACTTCCGACACCAGCACATCACCGAGGTCACCCATCGGCTGGACGCCAGGGACCCGGCACGATTTGCCGCAGATCTGGCGACGCTGGATGACTGCCACGGCATTGCCCTGCTGGCGCCGGACCTGCCCCCCGTCAAGCTGGCGATCAACGAACTGGTTCGGGCCGGCGTGCACGTGGTGACGCTGTTCTCCGATGTGGCCGGCTCGATGCGCGAAACCTACATCGGCGCCGACAGCCGCGCCGCGGGCCGCACCGCAGGCTTGCTGCTGGCGAGAATGGCGCGACCCGATGGGCGCGACACGCTGCTGCTGTCATCGCAAGCCACCCGCTTGTCGGCCGAGATCGAACGTCGGGTGGGCTTTGCCCAAGTGCTCGAAGAGCGATTCCCACAGTTGCGGATGGTGCGTGTCCCCGACTTGCCGGCCGATGCCGCCGGGGCGGAGCAAGCGTTGGCGGGGTTTCTTGCCCGCGACATCGATGCCGCGCGCGTGGCCGGCATCTACAACGTGGGCTCAGGCGCTGCTGGCGTCGTGAAAGCACTTGTGAAGAGCGGCCTGGCGACACGGGCCGCCGCCATCGCGCATGACCTCACTGACGAGCACCGGACGCTCTTGACGAACGGCGCGCTGTCCTACCTGCTGCACCAAGACATCCACTACTGCGTAGCGGCCGCAGCACGCGTCCTGCGCGCCCAGTGCGAAAACGTACGCGGAGCGCTGAACGTCGCGCAACCGCGCATCGAAATCCTGACCGCCGAGAACCTGGAATGAACGGATGTCGGATGTGTGTGCCCAAAAGTCCATCTACCCCAACGGAGACCTCATGAACTTGAAACGCAAAACCCTGGCGGGGCTTCAGGCCCTGGCCGTTGCCACCGCCTTGTCGCTGGGCGGCACCGCCGCGCATGCACAAGACAAGACCATCACCTTGTGCTGGGCCGCCTGGGACCCAGCCAACGCCCTGGTCGAACTGTCCAAGGAATTCACTGCCAAGAGCGGCATCAAGATGAAGTTCGAGTTCGTGCCCTGGCCGAACTTTGCCGATCGCATGCTCAACGAACTCAACAGCAAGGGCAAGCTGTGTGACCTGATCATCGGCGACAGCCAGTGGATCGGCGGTTCTGCCGAGAGCGGCCACTACGTCAAGCTGAACGACTTCTTTGCGAAGGAGGGCATCAAGATGACCGACTTCGCACCCGCCACCGTGACCGGCTATGCCGAGTGGCCCAAGGGCACGCCGAACTACTGGGCCCTGCCCGCCATGGCTGACTCGGTGGGCTGGACCTACCGGAAAGACTGGTTCGCCAAGCCCGAGCTGCGCGCTGAGTTCAAGAAGAAGCACAACCGCGACCTTGCGCCGCCCAAGACCTGGACTGAGTTCAGGCAGGTGTCAGAGTTCTTCCAGGGCCGCATGGTCGATGGCAAAAAGGTTTATGGCGCCTACATCTTCACCGAGCGCGGCAGCGAAGGCATCACGATGGGCGTGACCAACGTGCTCGTGCCCATGGGCTTCAGGTACCAAGACCCGAAGAAGCCGTATGCGATGGACGGCTTCGTCAATTCGCCCGATGCCATCAAGGCCCTGGAGTTCTACAAGGCCCTCTACAAGGGCAGCACGCCGCCGGGACTGACCAACGCCTACATGGGCGAGGGGCTCGATGCCTTCAAGTCGGGCCAGGTGGCGATGATGATGAACTGGTTCGCCTTCTTCCCGGGTCTGAGCAAGGATCCGAACGTCGGCGGCGACAAGATCGGCTTCTTCACCAACCCGTCCGACAAGGCCAAGGGCGTGCAGTTGGGTGGACAGGGCATCTCGGTGGTGTCCTACTCCAACAGCAAGAACGAAGCGCTGCAGTACATCAAGTGGTTTGCAGACCCAGCCGTGCAAAAGAAGTGGCAAGCCATTGGCGGGTCATCGGCGCACAACGCAGTGCTCAGAGACCCTGGCTACGCCAAGAGCTCGCCCTTCGCACAGGCTTTCCTCGATTCGATGGGCATGGTGGTGGACTTCTGGGCCGAGCCTTCTTATGCGCAGCTGATGCTGGCGATGCAAAAGCGCATGCACGACTTCGTGGTGGCCGACAAGGGCACCGCCAAGGAAGCGCTTGATGGCCTGGTGGCTGACTGGAAGAAGGTCTTCAAGGAAGACGGCAAGCTGAAGTGATCGGCAGATCGGCCCCGGGCCATGCCGGCCCGGGGCGCATAGCCCCTCGACCCATCCAAGTCCAAACTCATGAGTCTGAGCACCACGCCCTTGGCGCAGAACATGGCGAAAGCCACACCTGTGCCCCTTGCCCAGCGCATGCGCGGTCTGTCTGACCGCAGCGTGGCGTGGCTGTTCATCGGCCCGACGATGGTGTTGCTGCTGGCCATCAACATCTTCCCGCTCATCTGGACGGTCAGGCTGTCGTTCACCAACTTCCGCGCCAACCGGCCTAACGCCGAAGTGCTTGGCGTGGGGCTGGACAACTACATCTCCGTGCTCACCGACCCCGACATCTGGGTGGCGATGCAGACCACAGCGCACTTCCTGTTCTGGACCATCCTGCTGCAGGTGCTGATTGGCTTCGCGCTGGCCTGGTTGATCGACCGCAAATTCCGCGGCCATGGTTTCTGGACCACGCTGATCCTGATCCCCATGATGCTGTCGCCCGCCGTGGTGGGCAATTTCTGGGCCTTCTTGTACCAGCCGCAGATCGGCTTGTTCAACTACATCGTGGCCTTCTTCAGCGATCTGGCTCCTTCGTCTTTCTCGATGCTGGGCTCGGTGAATCTGGCGCCCTGGGCCATCGTCATCGTCGACACCTGGATGTGGACGCCCTACGTCATGCTCATCTGCCTGGCCGGGCTGCGCTCGATTCCCGACTACATCTACGAAGCCGCTGAAGTTGACCGCGCGTCGCAGTGGCGGCAGTTCTGGTCGATCACGCTGCCGATGGTGCTGCCCTTCGTGATGCTGGCCGTGCTGTTCCGCGGCATCGAGAACTTCAAGATGTTTGACATGGTGAACCTGCTCACCTCGGGTGGCCCGGGTTCAGCCACTGAACTGGCGTCCATCACCTTGAAGCGCGAGGCCTTCGAGAAGTGGCGCACGGGCTACGCGTCGGCCTTCGCCGTCACGCTCTTTGTCGCGGTGTTTGGCCTGGCCAACATCTACGTCAAAGCCTTGAACCACGTCAAGAACCGCTGATGACTCAAGCGCCCGCACCATGAAACTCGGCATCAGTACAGCGCACTCCGTGGTTGAACCCACGGTCACCACCCGCATCGTCGCTGGCGTTTTGGTGGCGCTCTACGCGTTCATCACCATCGTGCCCTTGGCCTGGATCATCCTGACCGCGTTCAAGACCCCCGCCGACTCCATCAGCTACCCGCCCAAAGTCATCTTCGAGCCGTCGACCGAAGGCTTCTGCAACCTCTTCACGACGCGCTCGCGGCAGACACCGGAATACATCGCCCAGTTGCCGCCAGCCAACGATGCCTGTGAGCGCCAGGCGCGCGCCGACAACATGGTGGTGGTGGGCCAGTCGAAGTTTGTTCCACGCTTTGTCAACTCGCTGATCATTGCCGTGGGCTCCACGGTCCTGGCGGTGGGTCTGGGCGTGATGGCGGCCTACGCCTTCTCGCGCTTCAAAGTGCCGATGAAGGACGACTTGCTGTTCTTCATCTTGTCCACGCGCATGATGCCGCCCATCGCGGTGGCCATTCCGATCTTCTTGATGTACCGAGAGCTGGGGCTTTCCGACACCAGGCTGGGCATGATCTTGCTCTACAGCGCGATCAACGTGTCGTTGGCGGTCTGGCTGCTCAAAGGCTTCATCGACGAGATCCCGCGCGAGTACGAAGAGGCCGCCATGGTCGACGGCTACACCCGACTGCAGGCCTTTCGCAAAGTGGTGCTGCCCCAGGCCACGACCGGCATCGTCGCCACCGCGATCTTCTGTCTGATCTTTTCCTGGAACGAGTACGCCTTCGCTGTGTTGCTGACCTCGGGCACCGCGCAGACCGCGCCGCCCTTTATCCCCATCATCATCGGTGAGGGTGGGCAAGACTGGCCCGCGGTGGCTGCCGGCACCACGCTGTTTCTGGTGCCCATCCTCGTCTTCACCATCCTGCTGCGCAAGCACTTGCTGCGCGGCATCACCTTCGGAGCGGTGCGCAAGTGAAAACCTCCTCCTGGCCCAAGGCGCTGCGTCGCGGCCCCATGGAAATGCTGGCTTGCATCGTCGTCGCCTTGGGCATCTTCATGATGCTGCAACCCTTTGCGCTGGTGCTTTACACCTGGTCGTTCGTGACCACGCTTGTCGGCACCGTGATGTTCATGGTGGTCTCGAAGTTTCCTGATTGAGACGTTGTGAGAGAACCCAGCAATGGCACAGATCCGCGTCCAGCACCTGCACAAGGCTTTTGCCGAGTTCACCGCCGTGCAGGACTCCACCTTCACCGTGCAAGACGGCGAGTTCTTCTGTCTGCTCGGGCCCTCGGGCTGCGGCAAGACGACCACGCTGCGCATGATTGCCGGGCTGGAGTTGCCCACCTCGGGGCAGGTCTTCCTGGGTGATGAAGACGTGAGCTTCAAGCGCGCCTCGGCGCGCGACATTGCTTTCTGCTTTCAGATGTTTGCGCTCTATCCGCACATGAACGTGCGCCAGAACATCGCTTTCCCGCTGGTGTCGCAGGGCCTGCCCAAGGCCGAGATCGAGCGCCGAGTGAACGAGGCGGCGGCGACCTTGCGTATCACGGGCTTGCTGCGCTCGTCGGTGTCGGGCCTGTCCAGCGGCGACCGCCAGCGCGTGGCGCTCGGCCGGGCCATCGTGCGCCAGCCCATGGCCTTCCTGATGGACGAGCCACTGGGTGCGCTGGACGCTGAGTTCCGCGAGGTGATGTGCCATGAGTTGCGGGCGCTGCATGACCGCCTGAAAGCCACCACGGTGGTGGTCACCCACGACCAGACCGAGGCCATGTCGATGGCCGACACCATTGCCATCATGAACCGCGGTGTCATCGAGCAACTCGGTGCGCCGATGGAAGTCTACGAACGGCCGGCGAGCGTTTTCGTCGCTGACTTCATCGGCTCTCCAGCCATGAACTTTCTGCCCTTCGAGGCGGCGTTGAACCAGGGTGCCGATGCGGTGCAGATTGGCCCGGCCCGCGTCTCGGTGCCCACGCTGCGCCAAGACGTGCCACAAAGCGCCTTGCTGTGTGGTGTGCGGCCCGAGCATGTGCATTTTGCCGACGACTCCGCGCTGCGCGCCGAGGTGCTGGGCACCGAGTACCTGGGCATCAGTCAGATCGTCACCGTGGCCACGGCCACAGGCGCCACCCTGCGCGCCAAGGTGGGTGCTGATTCGCCAGTGGCACGTGGCGACCATGTGGGGCTGCGCTTCGATGCGTCCGCGGTGTCCTTGTTTGATGAGGCCAGCGGCCGTGCGCTGCAGACGGCGCGCGACGACACACCCGTGGTTGCACACGCACGCGGGCGTGGCACGCAGACAGGGGCGCCGTTCAATGGCAGCCGCGCTGGAGAGCGGCATGGCTGATCTTCGATTGGAAGGTGTGGACAAGCGCTTTGGCGACGTTCGCGCCGTCAACAGCCTGAGCCTGGACGTTCGCAGTGGTGAGTTCATCGTGCTGCTCGGCCCCAGCGGGGCTGGCAAGACCACCACGCTGCGCCTGGTGGCTGGGCTGGAGAAGCCCGATTCAGGCCAGGTGTTCATCGGCGGCAGCGACGTCACCCTGCTGGCGCCAGCTCTGCGTGACGTGACCTTCGTGTTCCAACAGTATTCGCTGTACCCGCACCTCACCGTGTTCGAGAACCTGGCGTTCCCCTTGCGTTCGCCTATGCGGCCCACCCCGCAGGCCGAGATCGAACGCAAAGTCAACGAAGTGGCTCGCATGCTGCGCATCGACGACAAGCTGCAGAACCCGGCCACTCGCTTGTCTGGCGGGCAGATGCAGCGCGTGGCCATCGGCCGCGCGCTGGTGCGCAACCCGGCGGTCACGCTGATGGACGAGCCGTTGTCTTCGCTGGACGCCAAGCTGCGCAACGACCTGCGCCTGGAGCTCAAGCGCATCCAGCAGGACCTGGGCGCGACCATGCTCTACGTCACCCACGACCAGACCGAAGCGCTGACCATGGCCACCCGGGTTGGCGTGCTGGAGCAGGGCCGGCTGGTGCAGTTGGGCACGCCGCGCGAGATCTACGAAAACCCGGTCAGCAGCTATGTGGCTTCACGACTGGGCGCACCGCGCATCAACCTGGTGCCGCGCAGCGCCTTGGCGGCGATGGCCGCGCCAGACCAGGCAGCCACCATCGGCATCCGCAGCGAGCATCTCAGCTTGGGTCGCGCAAGTGCCGGCCACACGGCTGAGCTCACGGCCCGCGTGCTGCGGGTGGAGCGCTTGAGCGACCAGCATCTGGTGCATGTGCAGGTCAGCGGCTCCGACCAGGAACTGGTTTCAGCCACACCTGCCAGCACCGGTCTCGAAGCAGGCGACGCCGTGAGCCTGCAGGTGCGGCGTGCACTGTGGTTCGACGCCAGCGGCCAGCGGCTGCTGGCCTGAGATCCCATCCATCGTTTTTGAAGCCCCTTATGAATCACATCCCACTCATCCAAGCGGCCACGCAGACCCTGATCGACCATGTGGACGAGCTCACGGCGCTCGATCAAGCCATCGGCGACGGCGACCATGGGCTGAACATGCGCCGCGGCGCGCAGGCCATCCAGGCCAAGATGGACGTCCTGAGCACCCAGACCTTCAACGAAGCGCTCAAGACCATGGGCTTGACCTGCATGTCCACGATCGGCGGCTCGTCGGGTCCGGTGTTTGGCACCTTGCTCGTCACGTTGGCCAAAGAGCTGCCTGCGCAGCCGACCTCGGCTGACATGGCCCGGGCGCTGGATGCGTGCATCAAGGCCCTGACCCGGCTGGGCAAGGCCGAAGTGGGCCAGAAGACGCTGCTGGACGTGTTGGACCCGGTGCGCCAATTGCTGGCCGCGTCGGGTGACCTCGGGCATGCTGAGTTGCTGGCCCGCGTTCGGCAATGCGCCGACGACAGTGTGCAAGCGACGGCGCAGATGGAGGCGGGCCGCGGCCGGTCCTCGTTCCTGGGGGAGCGTGCGCTGGGCCACGTGGACCCCGGCTCGCGTTCGATGGCCCTGATCATCGGCAGCATCTGCGACCAGCTCTGAGCCGCGGCCGGTCGTACTTCCTTCGTCCATTCATCGAGTCACCGTCATGAAGAAACTCATCAACCACGTCGATACGGTTCTTGCCGAGTCGCTGCAGGGCTTCGCAGCGGCCCACGCCGACATCGTGACCCTCGATCCGGGCCTGCAGTTCGTGCGCCGAAGAGCGCTCAAGCCCGGCAAGGTGGCGCTGATCTCGGGAGGCGGATCCGGCCACGAGCCCTTGCACACCGGGTTCATTGGCCACGGCATGCTCGATGCGGCGTGTCCGGGTCAGGTGTTCACGTCGCCAACCCCGGATCAGATGCTCGCGGCCGCGCAGGAGGTAGACACCGGCGCCGGCGTGCTGTTCATCGTGAAGAACTACTCCGGTGACATGATGAACTTCCAGATGGCCACCGAGATGCTGGACCGCGAGAACGACACGGTCATCATCAACGACGACGTGGCGGTGGAGAACTCCACCTACACCACCGGGCGCCGCGGCGTGGCAGGCACGCTGCTCGTCGAGCGGATCGTCGGCGCGGCGGCCGAGCGAGGCGAAAGCCTGGCCGACCTGAAGGCACTGGGCGACTCGGTGAACAAGAGCACCGCCAGCATGGGGGTGGCCTTGACCTCTTGCACGGTGCCGGCAGCGGGCTCACCCACCTTCCAGATCGGCGTGGATGAAATGGAAATGGGCGTCGGCATCCACGGCGAACCCGGCCGACGCAGGGTGAAACTGACCAGCGCCGAAGAGATTGCGGGTGAACTCACGGGCGCTGTGCTGAAGGACCTGTCGCTCAAGCGCGGGCAAGAGGTGTTCCTGCTGGTGAATGGCTTCGGTGGCACACCGTTGATGGAGTTGTATGTGATGGTGAATGCGGCGAACAAGGTCCTCGCTGGTGCAGGCGTGAAGGCCGTCCGGCATCTGACGGGGTCGTACGTGACGTCGTTGGAAATGGCTGGATGTTCGATCACTGTCTGCGCGGCAGACCCGTCGATGTTGGCGCTGTGGGATGCGCCCCTTCACACGGCCGCGTTGCGCTGGGGCATGTAGATGGACGCCCCAGCTTGCGCCGCCACTCGTTCCTTCTCAAGCCAGACTGTCTGACGTGAGATGTACCAAAGACCGCTCTTGACGATCTGACTCAAATTCCCTGTACGGCCGAAGCCGGTTGGGAACAGCTTCAACGAGTCTGCGCGGCCCCTCGCAGGCCAATGTCGCGCTTCGGAGCGCTTAGCGGGCTCGGCCATCGACTTTCGTAGGCGAACGTCGGCCCGATGGTGTTTCGCCCTAAGGGCTCCACCCTCCGCGCCTTGCCGCGCACCTGTGGACCTACACCACTTCCTGGGACATCAACACGGGGCGCCCTGGAGCCGTCACTCGCGAATGGGCAGCGGCTGGACCGGCGCATTCGGGAGCAGGGCCGCGGCGACACCGTGTGCGAGGGGCTGCAGCGCGAATTCAGTGTCACGCGCTGGGTCAGGCCAGGTCAGAGCACCTTGACTCCTGGCAGCTTGCGCATGCCTCGATCAAAGGTCGCAGTGAATTCGCAACCCTGCCGAGCGTGCTTGGCGACGACGAAGCAGTCGGCGAATCCGCAGGAGCCTGCCTCGAAAAGGCCCAGCGCCATGGTGACGGCTTCGCGATCTTCGAAGGCGAACGCGGTCTCCTCCAACAGGCTTCGCACAGCGATTGACTGCGCGTGCTTGTCCTGGTCGAAGGCCGACTTCAGGGTCCAGACGGCTTCCGCCAGGACGACATCCGTCACCAGCAACGAGCCCGGCATGCCGCCATGCGTTGCCAACAGTGCGTCGATGCGCTTGTTCTGCGCCGGGTCATCGTTGAGCCAAAGGCGCAGCAGGACGTTGGTGTCGATGCCGATCATCGGCCAGCCGACTTGCGGCCCGCGTGGCTGGGTGCGTGCTTGTCGCGCAGCTGCCTTGACACGGCCCCATCCATTTGCTCGACGGTCAGCGGCGCCGCATGGGGGGACTTGAGCAACCCCCGGATGCGTCGAGCGTCGGGCTGGACATGCCGGGCGGTGATCGTGTTGTCGGCCTGGATCTGGAAGTCGAGGATCGCTCCGGCGTCCAGGTTCAGACGGTCGCGAATCTCCTTGGGCAGGGTGAGTTGTCCCTTGCTGGTCAGCGTGGCGAACATGATTGCGTCCCTTATGGACAGAAAGCTTCCTTACATTCTATCCAGGTAAGGAACTGTGCGCGACCCTTGACCGACGAGAGCTCGAAGGCGGCGTGGAGCAGTGGGACAGCAAGAAACGCCGCGGGACTACTCCAGGTTCTGCACCTGCTCACGCATCTGCTCGATCAGCACCTTCATCTCGACCGAGATGGCCGTCAGCTCGAGGGCCGAGGACTTGGAGCCCAGGGTGTTGGCCTCGCGGTGGAGTTCCTGGATCAGGAAGTCGAGCCGCTTGCCGAGTTCGCCGCCGGCGGCGAGCAGTCGGTCGATCTCGTCGAGGTGGGCTGCGAGGCGGGTCAGCTCTTCGGCGACGTCGATGCGGATGGCATAGGCCGCGGCCTCGTTCAGGGCACGCTCCTGAAGGGCCTCGCGCGGGACGCTGGAGGCCGCGTCGGTGGCCGCCAGCGCCTCGGCCCAGCGGTCAAGGAAGCGCTGCTGTTGGCGTTGCACGGCCGCTGGCACCATCGGGACCGCCTGTTGCGCCAGGGACCGTAGCTTGGCGGTGCGCTCGGTCAGGCTCGCCACCAGGCGCGCGCCTTCGCGTTGGCGGGCTTGCTTCAGGCCGGCGATGCACTCGCGGACCACCGCCAGCGCGCCTTCGTCGGCCGGGGCGCCGCCGGTGGCGCCACGGGCACACCAATGCAGGGCTTCGTTCGTGCTGAGGGGGGCCGCCTTGGGCAGCCAGCTCGAGACTGCATCCTGCAGATACGCCAGACGGCTGAGCTGTTCGGGCGAGGGTTGCGGCCAGCCGCTCTCGGTCTCGCGCGGGAGGGCCAGGCGGACCTCGACCTTGCCGCGCTTGACCGACGCCTGCACCAGATCGCGGATCGCGGGCTCGAGTCCACGAAGTTCCTCGGGTAGCTTGACCGTCAGATCGAGGAAGCGGCCGTTGACCGACCGGGCCTCGGCGAGCAGGCCCGAAGTCGCCCCCGGACCGGCGCCGCTCGCGGTGCTTCCCGGGTCGCTGACGCGGTCCTTTTCCGAGGCGGCCGCGGCAACGCCCGCAACCGCGCTGGCGTAACCCGTCATGCTATAAACCGCCATCGTTCCCGCCTTGCAGCAAAGCCCGCCATTATGTCCAAGCCCAAGCCCGCACCCCTGCCTTCCGGCACGGTCGTGGGCGGCTACCAGATCATCAAGAAGCTGGCCGCCGGTGGCTTTGGCGTGGTCTACCTGGCCGAAGGCGAAAGCGCCCAGTTCGTCGCCATCAAGGAATACCTGCCCGCATCGCTGGCCGAGCGCTCGCCCGGGGAACTGACGCCGCGGGTCAAGCCCGACAAGCAGCCGCTGTACCGGCTTGGGCTGAAGAGCTTCTTCGAAGAGGGCCGCAGCCTCGCGCAGATCAGCCACCCGAGCGTGGTCTCGGTGCTGAACTTCTTCCGCGAGAACGAGACGGTCTACATGGTGATGAACTACCTGCAGGGCGACACGCTGCAGGACTTCATCGTCACCGCGCGCGACCTCAAGCGGGACAAGGTCTTCCGAGAAAGCACCATCCGCAGCCTTTTCGACGAGATCCTGCGCGGTCTGCGCATCGTGCATCAGCACAAGATGCTGCACCTGGACATCAAGCCGGCCAACATCTTCGTCACCAACGACAACAAGGCCGTGATGCTGGACTTCGGCGCCGCGCGCGAAGTCCTGTCCAAGGAAGGCAACTTCATCCGCCCGATGTACACGCCGGGGTTTGCGGCGCCCGAGATGTATCGCCGCGACGGCACGCTGGGTCCCTGGACCGACATCTACGCCATCGGGGCCTGCATCTACGCCTGCATGCAGGGCTATCCACCCAACGACGCGCCGCAGCGCATCGAGAAGGATCGCTTGGCGCTCAGTCTTTCGCGGTTGCGCAACGTCTACTCCGACAACCTCATCGAAGTCACCGAGTGGTGCATGTCGCTGGACCCGCTGTCGCGGCCGCAGAGCGTGTTCGCCTTGCAGAAGGAACTGGCGCGCGAGACCGAGCGCCGCTACACCAAGCTCAGCTTCAGTGAGCGACTCAAGCTCCAGCTCGAAACCCTGAAGGCCGGCCAGAAGGCCTGACGGATCGAGCCCATGAGATTTGCGGTCTACCAGGTCAGCCGTCGCGGCGGGCGCGACAAGAACGAAGACCGCATGGGCTATTGCTACACGCGGGACGCGGGCCTGTTTGCATTGGCCGATGGCATGGGCGGCCACCCGGAGGGCGAGGTGGCGTCCCAACTGGCCTTGCAGGCGCTGGCGGCGCGCTTTCAGCGCGAGGCCAAGCCCAGGATCGAGGACCCGCTGCGCTTCCTGCACGAGGCGATCATCGCCGGCCACCACCAGCTGCTGCGCTACGCGACCGAGCGGGCCTTGATGGACACCCCGCGCACCACGGTCGTCGCCTGCCTGTTGCAGGGCCCGGCCGCGTACTGGGCGCATTGCGGCGATTCGCGGCTGTACCTGGTGCGCGGCGACAAGCTCGTGGCGCGCACGCGCGACCACTCCTACAGCGAGCTGCAGAGCACTCTGGCGCAGGTCGTGCCGCACCCGGTGATGGGGGTGGCCAATGCCGTCAACCGCAACGTCCTGTTCACCTGCCTGGGCAGCCCGGCCAAGCCGGTGGTGGACACCGCCGGCCCGCTGGTGATGCAGGCCGGCGACCGTGTCCTGCTGTGCAGCGATGGTCTCTGGGGAAGCCTGCCCGACGCCGAGATCGCCGAAGTGCTGGCGGCGCAACCGATCTCCCAGGCGGTGCCCGAACTCGTCGAGCGTGCGCTGCGCATCGCCGGCGAAAAGAGCGACAACGTCACGGCGCTGGCGGTCGAGTGGGAGGCCGCTGAAGACCAGGAGGCGCTGGCCAACGTCTCGACCAAGACCCTGGGCGAGGAGGTCTTCGCCTCCACGATCCAGGCCAGCCTGGCCGGCGACCCCGTGGCCGCCGACGAGCTGGACGACGCCGAGATCGAACGTTCGATCCGCGAGATCAACGAGGCGATCCAGCGCTCGTCGCACAAGCGGCGCTGAGCGAAAGCGCCTCCCTCGCCGCGCCGGCCCAGCCAGCCGGCGGCCCCCCACACGACGACTCCGACCCTTGAGCCCATGAGCCACACCCGACCCCAAGGCCGTGCCCACGATGCACTTCGCACCGTGCGCATCGAGCGCCACCACACTCGCCACGCTGAAGGATCGGTGCTCGTGTGCTTCGGCGACACCCGCGTGCTGTGCACCGCGTCGGTGGAAGAGCGTCTGCCGCCACACAAGCGCGGCAGCGGCGAGGGCTGGGTCACGGCCGAGTACGGCATGCTGCCGCGCAGCACCCACACCCGCAGCGACCGTGAGGCCGCCAAGGGCAAGCAGAGCGGCCGGACCCAGGAGATCCAGCGCCTGATCGGCCGCTCGCTGCGCAGCGTGTTCGACCTCAAGGCTCTGGGCGAAAGGAGCATCCAGCTGGACTGCGACGTGATCCAGGCCGATGGCGGCACGCGCACGGCGGCCATCACGGGTGCTTTTGTCGCAGCGCACGACGCGGTGAGCTGGCTCATCGCTCAGGGCAGGCTTTCGGCGAGCCCGATCCGTGACCATGTCGCGGCGGTGTCGGTGGGCCTGATGGGCAGCGTGCCGGTGCTGGATCTGGAGTACGTCGAGGACGTGGCCTGCGATACCGACATGAACGTCGTGATGACCGGTTCGGGCGGCTTTGTCGAGGTGCAGGGCACGGCCGAAGGCATGCCGTTCAGCCGCGCCGAGCTGGATGCGCTGCTGGCCCTGGCGACCGGGGGCATTGCCGATCTCGTGCGGGCGCAGAAGGTGGCGCTCGGGCTGGCATGACCGGACAGCGGCCGATGCGACTGGTGCTGGCCTCCAACAACGCCAAGAAGCTCAAGGAACTGACGGCGCTGCTGGCCGGCCTGCCTGTCGAGCTGGTGGCACAGGGCGAACTGGGCATCCCGGAAGCCGAAGAGCCGCACCGCAGCTTCGTCGAGAACGCACTGGCCAAGGCGCGCGCGGCGGCACGCGCCAGCGGAGGTGCAGCGCTGGCCGACGACTCCGGCCTCGTGGTCGAAGCGCTCGGCGGCCTGCCGGGCGTGGACTCGGCGCACATCGCAGCTTTGCCTTCTGGCGCCGGCCTTTCTGACCGCGAGACCCTTCGCGCGGCACAGGACGCGGCAAACAATGCCTGGCTGCTGGAGAGACTGGAGGCACTGCCCGACGGTGGCGGTGAGCGCCGCGCCGCCTTCGTCAGCACGCTCGTCGCGCTGCGTCACCCCGACGACCCCGAGCCGCTGATCGCCAGCGGCCGCTGGCCCGGGCGCATAGGCTTCAAGGTCCGCGGTGAGGGCGGTTTCGGCTATGACCCCCTGTTCGTGGTCGACGAACGCGGCACGACGGCGGCAGAACTCGCGGTCGAGACCAAGAACAGCCTCAGCCACCGCGGCCGCTCGGCACAGGCGCTGCGCGTGCTGATGCGCGAGCAGTGGTTCGCGTGAACGACCCCGCCAGCGCACGTGTCCAGTTCCTGCGGCCGGGCCGGATCCGGCTCGCCGCGCTGCCTCCGCTGTCGCTGTACGTGCACCTGCCCTGGTGCCTCAAGAAGTGCCCGTACTGCGACTTCAACAGCCACGAGCGGCGGGGCGACGACGCTGCGCTGCCCGAGGCGCAGTACCTCGACGCCTTGATGGCCGATCTCGAATCGGCGCTGCCGCAGGTCTGGGGCCGGCCGGTGATCAGCGTGTTCATCGGCGGTGGAACGCCGAGCCTGTTTTCGCCCGACGCGATCGACCGCCTGGTCGCTGGCGTGCGCGCCCGGCTGCCGTTGGTGCCGGGTTGCGAGATCACCCTGGAGGCCAACCCGGGCACCTTCGAGCGCGAGAGGTTCCGCGCCTTCGCCAAGGCCGGCGTGACGCGGCTCTCGGTCGGCGTCCAGAGCTTCGACGACGCGGCGCTGGAGCGCATCGGCCGCGTCCACGACGGTGCCCAGGCACGCGCCGCGGTGGCCGAAGCCGCCGAGTGCTTCGAGACCTGGAACCTCGATCTGATGTACGCCTTGCCGGGGCAGGATCCGGCCGCGTTGGCGCGGGATCTGGACACGGCACTCGCCTTCGGCCCGCCGCACCTGTCGATCTACCACCTGACGCTGGAGCCGAACACCGTATTCGCGAGCCGGCCGCCGGCCGATCTGCCCGACGACGACCGGGCCAGCGACATGCTGGATGCCATCTTTGCCGCGACGGCAGGGCAGGGGCTGGAGCGCTACGAGGTCTCGGCGTTTGCACGGCCCGGCCATCGCTGCCGCCACAACCTCAACTACTGGGCTTTCGGCGACTACCTCGGCATCGGCGCCGGCGCCCACGGCAAGCTCTCGTTCCCGGAGCGCATCGTGCGCCAGGTGCGGTGGCGCGAGCCGGCCCAGTACATGGCGCAGGCCGCGGCCGGGCAGGCGGTGTCGAACGAACACGAAGTGGCGCCCGATGCGCTGCCGTTCGAGTTCATGCTCAACGCGCTGCGGCTGCGCGAAGGCGTGCCGGCGGTCCTCTTCGAAGAGCGCACCGGGCTGGCGGCGAGCGCCATTTCGCGGCCACTGGCCCAGGCGGCATCGCGGGGGCTGATGGGGCAGGATCCGACGCGGCTCGTCGCCAGCGAGCGCGGGTTCGACTTCCTGAACGACCTCCAGCAGTGCTTCCTGCCGTCGGCAGCGGCGTGATCAGACCCGGGTTGCGACCCCGGCATTGGCCCGCAGCCATTCGACCAGACGCGGCGCGATCTTGCCCAGCGGCAGAACCTCCTGGGCGGCGCCATGGGCGATCGCCTCGCGCGGCATCCCGAAGACGACGCAGCTGGCTTCGTCCTGGACGAGGTTGAAGCTGCCGGCATCGCGCATCGTGCGCATGGCGCGCGCGCCGTCGCCGCCCATCCCGGTGAGCATCACGCCCAGGGCATTGCGGCCGACCACGCGGGCCGCCGACTCGAACAGCACCTCGACGCTCGGTTTGTGGCGATTGACCGGGTCGCCGTCGCTGACCCGGGCGATGTAGTTCGCGCCCGAGCGCTCCACGGCCAGGTGTTTGCCTCCCGGCGCGATGTAGGCATGTCCGGGCAGCACCCGCTGGCCGTCTTCGGCTTCGGCGACCGCCAGCCGGGTCAGGCCATCCAGCCGGGCCGCGTAGCTCTTGGTGAATCCGGGTGGCATGTGCTGCGTGATCATCACCGCCGGGCAGTCCGCGGGCAGATGCATCAGCACTTCACGCGTGGCCTCGGTGCCGCCGGTGGAGGCACCGATGAAGATGATCTTCTCGGTCGACACCCGGCCGACGTTGGCCAGGGGACTCGCGGTCGTGGGCCGGGAAGGCGTGCCGGGAGCGGCCGCCGGCGCAGCAGCCGGAAGACGCGAGACGCGCGCCTTGGCCGCCGTGCGGATCTTCTCGGTGATGTCGGCCCCGAGCTGGCGAAGGCCATCGGCGACGCCGATCTTGGGCTTGGCGACGAAGTCGATGGCGCCCAGTTCCAGCGCCTTCAACGTGACGTCGGCACCGCGCTCGGTGAGGGTCGAGACCATCACCACCGGCATCGGGCGCAGGCGCATCAGCCGCGCCAGGAAGTCGAGCCCGTCCATGCGCGGCATCTCGATGTCCAGCGTGATCACGTCCGGGTCGAGGTTGCGGATCATCTCGCGTGCGACCAACGGGTCGCTGGCGGCTCCGACGCAGCACATGTCGGGCTGGCGGTCGATGATCTCGGTGAGCAGCCCTCGAACGAGGGCGGAGTCGTCCACCACGACAACACGGGTCTTGGGCATGTCAGAGGGTCCTTGCGGGTCCTGGGGGGCGGGTCGCTTGCGGGTGGCTGTCAGAACAGATCGACGCTTCCGCCGGCGCTTGCGGCGGCGGTGGGCTTGACGGCTGCGGCACGCTCCTGGGCGACCAGGGCCTCGCTGTTGGTGGCGGCCAGGCGCTTGACCATGGCCTTGCCGCTGGCAGGCAGGAAGCAGACCTTGCGCGCGCAGGTGTCGAGCACGTCCTTGCTGACCACGGTGATGCGCTCGGTGCGCAGGTAGTCGAGCACGAAGGCGGTGTTGCGCTCACCGACGGCGATGCTGCTCATGCCGCTGATCACGGCGCCGCCGCCAAAGACCTTGGCCTCCATCGTCGATCGCGTGGCTCCGCGCTTGACGAGCTCGCCGATCAGCAGCTCCATGGCGTAGAAACCATAGCGGCCGGACTCGGCGCCCTGGCCGTCGGGCAGCAGGAAGTGGTTGATGCCCCCGACCCGCTTCTCGCGGTCCCACAGGCACGCGGCAATGCACGAGCCCAGCGTGGTCATGATGAGGATGTCCTCGTCGTGCACGAAGAACTCTCCGGGCAGCACCTTCACGGCGTCGTTGCGGAAGTGCGCGTCGTAGAAGAAGAAGGACGCTTCGCCCGGCTTGCGGGCTTGCGCCTTCAGACGGTCCAGCCGTGGGTGGCGTGCCGCGCTGGCGGACGCCGACGAGGCATGTGGCGCGTACGCCGGACTCGAGAGGGAAGACAGCATGTTGGTGGATGACCCGGCTGGCGTCAGACGCGTTCGTAGATGGTCTTGCCGCGCAGGCGGAACAGGTCTCGCGCGTCGCTGAAGTTCTCGCTGTGACCCACATAGAGCAAGCTGCCGGGCTTCATCGCAGCGTGCATGCGTTCGAGCACGCGGCGCTGGGTGGGCGCGTCGAAATAGATCATCACGTTGCGGCAGAACACCAGGTCGAAGGCCTCACCCAGACCCTGCCAGCTGGTGTTCATCAGGTTGAAGGGCCTGAGTTCCACCAGCCGCGACAGCTCGGGTCGCACACGGATGAAGCCCGTATTCGGACCGCTGCCGCGCAGGAAGTGGCGCTTGAGTCGGCCGGCGTCCAGGCCCCGGGAGTCGGCACCGTAGACGCCCCGACGGGCCTGCTCCAGAACCGAGGTGTCGATGTCGGTGCACAGCAGCTTGACGGGCGCCGAAGGGCCGAGGGTCTCGACCACGGTCATGGCCAGTGAGTAAGGTTCCTCGCCGGTCGACGCCGCGTTGCACCAGATGCGCAACGGACGGGCGGCACGTGCCTTGAGGTCGTCGACCAGGGCGTGGAAGTGGTGCTCTTCGCGGAAGAAGGCGGTCAGGTTGGTCGTGAGGCAGTTCACGAACTGCTGCCACTCCGACTCGTCCGCGCCACGCTCCAGGCCTGACAGATAGGCCGAGAACGAGCGCTCACCGGTCTCTCGAAGGCGCCGCGACAGGCGGCTGTAGACCATCGCTTGCTTGCCACTGTGCAGGCTGATGCCGGCCCGCTGGTGGATCAAGACCCGGATGCGCTCGAAGTCGGCACCGGTCATCTCGAACTCGGCATCCCCGGCGGTGGCGGACGAGGGACTGGCGGCGGTGGCGGTGGCGAAGGTCATGACGAGGCGCAGTGTGGCCCGCGCTGCCGAAGGCCCAAGGAACGAATAGCCCGTTATCGGCCGTTCATTTTGCTGCCTTGAGCCCTTCGCGCCGGACTAGACTGGCCGTCAGACACTCCAGAGCCGGTCCGCCCGGCCCCGATACGAGAGCACCGCCCCTTGTCGTCCCGCCCAGCCCTTCGTCAAGCGACCGACCTGGCCGAACCGGCCCGGGTCGCGCCTGCGTCGGGCGGGCTCAACGTCGAGCAGGCCCTGCAGCTGCTCGAGCTCTCAGGCTTGCCTGCACCCGCCGGAGAACCCGGCAGCACGGTCTGGGTGCAGGCGGTCCTCGATGCCCTGGTCGAGCTGACCAGCCGCGATGCCATGACGGGCCTGGCCAACCGCCGCGCGTTCGACCTGGCCATTGCCCGGGAAGTCGACCGCGTGGCGCGCAGTGGCGAGCCCGCGCTGCTGCTGGCTTTGGACATCGACCACTTCAAGCGTGTCAACGACACCTGGGGGCACGCCGCAGGTGACCAGGTCATCAAGGCCGTGGCCACGGCCTTGACCGACAGCGTGCGCCCGATGGATCTGGTGGCCCGCATCGGTGGCGAGGAGTTCGCCATCATCCTGCCCAACTGCGCGACCGGCTTCGGCCTTGCGGTTGCCGAGCGAATCCGGCGCCGGGTCGAGAACATGCCGGTGGCCCTGCCCACGGGCCAGCAGATCGCGCTCACGATTTCGGCCGGCGGGGCCTTTGCCCCGCAATGGGTGCGTTCGACGCCCGCTTTGTGGCTGGAGCGTGCCGACCAGCAGCTCTATCTGGCCAAGGCCCAGGGCCGCAATCTCGTACGCCTGGAGCCGACCAGCCAGCCTGTGGTCAGCAACGAGGAAAAACAGTTGCTCTTCGACACCACGATGTTCCAGGATTTCGAATGAGCACCTTCGCGTCCAGTCCTGTCGACCCGAGCGTGGCCCGCATCGCGGTGCCGCCGGCGGCCTTGCGCAGGATCACGGCCGTCACCAGTGGCAAGGGCGGCGTCGGCAAGACCTTCGTCACGGCCAACCTGGCTGCCGCGCTGGCTCGTCTGGGTCGGCGGGTCCTGGTGCTGGACGCCGATCTGGGCCTGGCCAACATCGACGTGGTGCTGAACCTGTTCCCCAAGATCACGCTGCACGACGTGTTCACCGGGCGCAGCTCGCTGGCCGACGCGATCCTGCCGGCACCGGGTGGCTTTTCGGTGTTGCTGGCCGGCTCGGGCATGGTCGAGTATTCGCGGATGACGCCCGAGATCCGTGAGCAGTTGCAGCGGGTCGTTGCCGAGGTGGCCCCGAAGTACGACCACGTCCTGCTCGACACTGGCGCCGGCATCTCCGACGTCGTGCTCTACACCATCTCGCTGGCGGGGGAAGTGCTGGTTGTCGCGACGCCCGAGCCGACGTCGTTGACCGATGCGTATGCCACGATCAAGGTCCTGGCGACGACGCAGACGCGCCGGCCGATCCGTCTCGTCGTCAACCAGGTGCGCAAGCCCGGCGAGGGCCGCACCGTCCGCGCGCAGTTGCAGGCCGTGGTCGACCGCTATGTCAACCCCGGCTTGTCGGAGCCCGTTCGCCTGGACCTGCTCGGCGAGGTGCCCAGCGACCCGTCGGTGCGCGACGCGGTCCAGCGCCGTCAGCTCGTGCTCGAGACGATGCCCGGAAGTGCGGCCTCGATGGCGATGCTGGCGGTCGCTGGCAAACTCCGGGCATGACGTCTGGACTTCGCCTGCCACAAACCCCCTTCGTTCGTTTGCTTGTCGCGGTCGCCGCCTTGCTGGTGGCGGGCTGCGTGGTCGTGCCGACCACGCGAGAGAGCTATGACCCCGAGTGCAAGATGCTCAAGCGCGAGATGACGCTCGAGGTCGGCAAGGTCGGCAGCTTCCAGCGCTGCGGGGGCGACGAGTGCGCCGCGATGCTGGCGGCTGCCGGTGTCGTCACCGCCGCCACTGCGGTGGTCTCGGGTTCGATCGCCTTGGTCGGCAACGTGATCTACTGGTTCGAGCGGCAAGGCAAGTGCGCCAAGGCAGCGCCGGCGTCCTGAAGTCCGGCCCAACGTCCAGCCGCCGTCGGCCCTCAGCGGCCGAGCAGGACGATCAAGGCCCCCG
>JAJTGU010000046.1 GCA_021297985.1 Rubrivivax sp.
CGACGATGTCGAAGATGCGCGCCGAAGCGCTGGAGGCGCCCGCGGCCGTGGCCCGGCTCCTGGCCGCGGAGCGCAGCAATGTCGAGGCCATCGCGGCCGACCTGGTGCGCGACGAACCTCGCTCGTTGCTGACCCTGGCGCGCGGCAGCAGCGACCATGCGGCGCACTACATGGCTTATCTGGCAATGGCGCGGCTGGGCCGGCTGGTGACGTCGCTCCCGATGTCGCTGCTGACGCTGTACCGGGCGCAGCTGCGCAGCGAAGGTCTGGTCTCGGTCGCGTTCTCGCAGAGTGGCCAGAGCCCGGACCTGATCGAGCCCACCCGCACGCTGGCCGCCGCCGGCGCGCGCACCATCGCCATCGTCAATGCGGACGATTCACCGCTGGCCGCGGCCAGCCGCTGGGTTGTGCCACTGCACGCCGGGCCGGAGCTCAGCGTCGCCGCAACCAAGAGCTACGTGTGCCAGCTCGCTGCCGGCGCCCTGCTCGTCGCTGCCTGGGAGGCACAAGCGAGCACCGGAAGCAGCCGCCACGCGTTGCTCGATGCTCTGGCCGACCTGCCCACGGCGCTGGCCGAGGCTGCGGCGCTGGACTGGACCGCCACCGCAGTGCCTGTGCTGGTGCCTGCAACGCGGCTCTACGTCATCAGCCGCGGCACTGGCCTGGCGGTGGCGATGGAAGCCGCCTTGAAGCTGAAGGAAACCTGCGGCCTGCAAGCCGAGGCTTTCAGTGGTGCCGAACTGCGCCACGGTCCGATGGCCCTGGTCGATGCCGGCTACCCGTTGCTGATCCTGGCGCCACCGGGTCCGGCCCAGGCCGGCCTGCTGGGCCTGGCCGCCGACATGCGGGCCCGTGGCGCCGACGTGTTGCTGGCCGCACCCCCCGGCACCCCAGGGGCCAACCTGCCGCTGGCCTCAGCGCCACACGACGACCTGGCCCCGCTGCTGGCCGTGCAGAGCTTCTATGGCCTGGCCGAAGCCCTGGCCCGCGCCCGCGGCTTCGACCCCGACCGGCCGCCGTTTCTGGCGAAGGTGACAAGGACGGTCTGACGGTCACGCCCGGCGCACCTCACACCATCCGCACCTGGATCTCGCCCAGCCCGTCGATTCCCCCGACCATCGTCTGCCAACGCTCGACCTTGGCCACGCCTTCGGGGGTGCCGGTGTAGATCAGGTCCCCGGGCTGAAGCTCGAAATAGCGGCTCAGGTGGGCGATCGTCTCCGGCACGTTCCAGATCAGCTGGTCGATGTCGCTCCGCTGGCGCTCGGCGCCGTCCACCGTGACCCAGATCGCGCCTTGGCTCGGGTGGCCGGTCACGCTGGCGGCGTGCAGTGGGCCGATCGGCGCCGACTGGTCGTAAGCCTTGCCGATCTCCCAGGGGCGGCCCTTCTCCTTCATCGCGCCTTGCAGGTCGCGACGGGTCATGTCCAGGCCCACCGCGTAGCCGAAGACGTGTTCGAGCGCGGCGTCCACCGCGATGTCGCGCCCGGCCTTGCCGATGGCGACCACCAGCTCGATCTCATGGTGCACGTTGCCCGTCATCGGCGGGTAGGCGATGTCCGCCGTCTGCCCGGGCAGCGCGACGACCACGGCATCGGCCGGCTTGGCGAAGAAGAACGGCGGCTCGCGGTCCGGATCGCCACCCATCTCGCGCGCGTGGGCGGCGTAGTTGCGGCCGACGCAGTAGATGCGACGCACGGCAAAGTGGGTGTCGCCACCCGCGACCGGTACCACCACCAGGGGAGGGGCCGGAAACACCAAGGTCTTGTCGTTCAAGGCTTCGTTCTCCTTCTTGTCAGCGGCGCCGACCATAACAAACCCTGATGCCGGCATGCCAGGCCCTTGAACTGCGACGATCGGTTCCTATAATGGGTTTGCTAGCACTCAGTAAACACGAGTGCTAACGACTTTGAGATCGGCGTTCGGCAGTTCCGCCCGCACCGGTCTCCACGTCAAGGTGAACTGGCACTCACTTCCTTGACAGGCCCCATGCCTGCAGGATCGAGGGTTGAAGTTCACCGCACTTACCAAGCCAAACCGGCCACTTCTCTTTCAGGAGTCAAGCATGAAGCTGCGTCCTTTGCACGACCGCGTGATCGTCAAGCGCCTCGAACAGGAAACCAAGACCGCCTCGGGCATCGTCATCCCCGACAACGCCGCCGAGAAGCCCGACCAGGGTGAAGTCCTGGCCGTCGGCCCGGGCAAGCGCAACGACAAGGGCGACTTCGTGGCCCTGAACGTCGCCGTCGGCGACCGCGTCCTGTTCGGCAAGTACAGCGGCCAGACCGTCAAGGTCGACGGCGACGAGCTGCTGGTGATGCGCGAGGAAGACCTCTTCGCCGTCGTCCAGAAGTAAGCCCGCGGCACCCGCATCCACTGATATCCGGAGAACACTCACATGGCAGCTAAAGAAGTCGTTTTTGGCGGTGACGCCCGCGCCCGCCTCGTCGAAGGCGTGAACATCCTGGCCAACGCCGTCAAGGTCACGCTGGGCCCCAAGGGCCGCAACGTCGTGCTCGAGCGCAGCTTCGGCGCCCCCACCGTCACCAAGGACGGTGTCTCGGTCGCCAAGGAGATCGAGCTCAAGGACAAGCTCCAGAACATGGGCGCGCAGATGGTCAAGGAAGTCGCTTCCAAGACCAGCGACAACGCCGGTGACGGCACCACCACCGCCACCGTGCTGGCCCAGGCCATCGTCCGCGAAGGCTTCAAGTACGTCGCGGCCGGCCTGAACCCGATGGACCTGAAGCGCGGCATCGACAAGGCGGTCACCGCGCTGAGCGCCGAGCTGAAGAAGGCCAGCAAGGCCACCACCACGAGCAAGGAAATCAGCCAGGTCGGCTCGATCTCCGCCAACTCCGACGAGTCCATCGGCGAGATCATCGCCAAGGCCATGGACAAGGTCGGCAAGGAAGGCGTGATCACGGTCGAGGACGGCAAGAGCCTGGACAACGAGCTCGACATCGTCGAGGGCATGCAGTTCGACCGCGGCTACCTGTCGCCGTACTTCATCAACCAGCCCGAGAAGCAGAGCGCCGTCCTCGAGGGCGCCTACGTGCTGCTGTACGACAAGAAAATCAGCAACATCCGTGACCTGCTGCCGACGCTGGAGCAAGTCGCCAAGAGCGGCCGTCCGCTGCTGATCATCGCCGAGGAAGTCGAAGGCGAGGCCCTGGCGACGCTGGTGGTCAACACCATCCGCGGCATCCTGAAGGTCGTGGCCGTCAAGGCACCGGGCTTCGGCGACCGCCGCAAGGCCATGCTGGAAGACATCGCCATCCTGACCGGCGGCAAGGTCATCGCCGAGGAAGTCGGCCTGACGCTGGAGAAGGTCACGCTGGCCGACCTGGGCCAGGCCAAGCGCGTCGAAGTGGGCAAGGAGAACACCACCCTGATCGACGGCCACGGTGCTGGTGCCGACATCGAAGCACGTGTCAAGCAGATCCGGATCCAGATCGAGGAAGCCACCAGCGACTACGACCGCGAGAAGCTGCAAGAGCGCGTGGCCAAGCTGGCCGGTGGCGTCGCCGTCATCAAGGTCGGTGCCGCCACCGAAGTCGAGATGAAGGAGAAGAAGGCGCGTGTCGAAGACGCCCTGCATGCCACCCGTGCGGCGGTCGAAGAAGGCATCGTGGCCGGTGGCGGTGTCGCGTTCCTGCGCGCTCGCCAGGCCCTCGGCTCGTCGCTCAAGGGCGACAACGCCGACCAGGAAGCCGGCATCCGCCTGGTGCTCAAGGCCATCGAGGCCCCGCTGCGCGAGATCGTCTACAACGCCGGCGGCGAGCCGAGCGTGGTGGTCAATGCGGTCCTGGCCGGCAGCGGCAACTTCGGTTTCAACGCCGCCAACGACACCTATGGCGACATGATCGAGATGGGCATCCTGGATCCGACCAAGGTCACGCGGACGGCGCTGCAGAACGCCGCCTCGGTGGCCAGCCTGATCCTGACGACCGAGTGCATGGTC
>JAJTGU010000252.1 GCA_021297985.1 Rubrivivax sp.
CAGCCGCGGCAATGACAGCGCCAGGGCCTCGAAGTCGTTCAGCACCCGCAGATCCGCAAGGCCCAGGCGCGCCGCGGCAGCGCGGCGCGAGAAGCTCCACCCGCTGTTGGTGAAGCGAACCTCGTCGCCGGAGACCGCGGTCGCGACCGCAAAGGCTGCGGCGCCGGGCGCCTGCCAGGTGTCGCCCAGACGCGTCCGCAGATCGTCCAGATACGCAACGGCCGCCTCGGCCGGGCCGGCATGGGCAGCAGCGGGCACGCTGTGGACATGGCTGACCGCTGCTGAATGGCCGTCGTACCAGCCAAACCGGGCATTGGTGCCTCCGATGTCGGCCACAAGCCAGGGCCGCCGCGGCCCCGGGGGCACAACAGCCGCGCCGGTGTTGACGGCTTCAATGGCGAGGTCGGATTCCATACGGCGGGGCAAGCAACAAGCCAAACGTGTCCAAGCCCGGCGGGCATCTCTGAAACTGGGCCTGACGGTAGCAAAACTACAGCCCGCCAACAATCGCAGGAACCCCGAAGCGGCCGGACTCGTCAAGGCAGTGCCCGTATGGCCATGCGCCCTGGTGTCACTGCTGTAGTCAAGCTACAGGCTGCTGACGCATGATCGGGCCCTCCCTTGCCACGCCAGACGCCGCTTTCCGGCCCGCGCATGCCTTGAACACCGCCTTCGACACCCCCCGACTGCTGGCCGACATCGGCGGCACCTTCGCGCGTTTCGCCGTCGAAGTGGCGCCGGGCGACTTCCGACACACCGCGTCGTTGCGCTGCGCCGAACACGCCGACTTCCATGCGGCGGTGTCGGCCTACCTGGCAGCGCTGCCTCCGGACAAGGTGCCGGCCATGGACGACGCGGCCATCGCGATCGCCAACCCGGTCGACGGCGACCACGTGCGGATGACCAACTACCACTGGCAGTTCAGCATCGAGGCGATGCGCCAGCGGCTGGGCCTGCGGACCCTGGTGGTGGTCAACGACTTCACGGCGCTGGCGATGGCGCTGCCGCGGCTGACCTCGGCGCAGCGCCGCCAGGTCGGTGGTGGCGTCGCCGCCGAGCGCAGCGTGGTCGGGGTGTTGGGTGCAGGCACGGGCCTCGGGGTCTCGGGGCTGATCCCGATCGCCGATGGCCATGTCGCGCTCGGCACCGAAGGCGGCCACACCAACTTCGCGCCACGCGACGAGCGCGAGATCGCGATCCTGCGGTTTGCGCTGCGCGAATACCGGCATGTGTCGTTCGAACGCCTGCTGTCGGGGCCGGGACTGGAGCTGATCCACCGTGCGCTGCTCGACCGTGCCGGCGCCGCGCCGGAGCCGCTCCTGGCGCCCGAGATCACGCGCCGCGCACTCGCCACCAGCGACGCGCACTGCGTGGAGACCGTCGACACGTTCTGCGCCATCCTGGGCACGGCAGCCGCCAACCTGGCCGTCACGCTCGGTGCGCATGGCGGCATCTACATCGGCGGGGGCATCGTGCCGCGGCTGGGGACGGCCTTCGACCGGTCGTCGTTCCGCGCGCGCTTCGAGGACAAGGGGCGCTTCTCGGAATACCTCAAGGCCATCCCGACCTTCGTCGTCTCGGCCGAACACGCCACCTTCGTCGGCGTCTCGGCGATCCTGGCGGCGCAGCTCAAGAGCCTGCGCACCGTGGCCGCCGGCGAACCCGACGCGGCGCTGCTGAGCCAGATCCAGCGCTCGCGCGAGCGGCTCTCCCCGGCCGAACGGCGTGTGGCCGAGCATGTGCTGGCGCATGCCCGCGGCGTGCTGTCGGAGCCGATCGCCGAGATCGCCCGCGCCGCGAAGGTCAGCCAGCCGACCGTGATCCGCTTCTGTCGGTCGTTGGGCTGCGAAGGCCTGTCGGACTTCAAGCTCAAGCTCGCGTCGGGGCTGTCGGGCACGGTCCCGCTGTCGCACACGCAGGTCACGGCCGATGACTCGATGTTGGAGCTGGGCGTCAAGGTGCTCGGCAACACCGCCAGCGCGGTGCTGCAGTTGCGCGAGCAGCTCAACCGCGAGACCTTGTCGCGGGCGACCGACCTGCTGGCCGCCGCGGCGCGGGTGGAGTTCTATGCCGTCGGCCACTACGGCGTCGTCGCCGACGACGCGCAGTTCAAGTTCCTGCGCTTCGGCGTCCCGTCGGCCAGCATCACCGACTCGCGCTTGCAGCCCTACTCGGCGGCGGTGCTGCGGCCGGGCGACGTGGCCGTGGTCATCAGCAGCAGCGGCCGCATCGACGAGCTGGTCGCGGTGGCGGACGCGGCGCGCGAGCGCGGCGCCAGCGTGGTCGCGATCACGGCCGGTCATTCGCCCCTGGCACGCAAGGCCGACGTGGCGGTGATCGTCGACCACGTCGAGGACGTGACGACGCAGTTGCCGATGGTCAGCCGCATCCTGCACCTGATGGTGATCGACATCCTGGCGGTGGGCGTGGCGATGCGCCGAGGCCACCCGAAACTGACCGACCAGCCCAGCGTCGGGCTGGCCGGCGTGTTGCGCTCGGCCCCGGCGCCGGGGCTGGACGAAGTGCCGGCCGACGGTCCTCCGCAGGACTCCGGAGCCCGCCGCCTGGCCCCCGGGGTCAGCGCTGCAGGCCTGGCGAGCATGACCTCGCACAGCCGCTGAACGCGGCGCGCGCGGCCTCAGGCCTGCGCCAGCACGTCCTCGATCTGCTGGCGCGCCGCGCGTCCCAGGTGCCCGGTGGCGCCAACGGCGACGGGTTGCGCCAGCAGTCCGGCAAAGGTCGCCTCCAAGTCTTGTGCGCGCAGCGCCGAGAGCCGGTCCAGCCGCTCGTCGAGGCTGCGCACACGGCCCAGGAACAGCAGGTCCAGCGCGGCGTCCTCGAGCGCACGCGTCGGGCGCTCGCCGTCGCGCAGCAGCCGCACCTGCATCAGGTTGCGACCGCGCATCAGGTCGTCCGCGTCGACGCCTTGGGCCTGCCGGCGCACCAGGGCCAGCGCCTCGCGCAGGAACTCGTCGCGGCGATCGGCCGCGGTCGAGGCCTCGATCGACCACTGGCCTTGCGTGGCGTACTGGTCGGCCGAGCAGGCGGCGTAGTAGAACAGCCCGCGCCTCTCACGCAGCTCGTGCATCAGCGGCGAGCTCATGCCCTCGCCGAACAGCGCGGCGGCCAGTGCCGGGGCCGGGTCGTCGGCCTGCATCGTCGGTGCCGGCCAGCCCAGCACGACATGGGCCTGGCTGTGGCCGGCCAGGTGGCGCGCCTTGACGCCGCCACGCCAGGTCGGCAACGACGGGGCGGGCGGCGGCGGGTCCGCCAAAGCGCCGGCAAATGCCGAGTCGGCCCACGACACGACCGCCTGCGGATCGACCGGCCCGGCCACCGCCAGCACCATCGCCGGAGCGACGAAGTGCGCGCGGTGCCAGGCCAGGACCTCGTCGCGCTGGACATGCTCGAGCGTGCGGCGCTGGCCGATCACGGGCAGCGCGGCACTGTGCAGGCCCCAGCTCGCACGGTCGAACAGCTGGAAGGCCTGCGACAGCGGGTCCTCTTCGTCCTCGGTCAGCTCCTGCAGCAGCACCTGGCGCTCGCGCTCCAGTTCGTCGGCCGGGATGCTGGGCGCGAGCACCAGGTCGGCCAGCATCGCCACGAAGGGCTGCACGTGCTCGGCCAGGCCGCGCAGGTGGAAGGCGGTGTGGTCGCGGTCGGTGTGGGCGTTGAACTCGGCGCCCAGGCGTTCGGCGTCGACGTTGATGGCACGGGCATCGCGGCTTGTCGTGCCCTTGAACACCATGTGTTCGAGCAGATGGCCGATGCCGTTGTTGCGCCGTGACTCGGCGGCGCTGCCGTGGCCGACGTAGACGCTGACGCAGGCGCTGCGCAGGTGCGGCATCGGCAGCACAAGCACACGGACGCCGTTGGCGAGGCGGTGGTGGGTCAAGGGGTGGCGACGGGTGGCGAAGGGGCCGCAGTATCGGCGGGCACCGGCGGGTCGCCCCGAAGCCGCCTGCGGCTGGCCCGCGCATACGGCAGCCACTGCAGGCGCCGCCAGCGCCGCCACATCAGCAGACCGCGCAGCCATTCGTCCGCGGCATAGGCGATCCACAGCCCGGCCAGGCCCCAGCCGAGCGCGCTGCCGAGCAGCCAGCTGCCGCCGGCCAGCACCACCGCCATCGACACCGCCCCCACGGCCACCGGGTAGCGGGCGTCGCCGGTCGCACGCAGGGCGTTGATGACCACGAGGTTGAAGGTGCGCCCGGGCTCGACCAGCACCGTCAGCCACAGCAACAGCACGCCCTGGCGCACGATGTCCGGGTCCTGGGTGAACAGGCCCAGCAACCAGGGGCCGAGCACCGCCACCAGCGCGCTGCCCGCGACGCTGGCGGCCAGCCCTTGGACCAAGGCTCGGCGCACCAGCGTGTCAGCCTCGCGCAGGCGACCGGCGCCGATGTGGTGGCCCACGACGATTTCGACCGCGAGGCCGATGGCCAGGCCGATCAACAGCACGAACAAGGTGATCTGGAAGGTGTAGGCATGGGTCGCGAGGGCTGCCGCGCCCAGGCTGCCCGCCACGGCGATGCTGGCCATGTAGGCCAGCCGGTAGGCGATGTTCTCGGCCGCGCCGGGCACGCCGATGCGCGCCACCGCCAGCAGCTCGGTGCGCCGCGGCCGCCAGAAGTCCTCCAGTGTCGGCACGATGCCCAGCCGCAACCGCCAGTGCCAGGCCAGCAGCGCGCAGGCGAGCAGCCGGCTCGCGATCAGCGCCAGCGCAAAGCCGACGAGGCCGAACTGCGCCATCGCCAGCGGCATCAGCGCCAGATGCAGCCCGTGCATCGCGAACATCGTGCGCAGCGTATGCCGGGCGTGCAGGTGGGCGCGCAGCACGGCGGTGCCAGTGGCGACCCAGGCGTCGAGCAGCAGGGCCGGCGCCATCGCCAGCAGCAGCGTCGCAGCCAGCGGCCGGACTTCGACCGGCGCATTCAGTGCCGCCAGCAGCGGCCCGGCCAGCAGCGCCGCGATCAGCGCCGCGGCAGCGCCGATCCAGCTCGCCGCGGCCAGCACGGCCCGCGCGACCCGATCGGCGGCGTCGCGCCGGCCGGCGCCCAGGGCCTGGGTGATGACCACCCCGAGCCCGGCGCCGACGATGCGAAAGACGATGAACAGCGTGCCGAAGACGTGGTGGGCGAGCGCAAAGGCCGCCGCCGAACTGTCCGCCAGCCGCGCCGCCAGCGCGGTGCCGACGAAACCCACCGAAATGCCCAGCAGCAGCTCCAGCAGCAACGGCGCGGCCAGCGGCAGGAGCTTCAGCGGCGAGGCGGATGTTGAAGGCGAAACCAAGACCCGATTCTCAGG
>JAJTGU010000141.1 GCA_021297985.1 Rubrivivax sp.
CGTCTGGCGGTCGAGCACGGGCTCACACTCACCGTGCAAGGCGACGGCGACATCGGTCAGCGCATGCACCGCGCCCTGGAACGGGCGTTGCAGCAGGGCTCGGAAGGCGCGCTGCTGATGGGCAGCGACGTGCCCGGACTGACCCGAAAGACCGTGCTTGAAGCCGCTGCCGCCTTGCTGGTGCACGACGCCGTGTTCGTACCCGCCCACGACGGCGGCTATGCCCTGGTTGGCCTGAAGAAAGCTGCACCGTCGCTGTTCGAGGGCATTGCCTGGAGCACGGCGCAGACGATGGCGCAGACCCGCGCCAAGGCACGCAAGGCCGGTCTGCGCTGGGTTGAACTGGCGCCGGTGCACGACATCGACACGGCCGACGATCTGGTGCACCTGCCGCTGGCGCTGCGGGCCTGAAGTGGCGCGCTCAGCCCGCCGTCGGCAACTCCAGGCACAGCCGGGTGCCGCCATCCGGCTTGGGCAAGGGCCGCAGGCGGCCGCCGTGCAGTAACGCCACGCGCTGGGCAATGGCCAGACCGAGGCCACCCATGCCACCTCGCGGGTGCGGGATCGGGGGCTCGCGCAGCGATTGCCCGCGTTGAAGCCGTGCATTCAGCTCAGCCGGCAGTCCCGGGCCCTGGTCGTCGACCCAGATCTGCGCCAGGCCACCCTCGCGACGCAGGCCGACGCGCACGACGCTGTCGCGGGCGCCGTGGCGACGTGCGTTGTCGATCAGGTTCGTCAGCGCGCGTTCGACAAGCTGCAGGTCACCGGCGACTTCGACCCGGCCCGGGGCATCGCCGGCCAGGCAGACCCCCGGGGCTTGCGGGTCGAGCTCGAACTTCTGCACCGTGTCGCCGACGAGTTCGTCCAGACGGAAGCGTTCGCGGGCGATGACGGTGTCGGTCGCCTGCAGCGTGGCCAGCTCGAACAGCTGTTGCGACAACCGGCGCACCTTTTCGCTCTGCTGCAGCGCGCTTGCATGCAGACGCCTTCGTCGGTCCAGGCTGCCCGGGTCGTTCAGCGCGACGTCGGCCGGACCCAGGGCCTCCAGATGCCCGTGCAGAGCGGTCAGGGGCGTGCGCAGATCGTGGGCGATGCCGGCCAGCGTCTCGCGGTGGCGTGCGGCCTGCTCACGTTCGGCGTCCTGCTGAGTTTGCAGCCGCGAGGTCATGTCCATCAGGGACCGCTGCAAGACCTGCACCTCGTCGCCCGTGGTCGTCGTTGGACCACGCTCTGCCTGCGGGCCCATGGCGTTCATCGTCCGGGCCAGCTTCTGCAGCGGGCGCGTCAGGCGCAGCAAGGCAAAGCCGGCGAGCGCCAGCGTCACCGCCAGACCCAGCGCCACCACCACCAGCGCCGAGCCTCCCGAGGGGACGCGATCGGTGGCCGTCACGCCACCGGGGCGGTCGAGCACGATGTACAGATAACCCGGTGGCCGGCTGTCGCCCGGGCGCGGCGGAAACATCGCCGCGCTGAACAAGCGGCCCTCGCTGCCGCCCATCGGGTCGGTGCCCCGCAGCGGCAGCGCCCCGGCGGCCAGAAAGCGGCGGATCGGATCGAGATCGACACGCGGCGTCTGCACCATGCCGGGCTCGCCGAGATAGGCCGCAACGCCGCCGTCGGCGTCGAGCACATAGACCTGCACAGCCGGGTTCACGACCCGCAGCATCGCCAGCACGGCCTCGCGCGCCGCCGGGGCCTCGTGGCCGGAGCCACCATGGCCAGCGCCTGCGTCGAGCTGTGGCCATTGCCGCACGATGTGGCCGGCCAGGCCATGGGCGACACGCTGCAGGCCTTCGTGTTCGAGCCGCAGCGCCTGGTGGTGGAACAGCCAGGCGACGAACAGGCCGTAGCTCAGCATCGCCAGCAGCATCGCGCCGGCCAGGCGGGCCGCAAAGCTGCGCATCATGGCGCCGCGCCCTCGGGCTCGAACCGGTAGCCCAGGCCCCAGACGGTGACGATGCGCCGCGGCTCGCGCGGATCGTCCTCGACCTTGGCGCGCAGGCGGTTGATGTGCGAGTTGACGGTGTGCTCGTAGCCGTCGAAGCCCGCGCCCCAGACCCGCGACAGCAGTTCGCTGCGGCTGAAGGCCTGGCCGCGATGGCGCACGAGGAAGCTCAGCAGGTCGTGCTCGCGCAAGGTGAGCGGGACTTCGCTGCCGTTGCGCAGCAGGCGCCGCCGCGTGAGGTCCAGCTCAAAGGGCCCGAAGCGGAGCGCCGGCAACGCGGCGCTGGCCTGCGCCCGCCAGGCGTCGACCCGTCGCAGCTGCGCCCGCACGCGGGCGACGAGCTCGAGCATCGAAAACGGCTTGGCCAGGTAGTCGTCGGCCCCGAGTTCGAGCCCGAGGACGCGGTGGGCCTCGCTGCTGCGTGCGCTGAGCATGATGACCGGCACCTCGCGGTCGCGGCTGCGCAGTTGTCGGCACAGGTCCCATCCGTCGACGCCGGGCAGCATGCCGTCGAGCAGCACCAGGTCCCAGCGCTGCCGGTCGAGCGCATCGCGACCGCCGCTGCCGTCGGCTTCGTGGTGCAGGCGAAAGCCCGCGCCTTCGAGGTGCAGCCGCACGGTCGCGGCAATCGCCTCGTCGTCCTCGACCAGCAGCAGGCGCTCGTTCATCGCGCTCGGGCCACCCTCACCCGCGGCGCCGACGGCGTGCCAACCCGGCCACGGCGGCCAGTCCGGCGCCAAACAGCGCCCAGGTGCCGGGTTCGGGCACCGGCGTGGCGCTGAACTCGATGCGGTAGACGTCGCTGGCCGCTGTCAGGCCGCTGGTGAAGGTGTATCCGGCACCGGTGGTCAGGCCGTTGAACGCCGCCAGTTCGGCAAAGTTGAACGCCACCACCGAGTTCTGCGCGGTGCGCAGGCCGTTGTTGCCGACAAAGGCCGCGGCGGCCGGGTCGAACACCTCCGAGCCGGCGTCCCAGATCTGGCGCGCCTGCTGATCGATCTGTCCGATCAGCAGGCTGCCGGCGGCGTCGAAAACGCGGTAGCGCGTCGGTGAATCGTTGCCGATGAAGAAGTCGTTGCTCGGCACGACCATGCTGGCGAAGGTGAAGAACGGGTTCAGCGCCGGGTCGATGTCCAGGGTCAGCGTGGCGCTGGCGCCTGGCAGCAGCAGACCGCCCACGGTGCCGCGAGACGCCGTCGGGTCGGCGGCCGCAAACGCCGGTTGCCAGGCGGCGCCCGAGCCGCCTTCGGCGACCGAGATGATCGGCGCCGTGGCGACTCCACCGAGGTCGAAGGCGTCGAAGACGCCGCTGTGGAAGCCGAAGTGCAGCGGCGCAAAGGCGATGCCGTTGGCGGCAGCCAGGTTGTGCACGGTGATCGTGACGCGCTGCGTGGCTGCGGTGGCGCTGGTGCTGAACGCGGTCAGCGCGGTCAGCGCGGTCAGCGCGACCATCGAGATCGTGGCGAGCGGGGCACGCAAAGAAGGTGTGGACAGGGGCATGATGAAACTCCTCGTGACGATTGGACTGCGGGCACGGGTTCGTGCCGCCTTGTCATGCTCGTCCGCGAGGCTCCCGCCGTCCTCACGGCGCGATCACGGCGCCGTGAAGATTGCGACAGGCCTGCCACCGGTCGTCAGACCCCCGGACCGGGTTACAGCCGTTGGAGTGCGGTAGCTTCTATTCGCGCTCGATGATGTCGCGGTGCATCGGCGCCAGCAGCGCCAGCATGCGGTTCTGGGCCCTGAACGGCACGCCACGCGCGGCCATGCTGGCCTGCAGCAGCTCGACGAGGCGGTTGAAGTCGGCCTTCGTGATGGCCATGCCGGCGTGTGCCGGGGCCATCGCCGGGCCTTCGTAGGTGCAGGGGCCGCCGGCGACCTCGCACAGCTGGGCGGCCAGCTGGCGCGCCAGGTGATCGCGGTTGGTCGACGTGAAGTAACGTCCGATCTGAGTGTCCATCGCGAGCCGGGGCACGAAGTCGGCCATCAGCGCCGCCAGGCCCTCGCGGCCGCCAAAGGCGCGGTACAGGCTGTCGTCGCGTGGCGCCGGCCGGGCGCTCGCCGAAACGAGACACAGCACGAGCAGGGCGATGGCGCCGTGGAGGCGAGGGCCTGGGCCATGCATGGCTGCTCCTTCAGAACGCCAGTTGCAGCGACAGATAGCCGCCGGTCTGCCGCCGCGGCTGCATGCCCGGCACGATGCGACCCAGGTCGACCCAGGCGGCGGTCACCGACACCGGCTTGATCGGCGCCCACACCAGGAAGACATCGACCCAGCGCTGCTCGGCGAGTGCCCCATCGCCCAGGACACTGCGGCGCAGGTTGTCGGGCTTGGCCCGCCACTCGGCCCCCAGGGCCAGGCTGGGCGTGAGCAACCAGGCCAGCGAGATCTCGGGCTTGAGCTGGACACCGTCGCCCTGGGCGCCACCAAAGCCGAGCAGGCCGTTCTGGTTGGCGCTGCTCGCCCGCAGCGTCAGGTTGCCCAGCACGCCGCTGGCGAGCCAGAGCTTGGTCGCGCTGAGGTAGATCTCGCTGCCGCTGCGTCTGGCGCCCAAGGGTCCGAACAGCGTCGGCGCCAGGGCGCCGGCGTCGGCGCGCTTGACGAGCAGTCCCAGGGCGATCTGCGGCATCCAGCGGTCGCTGTCGAGCACGGCGTCGCCGGCCACGCGCAGCTTGGCGCCGACGATGTCCTGCTGCAGCACCAGCCCGGCCAGCCCGAGCGGCGCCAGGTTGTCGCGCGTGTCCAGGCGCTGGCGTGCGATCGACAGCTCGAGCCGGTCGTTCCAGGCCAGCAACGCGCCGGCGCTGGTCAAGGCGTAGTCGCCCGTGCGGACCGTGGTCGTGTGGGCGGTGCCGCCCCATTGGCCTTCGCTGGCCAGGCTGCCGGTCACGGCCCAGGGCGTCAGGCCGCCGCCGGCCGCGCCGTCCAGGCTGCTCACGCCGCCGGTCAGCAGCAGCTTGCCGGCCAGCGCCGGGGGGCTGCACAGCGACGCGAGCACGAGGGTGGCGACGGCGGGACGGCGGCAATCGAGCGTGTGCATGACGCGGGGCTACGGCCCATCCTGGCGGCTGGATGCAGGCGGATCGGAGGCCTCAAGACCCCTGCGGTCAAACACGCACCACTTTGCCCGGGTTCAGGATGTTCAGCGGGTCCAGCGCGAGCTTGATGCTGCGCATCATCGCCACCGCGCCTTCGCCCGCCTCCTGGACCAGGTAGTCCATCTTGTGCAGGCCGATGCCGTGCTCGCCGGTGCAGGTGCCGCCCAGGCGGATCGCGCGCTCGACCATGCGCTGCGACAGGGCCTCGGCGCGCACCATCTCGCCCGGATCGTTCGGGTCCAACAGGTAGGCGAGGTGGAAGTTGCCGTCGCCGACATGGCCGACGACCCAGTACGGCAGCCCCGCGGCCTCGGCCTCGTCGACCGAGGCGTTGATGCTCTCGGCCAGGCGCGAGATCGGCACGCAGGTGTCGCTGGTCAGCATGCGGCAGCCCGGGCGCATCTGCAGTGCCGCGAAGTAGGCCTGGTGGCGAGCCTTCCAAAGCCGCGAGCGGTCCTCGGGCGTGCTCGCCCACTCGAACGCGGTGCCGCCGTGCTCGCTGGCGATGGCCTGCACCGCTTCGGCCTGCTCCTGCACGCCCGCAGGGCTGCCGTGGAACTCCATCAGCAGCATCGGCGCCTCGCGCAGGCTCAGGTTGGAGTGCTTGTTGACGCCGCGGATCGCGTTCGCATCGAGCAGCTCGCAGCGTGCGATCGGCACGCCCATCTGGATGATCGCGATCGTCGTGTCCACGGCCGCCGCGATGCTCGGGAACGAGCAGGTTGCCGCGCTCACCGCCTCGGGCAGCGGATACAGCTTGAGCGTGACCTCGACGATCACGCCCAGCGTGCCTTCGCTGCCGACAAACAGCCGGGTCAGGTCGTAGCCGGCGCTGCTCTTCTTCGCTCGCGTGCCGGTGCGGATGATCTCGCCGCTGGCGGTCACGACCTTCAGGCCGAGCACGTTCTCGCGCATCGTGCCGTAGCGCACGGCGTTGGTGCCGCTGGCCCGCGTGGCGCACATGCCGCCCAGGCTGGCGTTGGCGCCGGGGTCGATCGGGAAGAACAAGCCGCTGTCCTTGACCTCGCGGTTGAGCTGCTCGCGCGTCACGCCGGCCTGGACGGTGACCGTCAGGTCCTCGGCATTGATCGCGACGATGCGGTCCATGCGCGAGACGTCGATCGTCAGCCCGCCGTGGATCGCCAGGACATGACCTTCCAGCGACGAGCCGGTGCCGTAGGCGATGACGGGCACCCGGTGTTGTGCCGCCAGGGCCACGGCCGCAGCGACCTCGTCCTCGGTCAGTGCGTACACCACCGCCTGCGGTGGTGTCGTGGGGTAGCTCGACTCGTCCCGGCCGTGCTGCTCGCGCACTGCGGTGGCGGTGCTGAAGCGCTCGCCGAAGCGGCCGCGAAGCGTCTGCACGAAGTCATCCGGGAGCGCTTGCGCACCCCGGGCAAAAACCGATTCGGTGGGTGCGTTCATGGCGGGCGATTCTAGGAAGCCTGCCACGGCATGCATAGGCCGGTGGGCGGAGTTCGGTCCGGCAAGACTCCGGGATCCACCCGGAAGAGGCTTGCCAAAGCCCCGCTGTTCGGTGGACCCTTCACATCGGCCTGGCAGCACCATGGGCCCGTTCCAAGCCAAGGAGCCCTTGCGATGCTTGCCACCGCCCGACCCGCGCCGCAGACCCTGAAACGCCCGCCCATCGCCTGGCCGCAGCGCCCGGCGGGCGACCACGCCATCGCCGATCGCGGTGAATTCGTCGATGCCCTGTGGGCGCTGGCCCGTGGCGGCGTCCTGGTGCGGGTGAGCGACCTCGCCGGCGGCTGGGTGATCGACGGCCGACCGGTCTTCACGTCGCAGCGCACCCTGCTCGAGTGGCAGCTGGTCGACGAGTACGACAACCCGGAAGGCTTTGCGCTGGTGCGCTACTTCCGCCTGAACCGGCGCGGTCGCGACTTTGCCGAGCGCGCGGTCACGGCCTGGAAGGAGATGCCGCTCGGCCAGCGGCTGCTCGCCCGCCTGATGGGCTGAGCGCGACACAAGGGCATGGCCCGGCGCCGACAATCGCGGCGATGAGCAATCGCCTGACCCAGATCGCAACCCGCACCGGCGACGACGGCAGCACCGGCCTCGGTGACGGCAGCCGGGTGCCCAAGACCCATCTGCGGATCGCCGCGATGGGCGATGTCGACGAGCTGAACTCCACCCTCGGCGTGCTGCTGGCCGAGCCGCTGCCGGCCGATGTCCGCGAGCTGCTGGTGGTCATCCAGCACGAGCTGTTCAACCTCGGAGGCGAGCTGTCGATCCCCGGCTTCACGCTGCTCAAGCCGGAGGCCGTGCTGCACCTGGACCAGGCGCTGGCGAACCACAACGCCGAGTTGCCGCGCCTGGCGGAGTTCATCCTGCCCGCCGGCACGCGCAGTGCGGCCATCGCCCATGTCGGCCGCACCGTCGCCCGGCGTGCCGAGCGCTCGGTGATCGCGCTGGCCGCCATCGAATCCGTCAACGAGGCGCCGCGCCAGTACCTCAACCGGCTGTCGGATCTTCTGTTCGTGCTCGCCCGTGTGCTCAACCGCGCCAACCTCGACGGCCTGGGCGGCGACGACGTGTACTGGAAGAGCGAGCGGCTGGCGCGCGGCGAATCCCCCTGATACCCATTGCCGCCTGACTGGGGGATGTCCGGACAGGTCCCGAGGCGATAGCCTGGGGATCCAGGAGGACTCCATGATCAAAGTTCCCAGCCGCCCACGGGCCCGCGCCGCCACGCTGTTTCTGGGTCTCGCCCTGGCCGCCGCAGCGGCTCAGGCGGTTGACCTGCAGGTGTCGGTCGGCAGCCGCAACAGCAGCACCAATCCCGGGCCGTTCACCGCCGGCACCGGTGCGCTGCTGGCGATGGACTTCCGCATCGACTCCAGCGTCGTGCCCAGCGGCGCCACCCCGACCTGGACCGGAGCGCTGGACGACCTCCGGCTCGAGATCAAGGACAGCGTTCTCGGCGACTTCACGATCACCGGCCAGGACGGCCGCTGGCGGCAGATCGACAACAACGGCACCGATTTCCTGTTTGGGGGTTGGGGCGGTGTCGACGGCGGCTCGTTGGCGCCGTTTTCAGTGGTCAACCCGGCGATCAGCACGACGCCTTTTGTGCTGACGTCCGTCGAATTCGACTTCAGGGGGGCGGATCTCCTGACCAACGAGACCACGCTGCCCGGTACGCTGAGCATCGACAACTTCAACTTCCTCAGCCTCGTGCTGCGCTTCAGCAATGCGGATCCGGCGGTGAGCATCATTCCGAAGGTCAGCATCATCCGCGGTGGGGCGTTCTCCCAGGTCGACATTTCGCCGATCCCCGAGCCAGCGACGGTCGCCTTGCTGCTGGCGGGCCTGGGTGTCGTCGCGGCCCGGTCGCGCACCGCCGCCAGCAGGCGCTGACCCGAAGCCTCAGTCCAGGCGCTGAGCGCGGTCAGGCTCGGCCCGGCAACCGACGCCGCATCCACCCCGCCAGCCCGGCCGCGCCGGCCAACCAAAGGAGGGCGGGGGTGGGTTCCGGTACAGCGGCGGCGAGGTTGTAACCGATGACGAGATCGTCCACGAAGGCCGTCCCATAGGGGGCGACCGGGAAAGTCGGCATGAGGCCCGAGATCGCGAAGTAGGGCATGGCCCCGCCCGGGCTCGTGAGCTGCTGGGTCCAGGTCTGGCTGCCATCGCCCAGGCTCAGGAGCAGCGCGGTGTGGTCCAACGGATCGCGTTCCAGCCTGACGGTGAGCCATGTGTTCAGCAGGCCGAACCCGGGCGTGAAGGTCTGGCCCTGGTTCATCAGGTTGTGTCCGTAACCCACCTTGTCGCCGCCGGGCAGGAAACTCACGCTCAGCCCACAGCAGCCGCCGGTGTAGAGACTCAACGCCCATCCGAGGTCGCTCGCCGCAGTCTGTTGCAGGTACAGCCGCATGGAGACACTGAACGCGTCGACCGGCGAGTTCAGCACGATCGGCGAGTTGCTGAAGTCACGCGCCGCCTCAGCACCACGCGCGTTGACGCCGTTGAAAAACGACGGGTCCATCCGCAGCGACATCGACTGCGTGCCGCTGGTGGCCCGTTGATCGTTCACCACGACCCAGGGGCTGGGCGCCGCCGAGTACGGTTCGCGCGGCGATGCCAGCCACCGGTCCTGCCCGCTGAGCGGGGCGCCGTGGCTGTCGCCGATCGGGCCGAGGCTGTACAGCGGCGCTTCGAAGGTGCTGCTGTAGACAACGGTCTGCGAATGGGCGGCACCGGCCGCCAGGCAGAGTGCCATGCCGGCAGCGGCCAGGGCTTGAATTCGGCTGGTGCGGCGCATGGGCTCCTCCGGCTTGGATGAATACCCACCATGGTAAAGACCGCGACCGCTCCCCGACACCCCGCGATCGGGCGACGCGGGCCTGAGCTTTCCGGCCCGCCTTTCCTGCGTTGTGCGACTCTTCATGCCCCCTGGATGCGGGGTGCGACGGCCAAGGATGCGACGTTCGGGGCGCCGCCACGGCCTAGAGGAATGCAGCCACGATCCGCGTGGTTGAACGGGAGCGCCTGACGCTGCCGGGCCTGCACCCCCTTTCGCCACAACGCGACCCTCATGCATCCGACAAAGGCCTTCCTATCCCTCGGCGCCGCTGCAACGTTGGCGCTGCTCGCGCCGGCACCATCGCACGCGCTGACCCTGGCGCTGACCGACCTCGGCATCGCACCCGGCTTCGACTCGCGCACCCCCACCTACGGCTACGGCCTGAACGCGCGGGGCGACGTGGTCGGCCAGATCGGCACCGGCTTGGGCACCCAGACCGCGCTTTGGCGGGCGCCCGCCCAGCCCACCAGCCGGCGCAGCGCGACCTACATCGCGCCACCTGCGGGCTACAGCAACAGCGTGTCCTACCAGATCAACGCCCGCGGTGACTTCGTCGGCTCGGTCGCCAGTGGCGGCAACCTCGCAGGGGTCAACCGCGGCGGCACCTGGAGCACGCTGCCGGCGATCGGCGCCGGCGCCTCGACCGGGCGCGGCTACGCCATCAACGACGCCGGCACCATCGTCGGCCAGGACCTGCCGGGCAACTACGGATTCCCGCTGCGCTGGGTACCCAATGCCAGCGGCGGCTATGCGGCGCAGCGGCTGACCGGGCTCGGAGGCGGCGGCATCGCGGCCGACATCAACGCCAGCGGCCAGATGGTCGGAGCGTCCAACGTCGGCGTCCTGCTTGGGCCGTCGCACGCGGTGCTCTGGCAGGCCGGCAACACGGTGACCGACCTCGGCGTCCTCGACGCCACCTGGAACCACTCCACCGCCCGTGCGCTCAACGATGCGGGCGTCGTCGTCGGCACCTCGCGCAACGCGGCCGGCAAGCTGGAAGCCGTCCGCTGGAGCGGCGGCACGATGGCCGCGCTCGGGGGCATTCCGGGCTGGCAGAACTACCCTTTTGCCGCGCAGGCGGACACGCTGAGCGACGCGCTCGACGTCAACAACCTGGGCTGGGTCGTCGGCAGGGCCCTGCGCGCCGATGGTCAGATGGTCGGCTTCCTGTGGCGCGAGGGCCTGGGCATGGTCGACCTGAACACCCTGGTTTCGCCAACCGACCCGTGGTTTGCCGGCAGCGATGTCTTCAATCCGAACGGATTTCTCATCACCGGGGCCACGGCGACCAATGACAACGGCCAGATCCTGGTCTCGGCGCGCTACAACTACCGGCTCGGACCCACCAACGCCTGGCAGGTGACCCATGCCTTCCTGCTGACGCCCGACGCGCTCCCGCCAGTGCCCGAGCCGGCCAGCGGGGTGTTGCTGGCCCTGGGCGCCGTGATGCTGGCGCTGCGTCGACGGCACCGCGCCTGAAGCGGCTGCGAGCGCTTCGGCCCTCGGTGCACGCGCCGGCGGTTCACCGCTTGCGCCGTGCCTTGACGGCCGCCGCCAGGTCGTCGAGCACCGGCACCGTGTTCTCGAAGGCCAGGCAGGCGTCCGTGATGCTCTGGCCGTAGGCCAGGCGCGCCGGGTCGTCCTTGCCCGGGGTGAACTTCTGCGCCCCGTCGACGAGATGGCTCTCGATCATCACGCCGAAGATGCAGCGGCTGCCGCCGGCCAGCTGAGCCGCGACGTCGCGCATCACCTCGACCTGGCGCTGGTGCTGCTTGCTGCTGTTGGCGTGGCTGGCGTCCACCATCAACCGGCACGGCAGCTTGGCGGCTTCGATCTCCCGGCAGGCCGCCGCCACGCTCGCGGCGTCGTAGTTCGGCGCCTTGCCTCCGCGCAGGATGACGTGGCAGTCCTTGTTGCCCTTGGTCTCGACGATGGCGACCTGGCCGTTCTTGTGGACCGACAGGAAGTGGTGTCCGCGCGCTGCGGCCTGGATCGCGTCGATCGCGATCTTGATGTTGCCGTCGGTGCCGTTCTTGAAGCCGACCGGGGCGCTCAGTCCGCTGGCGAGCTCGCGGTGGACCTGGCTCTCGGTGGTGCGGGCGCCGATCGCGCCCCAGGCGATCAGGTCGCCGATGTACTGCGGCGAGATCACGTCGAGGAACTCGCTGCCTGCCGGCACGCCCAGCCGGTTGATGTCGACCAGCAACTGGCGCGCGATGCGCAGGCCCTCGTGGATGCGGTAGCTCTCGTCGAGGTAGGGGTCGTTGATCAGGCCCTTCCAGCCCACCGTGGTGCGCGGCTTCTCGAAGTACACCCGCATCACGATCTCGAGCTCGCCGGCGTGGCGCTGACGCTCGGCGTGCAGCCGGCGCGCGTAGTCCAGCGCCGCGGCCGGATCGTGGATCGAACACGGCCCGACGACGACCAGCAGCCGGTCGTCGTCGCCTTCCATGATCTTGCGGATCGCGCGCCGGGTGTCGCCGATCAGCGTCTCGACCGGCGTGCCGGCGATCGGGAAGAAGCGGATCAGATGCTCCGGCGGTGGCAGCGGCGTGACGTCACGGATGCGCTGGTCGTCGGTCTGGCTGGTCTTTTCCGAGAGAGCCAGGCGCTCGTCCTGGGCGGTGGTGGCTTTGGGGCTCATGACGGGTTTCCTTCAGGCAAGAAAAAACCGCCGGGGTGTCCGGCGGTTTGTCTGGGTTGCTTGGGCGCTTTGCTTTTCTTCGCAGGCTCAAGGCTCTCCAGCCGCCGGGTGGGGCGAGAACCAAAAGTACGAAAAGTAAAACGCGGCGCGAACCATGGGCCGGAATGTAGCAGCAAAAAAAGCGGGGCCGTTTTGACGGGCCCCGCATGAAGTTGTCGCTCCTTGACGCCCAGCCACCCGAGGTGGGCAACCGGCGCGACACCAGTCTAGGCGTCGTTCGTGACGAATGGCAACCGCTCTGCCCCCCTAGGATCGCAGGCCGGCATCCTCTCGATGATGCACGGGGCGCCGCGCGGGGCGCTCATTCAGAGCGGGCTTCGAAGCCCTGGCCGCGCAGCGCATCCACCAGCTCGCGGACATGGGCAGGGTTGCGGGTCTGGACCACCAGTTCGACCTCGACGCTCTGTGCCGACAGCATCGAGAACGCCCGCTGGTGGTGGACCTCGTCGATGTTGGCGCCCGCTTCGGCGACGATGGCGGTGATCCGGGCCAGCACGCCCGGGCTGTCGCGCGCGGCGACGCGGATGCGCGCCAGGCGGCCGGCGCGGACCATGCCGCGCTCCAGGATCGATGCCAGCAAGAGCGGGTCGATGTTGCCGCCGCACAGCACCAGGCCGACGGTCCGCCCGGCGTAGCGCCCGGGTTCCTTCAGCAGGGCCGCGAGACCGGCAGCGCCGGCGCCTTCGACGAGCGTCTTTTCGATGTCCAGCAGCATCACGATGGCCTGCTCGATGTCGCCCTCTTCGACCAGCACCAGGTCGTCGACCAGTTCGCGCACCAGCTCGCGCGTGATCGCGCCCGGCTGGCCGACCGCGATGCCCTCGGCGATGGTGTTCGTGCCCTGAGGATGGTTCGTGCCCTGGATGGCGTTGACCATCGCCGGAAACCGCGTCGTCTGGACGCCCACGATGCGTACATCGGGCTTGAGCTGCCGCGCCGCGGTCGCGATGCCGGAAATGAGCCCGCCGCCGCCGACCGCGATGACCAGCGTGTCCAGTTCGGGCACCGCGCGCAGCATCTCGACGCCGATGGTTCCCTGGCCAGCGATCACGAGCGGGTCGTCGAAGGGATGGACGAAGGTCAGGGCGTCGCGTTCGGCCCGCATCGTGGCGTGCTCACGGGCAGCGTCGAAGGTCTCGCCGTGCAGCACGACCTCGGCGCCGAAGCCGCGGGTGCGCTCGACCTTCACCAGCGGCGTGCTCAGCGGCATCACGATCGTCGCCCGCAGCCCCAGGCGCTGGGCGTGATGGGCCACGCCCTGGGCGTGGTTGCCGGCCGAGGCGGCGATCACGCCGCGGATCGCGTCGCCGCGCTCGCGCATCGCCGCGAGCTTGTTCAGCGCGCCGCGCTCCTTGAAGCTGGCCGTGAACTGCAGGTTCTCGAACTTCAGGAAGACGCGGGCACCGACGATCTGCGACAGCGTCTTGCTCTCCAGGCAGGGCGTGTCGAGCACCTGTCCGGCCAGCCGCACGGCGGCGGCCTCGATGTCGGCAAATCCGACAGCGCGCGGGGCCGCCATCGCGTCAGCCCGTGCCGCCGACGGTCAGGCGCTCGATGCGCAGCGTCGGCTGCCCGACGCCCACCGGCACGCTCTGGCCCTCCTTGCCGCAGACGCCGACGCCGCTGTCGAGCGCCAGGTCGTTGCCGATCATGCTGACGCGCTTCATGGCCTCCGGGCCGTTGCCGACCAGCGTCGCGCCCTTGACCGGGTAGAGCAGCTTGCCGTTTTCGACCCACCAGGCCTCGCTGGCTGAAAACACGAACTTGCCGCTCGTGATGTCGACCTGGCCGCCGCCGAAGTTGGTCGCATACAGGCCCCGCTTGATCGAGGCCACGATCTCGTCGCGGGTCTTGTCGCCGGCCAGCATGTAGGTGTTGGTCATGCGCGGCATCGGCAGGTGGGCGTAGCTCTCGCGACGGCCGTTGCCGGTGGGCGCGACGCCCATCAGGCGCGCGTTGAGGCTGTCCTGGATGTAGCCGCGCAGGATGCCGTCCTCGATCAGCACGTTGCGCTGCGTGGCATGGCCTTCGTCGTCGACGTTGAGCGAGCCGCGGCGGTCCGGCAACGTGCCGTCGTCGAGCACGGTGACGCCCTTGGCCGCGACGCGCTGGCCGATCCGCCCGGCGAAGGTGCTGCTGCCCTTGCGGTTGAAGTCGCCCTCCAGGCCGTGGCCGACGGCCTCGTGCAGCAGCACGCCCGGCCAGCCCGGGCCCAGCACAACGGTCATCTCGCCGGCCGGTGCCGGGCGGCTTTCAAGGTTGGTCAGCGCCGCACCGACGGCTTCGTCGACATAACGCTGCAGCAAGGCGTCGTCGAAGTGCGTCAGGCCGAAACGGCCGCCACCGCCCGACGAGCCCACCTCGCGGCGGCCGTTCTGCTCGGCGATCGCCGTCACCGAGACCCGCACCAGCGGCCGGATGTCGGCGGCACGGGTGCCGTCGGCGCGGGCCACCAGCACCACGTCGTATTCGGCCGCAAGGCCTGCCATCACCTGCACGACCCGGGGGTCCTTGGCGCGCGCCATCTTCTCGACCTTTTCGAGCAGGGCGACCTTGGCCGTGCTGTCCAGGCTGGCGATCGGGTCCAGTGGCGCGTAGAGCTTGCGTGCCTTGGCGACCTTGGGCGCCCGCGCGAGCTTGATGCGCCGCTGCTGGCCGGCGGCGGCGATGCTGCGCACCGTGCGCGCGGCCTCGAGCAGGCTGTCGACGCCCAGATCGTCGCTGTAGGCAAAGGCCGTCTTCTCACCGGCGACGGCGCGAACGCCGACCCCTTGGTCGATGCTGAAGCTGCCGCTCTTGACTATGCCCTCCTCCAGGCTCCAGCCCTCGTGCCGGGTGGTCTGGAAGTAGAGGTCGGCGTCGTCGATGCGGTGCTCGCCGATGGTCGCAAGGGCCTGAGCCAGCACGGCCTCGGACAGGCCGAAGGGCTCGAGCATCAAGCCGCTGGCAACGGCCAGGCGTTCGACGGTGGGTTCGCGGGTGATCATGGCGGCGTCAGGGGAGGCGAACGGAAGGGGACGGCAGTGTAGGCGCCCGGCCTTCGCAGTTCTTTACCGCGGGTTCACGCATCGTGGTGCTCGGCGGGACGCCGGGTGGCGTTGTTCAGGGCACAGCACGACGCTGTTCGCAACCGGGGTCTGTCGACCTCTCACCTGAAGGACACTCGCCTTGAACCTCCGCCACGCCCTGATCGCCGCCGCCCTGGCCACGCTCGCCGCTGCATCCTTCGCCCAGGCCACCGCCCCGCAGCCCGCCGCCGTGCCCGGCACGAACACGCCGCGGGTCGATGCCCGCCAGGACCGCCAGGACCAGCGCATCGACCAGGGTCAGCAAAGTGGCGCCCTGACCGAGCGCGAGACGCGTCGCCTCGAAGGCGAGCAGAAGCTCATCGACAAGGCCGAGGACCGGGCGAAGGCCGACGGCACCGTCAGCGCCAAGGAGCGCCATCGCCTGCACAAGATGCAAAACCACGCCGGCCGCGACATCCGGCGTCAGAAGCACGACCGCCAGGGTGCGCCCAAGAACTGATCAGGCCTGATCAGGCTGTACCGCCTGCATCATCGCCTTCGGCGCCGGCCTCGTCCGAGGACTTCAAGGCCAGCGCCGCGGCGTAGAGGCGCTTGCGCGGCGCGGCGGAGATTTCGGCCGCCAGGGCCACCGCCTGCTTCAGCGGCAGCTCGCGCAGCAGCACCTCGAGCGTGCGCTGCGCCGCGACGGGCAGTTCGTCGCCGGCGCTGTCGACCGGCGCCGCCAACGCGTGCAGCACCAGCACGAACTCCCCCCGGCCCCGCTGAGCGTCGGCCTCCAGCCAGGCTGGCATCTCGGCCGCCGCTGCGCAATGGGTCTGCTCGAACTGCTTGGTCAGCTCGCGCGCCAGCGTCAACCGGCGCTGCGGGCACGCCGCGGCCAGCTCGGCCAGCAGCGTGTCGATGCGGTGCGGCGCTTCGAACAGGATCGTGCTCGCCGGCTCGTGAGCCGCGCGCAGCAAGGCCGCGGCGCGTTCGGCACCCTTGGCCGGCAGGAAGCCGACGAAGCGAAAGCCCGCGCCCTCTGCACCCCCGGCATCGCCGGCGACGCTGAAGGCCGCGAGCGCGCTGCTGGCGCCGGGAATGGCGACCACCGGGTGACCGGCTTCGCGCGCGGCGGCCACCACCCGCGCGCCGGGGTCGCTGACCGCCGGCGTGCCGGCGTCGCTGATCAAGGCGACCGATTCGCCCGCGGCCAGCCGAACATTCACGGCCAGCGCGCCTTGCCGCTCGTTGTGCGTGTGCACGGCCAGCAGCGGTTTGTGCAGGCCCAGCGCGTGCAGCAACTGGCCGGCGACCCGCGTGTCTTCGGCCGCCACCGCATCGACGCGGCTCAGCACGTGCAACGCGCGCAGGCTGATGTCCGCGAGGTTCCCGATGGGCGTCGCGACGACGTACAGGCTGCCCGGCCGATACTGCTGGCCACCGGCGGCGGCCTGGGCCGCCTGGTGCATCTGGGCCAACGCGGCGGGAGTGTGCATGGCGACGAGAAAGGTGTCGGAACGGTCTGCGGCGGTGGCGAGCCGGCCACAAGCCTCGGGGGCAGCCGCCGAGGATCGTGCCCTGGCGCATCTGCTGGCGGCCGGGCTGATGCTCGTGGATCGCAATTATCGAGTCGCGCGGGGTCCCCATGCCCGCGGCGGCGAGATCGACCTCGTGCTGCGCGAGCGCGATGGCACCCTGGTGTTCGTCGAGGTGCGACAGCGCCGAGGCCACGCCCATGGCGGCGCAGCGGCGAGCGTGACTCCGTCCAAGCAGCGCGCGTTGGTGCTGGCGGCGCAGCACTTCATCGCCCGCCAGGCCACGCCGCCGCCGTGCCGTTTTGACGTCGTGGCGATCGACGGCGAGCAGCTGCAATGGCTGCGCGGAGCATTCGACACCGGATGAAAAAGACGTGAGCGCATCGACTTCCGCGGGGATGCCCCAAGGCCGATGGCGCAAGGGCGGGCCCTATGATCCCGCCCCCATGCTCGAACAGCGAATCCAGCAGCAGTTCTTTGACAGCGCCGACCTCAAGTACCAGTCGGCGGAGCTGCTTGCCCGGCCGATTGCCGAGGCCGCGCAGGCGCTGATCGGGGCCATCACCGGGGGCGCGAAGGTCATGTGCTGCGGTTCCGGGCATGGCCTGGTTCTGGCGCAGCACATGGCACAGCTGCTGGTCGGCCGCTTCGAGCGCGAGCGGCCGCCCTTGGCTGCGCTGGCGCTGGGTGCCCAGACGCGTGCCCAGGTGCCGCTGCAAGTGCGTGCGCTCGGCTTGCCGGGCGACGTGCTGCTGCTGATCGACGACGGCGATGGCGGCAGCGCCGCGGCGATTGCCGCCGCCCGCGGCAAGGACATGACGCTGGTCGTGCTCGCCGGGCGCGGCGCGCAGGCCCTGCGGGAACTCCTGTCCGAAGCCGATGTCTTGATTGCCGTGCCGCACGAACGTGCCGCCCGTGTCGCCGAGGCCCACCTGCTGGTGTTGCACTGCCTGGCCGACGCGATCGACTTTCAACTGATGGGAGAACTCGACACGTGATCCACCCGAAGCGGCGGCTGCGCCTGATTGCCGCCACCTTGGCCGCGGCCACCTTCACCCTCGCGGGCTGCGAGGCCATCATCCTGGGCGGCGCCGTGTTCGGCGGCGGCCTTGTGGCCACAGACCGCCGCACCACCGGCGCCCAGCTCGAGGACCAGGGCATCGAGCTCAAGGCGGCGGCCCGCATCCGCGATGCCGCAACGCTGGGCAACGTCAACGCCACCAGTTACAACCGGCTCGTGCTGCTGACCGGCGAGGTTCCCGCCGAGGCCGAGAAGGCCAAGGTCGAACAGGCCGTGCTCGCGGTCGAGAACGTGCGCGGGGTCGTCAACGAATTGACGGTCGCCGGGAACAGCTCGCTCGGGTCAAGGTCCAGCGATACCCTGCTCAGCGGCAAGGTCAAGGCGACCTTCGTCGACGACAAGCTGATCCAGGCCAATGCCTTCAAGGTCGTCGCCGAGCGTGGGACGATCTTCTTGATGGGACGGGTCACCGAGGCCGAGGCCAACCGCGCCGCCGAGCTGGCCGCGCGCGTGCCGGGTGTGCAGAAGGTGGTGCGGGTGGTCGAGCTGTGGACCGACGCCGAAGCAGCGGCGCACCTGCGCCAGACGGCGCCGCGTCAGTAACCCCGCAGGCGGTTGACGAGGTTGGCCAGCGGCCGGCCGTCGCGCAGTGCGCGCAAGTTGGACACGGCCATGGCAGCGGCGCTGCGCTCGTCGGTCAGTGCCGCGGCATGCGGCAGGACGGTCACCCGCGGGTGGCGCCAGAACGCATGCTCGGGCGGCAGCGGCTCGCTCCTGAAGACATCGAGCACGGCGTGGCGCAACGCGCCCCGGTCCAGTGCCGCCAGCAGGTCCGCATCGACGACATGGGCGCCACGGGCCAGGTTCACGAGACTGGCGCCCGTTGGCAGGCGTGAAAGGAAGCGGGCGTCGATCAGGTCGCGCGTGTGCGGGGTCAGCGGCAACAGGTTGACCACGATGTCGGCTTGCGGCAGCTGTGCGTCCAGGGCCCGGCGTGCTTCGGCCGGGTCCACGCCCCCGAGCTGCCAGCCCGACACGCGGTAGCCCTGGTCGGTCAGCCGCGCGGCCACGGCGCGTCCGAGCACGCCCTGGCCGAGCACGAGCACGCCGATCTCGTCAGCGCGCCGCTGGGCGTGGACCTGCCAGAGCGCCTCGTTCTGGCGCTGGCGATAGGCAAAGAAGCCGCGGTGCAGCGCCAGCGTCGCCCACAGCGCGGTCTCGACCATGGCCGCCGTCATGGCCGGATCGACCATGCGCGCCACCGGCACCTGGGCCGGCAGGCTGGCATCGGCGAGCAGCCGGTCCACGCCGGCCCAGAGGCTCTGGATCAGCCGCAGTCGCGGCAGGCCGGCGAGCTGACCGGGCGCGGGGTTTGCGACCACCGCAGCTTCGATGTCATGGTCCGCCGCCGAAAGGTCTTCAGCGGCGAGCCACACGGCCTCGGGCATCGCGGCCGCCAAGGCGTTCTGCCAGCGCCGCGCTTCGTCGGCACCCCACTGGCCACACAACAGGACCTTCAAGCGGTCGCCCTCTCGTGCAGCCGAGACAGCGCTCTTTGCACCGTGGCGCTGCGCACCGCGCTGCGATCGCCAGGAAGCTGCAGGCATTCGCTGCGCAGATCGCCCGACACCCCCCAGGCCAGCCAGACCGTGCCCACCGGTTTGCCCGGCACCGCACCGCCCGGTCCGGCGATGCCCGTCACGGCCACCGCCAGCTCCGCTGCCGCGTGCTTCAAGGCGCCGGCGGCCATCGCCAGGGCCACTTCCTCGCTGACCGCGCCGTGGCGGGCGATCAAGGCCGGGTCGACACCGAGCAGCTCGGTCTTGGCAGCGTTGCTGTAGGTGACGAAACCGCGCTCGAACCAGTCGCTGCTGCCGGCAATGCTGGTGCAGGCCGCGGCGATCAGGCCCCCGGTGCAGCTCTCGGCGGCAGCCAGGCGCCAGCCGCGCTTGCGCAGCGCGTCGGCCAGTGCCGACACCTCGGCTTCGATGGCCCGGTTCAGGAGTTCCACAGCCGCACCCAGATCGCCAAGAACAACAGCGTGCAGCCCGCGGCCACGAAGTCGTCGAAGAGGATGCCGGCGCCCTGGCGCCAGGCGATGGCCTCGCCGGCCTGGCGCTTGAAGCGCCGATCGGCCCAGCCCACCGGCCCCGGCTTGGCGGCATCGAAGTAGCGGAACACCGCAAAGGCGCTGAGCTGGACCCAGAAGTCGCTGGGCTCCAGCACCCACAACACCAGCCAGAACGCCAGCACCTCGTCCCAGACGATCGCGCCCGGGTCGGCAATCCCCATGTCCTGCGCCGTGCGCGTGCAGGCCCACAGGCCGATGGCGGTGCCCAGCAGGACGACCAGTCCCCAGCCCTGCGCACCGAGACCGCGTTGCACCCAATCGTCGAGCACCAGATACGCGGCCCACGCCCACAGAGTGCCGATGGTCCCGGCCGCACGCGGCGCCAGCCCCGCGCCAAACCCCAGCGCGATCACATGCGCCGGGTGACCGAACGCGAAGCGAAGCGTCGGCCGTTGTGATGTGGCCTGGGTCGGGGTTGCAATCATGGGCTGAAGTGGTCGAAGCCGCGAGGCAAGGCGTCGAGCATGCGCCCGCCGCCGTCGACGACGCGCAGCCCCGGCGCGGCCTCGATGCGGCCGATGGCGCTCACGGCCACGCCTGCCTTCGCGCCCGCGGCCAGGACCTGCTCGGACGCGTCCGCTGCGGCCATGAACAGCAGTTCGTAGTCGTCGCCGCCGGCGAGCAGGCACTCCTGTTGCACGGCGGTCGGCTGTGCCGACAGGTCGGTGCTGCGGGGCAGCGCTTGCAGCTCGATGCGCGCGCCGATGTGAGACCGTGCCAGCACATGGCCGAGATCGCCGACCAGGCCGTCGGAAAGGTCGATCGCCGCGCTGGCAACGCCACGCAGCGCCAGGCCGAGGGCCACCCGCGGCTGGGGCCGCTCCATCGCCTGCCGTGTGCGCTCGAACGCCTCCCTGTCGAGCGCCACGCTGCCGCGGAAAGCCTCCAGCGCCAGCCGTGCGTCGCCCAGGCGCCCGCTGACCCAGACCGTGTCACCCACGCGGGCACCGCTGCGCAGCAAGGCCTGGCCCGGCGGCACCTGTCCAAAGACCGTGATGCACAGGTTCAGCGGGCCGGCCGTGGTGTCGCCGCCGATCAGTTCGATGCCGTGCGCGTCGGCCAGCGCAAACATCCCCCGGGCCAGACCGGCGCACCAGGCCTCGTCGGCGCGCGGCAGCGCCAGCGCGAGCGTGAAGGCCAGCGGCGTGGCGCCGCAGGCCGCGAGGTCCGACAGGTTGACCGCCAGGGCCTTGTGCCCCAGCCGTTCGGGCGCCACCGTGGACACGAAGTGCCGGCCCTCGACCAGCATGTCGCTGGACACGGCCAGTTGCATGCCGGGTTCGAGCGCCAGCAGTGCGCAGTCGTCGCCGACACCGAGCACCGCGCGCCGGGTCGGCCGCGTGAAGTGGCGCGCGATCAGCGCAAACTCGCCCCTGCCGGTCGTCATGCCGTGCCGTCCGCGGGACCCTGGACACGCAGCGCGTTGGCGAGCTCGACGGCCGACTTCACCTGCATCTTGTCGAAGACCCGGGCCCGGTGGACCTCGACGGTGCGCACGCTGATGCCGAGTCGATCGGCGATGCGCTTGTTCGGCTGGCCCTCGACCACCAGGCCCATGACCTCGCGCTCGCGATCGGTCAGGTCGTCCAGCGCTCGTTGCCTGCCAAGGGCGACCTCGCGCTGCACCAGCTGCACGCGGCTGTGCTCCAGCGCGGCCTCGATGCGGTCGACGAGCGCGTTGTTGGCCAGCGGTTTCTCGATGAAGTCGAAGGCCCCGCGCTTGACCGTCGCCACCGCCGTGGCGACGTCGCCATGGCCTGTCAGGAAGATCACCGGCAGCGCAGGAATCCGGCCCTGCGCGACCAGCCGATCGAACAGTTGCAGGCCCGTGGTGCCGGGCATGCGCAGATCCAGCACCAGGCAGCAGGGTGCGTCGGGCCAGGGCCTGGGGTCGTGTGCCTCGCGGTGGTCGAGCCAGTCGACAAAGGCATCGGCGCTGGCGTGCAGTTCGCTCAGCAGGCGACGCGAACGCAGCAGCCAGGCCAGGGCATCGCGCACCACCTCCTCGTCGTCGATGACATGCACGAGAGGGATCGCGGACGCCGCCGAAGGGGTGGAGGCAGAACTCATGGCGATCCGATTGTCCGCGGTGATGCCGCCACTCCAGCCTCGGATCCCGGGCCGGGTGCCCGGGCGAGGCTGAAGCGGAACATGGCCCCGGGGCCGGGCACGGCGGGCTCGCCATGCAGTTGCGAACCATGCTGCTCCAGCACCGTGCGGCACAGCGACAGGCCCAGTCCCATCCCTTCGGGCTTGGTCGTGAAGAAGGCCTGTGCCCGCTGGCGGTCAAAGTCCGGCGGCAGGCCCAGGCCCCCGTCGATGCAGGCCCACTCGATGCGCTCCGGATTCGCGGCATCGGTGTCGATGCGCCAACGCAGGACGCGTCGCTCGCTTGGCACCGACGGGTCGTCCATGGCCTGCAAGGCGTTGCGCGACAGGTTCAGCAGCACCTGCTCGAGCATCGTGCGGTCGCCGCTCACGTGCAACGGGCGCTGGGACGGCTCGGGCAGCGCGATCTCGATCCGGGCCCCGCACTTGCGGGCCTGCATGCGCACCAGCGGCAGCACCGCTTCCACGAGCTGGGCGCAGGCCAGGGTCTGCGGCTCGGCAGGGCGGCGCCGCGCGACCAGGCTGTGAACGCTTCGGATCACCCGGCCGGCGCGCTCGGCCTGCTCGGCGATGCGTTCCAGAGCCGGACGCAACTGCGCCGCCGACACGGGGACTGTGACCGTGGCTGAACCCGCTGGCGAAGGTCCGGCTGACGGCCGGTCGATGCCCGGTTGCGGCTCGACCAGGTTCAGGCAGCCGCTGGCGTAGCTGGCGATCGCCGCCAGCGGCTGATTCAGCTCGTGACTCAGCAGCGAGGCCATCTCGCCAACGGCGGCCAGCCGGGCGCCAGCTTGCAGACGCTCCTGCTGCTGGCGCGACAGCTCTTCAGCCCGGCGTTGCGCACTCATGTCGAGCACCGCGCTCATCCAGCCGCGATGGTGGCCACTGCCGTCGACCAGCGGTGCGTCGTAGATCATCACCGGGAAGCGCTCGCCGTCGGCTCGCATGAACACGCTCTCGAAACCCAGCGCCGAGCTTTCCCGCGGCACACCGGCCCGGCGGCGTTCGGCCTGCCGCGCCTGGTACTCGGCGGCATGCTCGGGTGGCCAGTACGGCGGTGGTGCATCGGCCGGCGTGGATTGCAGGGACTCGGCGTCGATGCCGACCATGCGGCAAAAGGCGGCATTTGCGTAGGTGACACGGCCGTCGAGGTCGCGGGCGCGCAGGCCGGTGATCAGCGAGCTTTCCATCGCCTGGCGGAAGGCCAGCTCGTCGGCCAGTGCCCGCTCGGCGGCGGCGCGGCGACGCGTGTCGCGCGCCAGCAGGCCGGCCACGGCGAACAGCAGCAGCGACAGCCCGATCACGAGCGCCGTGTTCAGGTGGGGGATCAGGCTCGGCCGCCCGGCCGCTGAATTGGTGCGCAGCAGCAGGGCGCTGCCTGGCAAGTCGATGCGTTGCTCGCCGAGGTAGGTGCCGGCGCCGCGCCGACTCCCAGCCCGGGCCAGCCGGGCCCCGTCGCCGCCGACGAGCTGCAGCTCGTGGCGGGCCAAGGCGGGTTCGGCGGCAGCCTGTTCGAGCAGCGGGGCCAGCGCGATCGTCGCCACCAGCCAGGACGGTGCGTCGCCCTGCGACCGGATTCCGGCCGGAATCGGCAGGCACAGATCCAGCAGCTCCTGGCCCGTTCCGCCCGGAAGAGGTGCGTAGTAGCTGCGCGAGTACGCCGGCGACTCGTCGCGTTGTGCCGCCGAGCAGGCGTCGTCAACCGCCAGAGCCAGCTGGTCCCGCCCAAGCACCGCAAACGGCGGCGGGCCCCAGGGCGAGTCCTGGATCTGTCGCAAAGTTCGATCGCCGGCCCGCCATTCAAGCCGGCGCAGCGCACGATGGGTCTGGAACAGGTCAGCCACCGACGGCGCGCCTTCGAGTCCGACAGCCATGGCCTGCAGTTGCGGCAGCGGCCGCAGCAGGGACTGGCGCAGGCGGGTTGCAGCGTCGGTGGCCACATCGTCGGCCTCCTGTTGCGCGCGCGAGTTTTCGTACGACAGGGTCAACACCACGAGCAGCGACTGCGCCACGGCCAGCAGTGCCAGAAGCGCAACCCACAAGGCAAAGCGGCGGCGAGGCGACGAAGGGACAGCGGTGGCAGTGGTGGTTGAAGGCATGGAAGCCGAGCAGTATTGACACTGTTCGGACCCGCAGCGCTAAGCAGTTTTGCGAATGAAACGCGGCCCGAGGGGTGGCGGTTCGATTCCTACAATGACGTCGCCACCCCAAGCATCCGATCCGCGGTGCCGGCGAGGAGACCGAGAGCGAGGCCATGACCGCACCCGACCAGAAGACCCAGGAGCTGCGGCGTGCTGCGCTCGAGTACCACGAGTTCCCGACCCCGGGCAAGCTCGCGATCGCCGCCACCAAGCAGCTCACCAACCAGCGTGACCTGGCGCTGGCCTACTCGCCCGGTGTCGCCGCCGCCTGCGAGGAGATCGCGGCCAACGCCGACAACGCGTTCCGCTACACGGCCCGCGGCAACCTCGTCGCGGTCATCACCAATGGCACGGCCGTACTCGGCCTGGGCAACATCGGCCCGCTGGCGGCCAAGCCGGTGATGGAAGGCAAGGCGGTCCTGTTCAAGAAGTTCGCCGGAATCGATGTCTTCGACATCGAGGTTGCCGAGACCGACCCCGACCGCCTGGTTGAAGTGATCGCTGCCCTCGAACCGACGTTTGGCGGGATCAACCTCGAGGACATCAAGGCCCCGGATTGCTTCTACGTCGAGCGCCGCCTGCGCGAGCGGATGAAGATCCCGGTCTTCCATGACGACCAGCACGGCACCGCCATCGTGGTCGGTGCGGCGCTGCTCAATGCGCTGAAGGTCGTCGGCAAGCCGATCGGCGAGATCAAGCTGGTCACCAGCGGTGCCGGCGCGGCCGCGCTGGCCTGCCTGAACCTGCTGGTCAAGCTGGGTGTGCAGCGGCGCAACATCTGGGTCACCGACCTTGCCGGTGTCGTCTACGAAGGTCGCACCGAACTGATGGACGACGACAAGCGTCCCTATGCCCAGCCGACGCCGCACCGCACGCTGGCCGAAGTCCTGCCGGGCGCTGATGTCTTCCTGGGGCTGTCGGCGGGCGGCGTTCTCAAGCCGGCGATGCTGCAGACCATGGCCGAGCGGCCGATCGTGTTTGCGCTGGCGAACCCGAACCCGGAGATCGCGCCCGACGAGGCCAAGGCGGTGCGGCCGGACGCCATCCTGGCCACCGGCCGCACCGACTACCCGAACCAGGTCAACAACGTCCTGTGCTTCCCGTACATCTTCCGAGGTGCCCTGGACTGCGGCGCGACGACGATCACCGACGAAATGGAGATCGCCGCGGTGCGCGCCATTGCGGAGCTGGCCCAGGCCGAGCAGAGCGAGGTGGTCGCCGCTGCGTATTCAGGCCAGACGCTGGCCTTCGGTCCTGAGTACCTGATTCCCAAGCCCTTCGATCCTCGCCTGATGATGAAGATCGCGCCTGCGGTGGCCGAGGCGGCGCAGGCCTCGGGGGTCGCCCGGCGGCCGGTCACGGACATGGCCGCGTACCTCGAGAAGCTCCAGGGCTTCGTCTATGCCTCGGGCCAGACCATGAGGCCGATCTTCACGGCCGCCAAGCGTGCCAAGGCCAACCGTGTCGCTTATGCCGAAGGCGAAGACGAACGGGTCCTTCGGGCTGTGCAGGTGGTGGTCGACGAAGGGCTGGCGAGGCCGACCCTGATCGGCCGGCCGGCGGTGATCGCGCAGCGCATCGAACGCTTCGGCTTGCGCCTGGCGCAAGGGGCCGACTACGACGTCGTCAACGTCGAGAACGATCCTCGCTACCGCGACTTCTGGCAGACCTACCACCGCATGACCGAGCGCCGCGGCGTCACCGCGCCGGTGGCCAAGATCGAGATGAGACGCCGGCTGACGCTGATCGGCGCGATGCTGCTGCACAAGGGCGAGGTCGACGGCCTTTTGTGCGGCACCTGGGGCACGACGGCCAACCATCTGGCCTACATCGACCAGGTCATCGGCCGTTTGGCGGGCGGCAGTCCGCGCACGTCGCAGGATGTGCCGGTCTATGCCTGCATGAACGGGCTGATGCTGCCCGGGCGCCAGGTTTTCCTGGTCGACACCCACGTCAATGCCGACCCCAGTGCCGAGGAACTGGCCGAGATCACCGCGATGGCCGCGGAGGAACTGCTTCGATTTGGCATCGAGCCACGGGCGGCGCTGTTGTCTCACAGCAATTTCGGAACCCACGACAGCGCCAGCGCCGTGAAGATGCGACGCACGCTCGCGCTCTTGCGCGAACAGGCGCCGTGGCTGGAGGTTGACGGCGAGATGCACGGCGACATCGCGCTGGACAGCGCGCAGCGGCGGGCGCTGATGCCGCACAGCACGCTCAAGGGCGACGCGAATCTGCTGGTGCTGCCGAACATCGACGCGGCCAACATCGCCTACAACCTGCTGAAGACGGCGGCCGGCGGCGGCATTGCGATCGGGCCGGTGCTGCTCGGGGCGGCCAAGCCAGTGCACATCCTGACAGCGTCGGCCACCGTGCGGCGGATCGTCAACATGACAGCGCTCACAGTCGCCGACGCTGAACATGGGCGAAATCCCCAGGTTTAGAACTGTTGGCGGCGGGTTGTCTTTCTTTGCTGCCTTATCAGGAAAGTCAGCGCTTGCTTAATGCCCCCTCTCCACGCTCCAAAACGGGGCGCGGGCTTGAGTTTTGTTGCACCGCAGTCTAAACTCGTGGTTTTCCTAATTAAGGGTTAACCCTTGGGTTGGTTGGGCCTGGTGTCAAACCGCTGTCACACGCCGCTGGTGGCGTCGCGCAGCGTCAAGGCCTGGGCCGGCGCGGTGGCGGTATCGGCCGGATTGCTGGCCGCTGCAGCATCGCCGGTTCAGGCGCTGGCACGTACGCCGCAATCCCCGGATGGCGTGCCGCCAGTGACGCTGGCCAGCCTGCCCGGAGAAGCCCGCGATACCCACCGACTGATCCTGGCTGGCGGCCCCTTTCCGTATCGGAAAGACGGCACCGTGTTTGGCAACCGCGAGCGACTGCTTCCTCTCCACCCGCGCGGGCATTACCGCGAATACACCGTCAAGACCCCTGGGTCGCGTGACCGCGGAGCCCGTCGCATTGTCTGCGGCGGCCGCGAGCCCAGCGCCCCATCCGCCTGTTACTACACCGCCGACCACTATTCCAGCTTCAAGCGCATCGTCACCCCATGAGCCTCTTCGAACGACCGCAACTGCTGGAACCCGGCGCCGCCGATCCCGATCTTTCTCCCATCCGTGACAACCCCTGGAGGCAAGCGACCATGGAGTTGCAGACCATCCGAAGCAACATCGTGCAGGCGATTCGCGCCTACCGCGTCGAGGACCTGATGCTGGCCGCCGAAAAGAGCGGGCAGCACTTCCTGTACGCCAGCGTCGGCAACGCTCAGAGCAAACAGGAGGTGCTTGAGGGCATCGCCGAGGCGTTCACATTCCCGGTCCACTTTGGCAAGAACCTGGATGCGCTGTACGACTGCCTGACCGATCTTGTGCACAAGGCCGGTCCGCAACCGGGCTTTGTCGTCGTGCTGGAGCAGTTGCCTGACAACCCGCGTTTTGACCGCGAGGCTCGCGAGCAACTGCTTGAGGTCTTCCGCGACGCCGCGGAGTACTGGGCCGACCGACGAATACCCTTCAGGTGTTTTTATTCTTTTCGGTAGCCCGCTCCCAGGAAATCGGGTCATGGGAGCGGGCCAGCGAGACGGCCCAGACGACGACACAAGGCACCGCAGCAGTGGTACCGCCTCCGGCTCCCAAGCCGGCGGCCAAGCCGGTGCCCAAGAACGGCACGAACCCCAACTTCGGCATGAACATGCCGATGATGTGCAGTGCATTCGACACCGCGGCGTGGTTGAACGCGGCTTGATGCATACCGCCTGACCCCTGGCACAGGGGTCGCGCACGAACAGGACGGCAGCCCCCGGGCTGCCGTTCTTGCTTTCAGGCCGAGCTGGCTGTTGCGGCCAGTGCCAGGTACTCGGCGACCGGGACTTCCTCGGCCCGGCGCTGGACGTCGAAGCTGCCGTCCATCCCCCGCTCGGCGAGCCACCGCCCCAAGGTGTGGCGCAGCAGCTTGCGGCGCTGCGAAAACGCCACCGTGACCAACTCGCCCAGCAAGCGGGCATCGACCGCCGCTGGCGCCGGCAGTGGCGTCATGCGCACGACTGCAGAGTCGACCCGCGGCGGGGGGTCGAAGGCCTCGGGCGGCACGTGCAGCACCGGCTCGATGTCGTAGCGCCACTGGAGCATCACCGAAAGCCGGCCGTAGTCCTTGCGTCCCGGTGCCGCCGCCATCCGGTCGACGACCTCCTGCTGGAGCATGAAGTGCTGGTCTTCGACCACAGCCGCATGCGGCAGCAGATGGAACAGGATCGGCGTCGAGATGTTGTACGGCAGGTTGCCGACGACTCGCAGCTTGCTTCCTGCCGTCGCTGCGAGCGCGCCGAAGTCGACCCGCAGGACATCGGCCTCGACGACCTCCAGCCCCGGCCAGCGGCGCAGCCGTGTCGCGAGGTCACGGTCGAGCTCGATCACCGTCAGGCGGGGACATTGCGCGAGCAAGGGCGCGGTCAACGCGCCGAGCCCGGGGCCGATCTCGACCATGGCCTGCCCGGGTCTCGGGGCGATCGCACGGACGATGTCGGCAAGCACGCTGTCATCGGCCAGGAAATGCTGGCCGAAACGCTTGCGCGGCTGGTGCGACATCACGCCCGCCGCCGGAGCCGCATCACAGCGGGGGCTCGCGCAACTCGACGTAGGCGCGCGAGCGCAGCTCCTTGGTCCAGTCGAGGTAGGCCTGCTCGAAGCGCTGCTCTCGCAGCAGCCCGCGGGCCTGCTCGCGCAGCTGCTTGGGATCGATCGGAACTTCGCGCCGCTCCAGGACCTGGATCAGGTGGACACCGAACCGCGAGGTGACCGGCTGCGACAGGCCGTTCAGCGGCAGCGCGTTCATGGCCTGCTCGAACTCGGGCACCAGCATGCCGGGGCTCATCCAGCCGAGATCGCCGCCCTGCGGGGCGCTGCCATCTTCGCTGAACTGGCGCGCGGCATCCTCGAAGCTCAGCGTACCGGCCTCGATGCGAGCGCGGTACTCGGACAGGCGGCGTTCGATCAGCGAGGCGTTGGCCTGAACCGACGGACGCAGCAGGATGTGACGTGACCGGGTCTGGGTGACCTTGTCGCTGGCCTCGTTGCGTTCGAGCAGCTTCAAGACATGGAAACCAGCGCCTGATCGCACCAGCTGTGGCGTGATCTCGCCGACCTTCAGGCCCCGCACCGCGGCGACGAAGGCGTCCGGCAGCCGCGAGGGCGGGCGCAGACCGATCTCGCCGCCGTTGGCGCGGTTGGCGTCTTCGGAGAGCTCGCGTGCGACCTTGGCGAAGTCCTCGCCGCCGAGCACACGAGCCAGTGCGCCGGCAGCCAGGGCGCGGCGCCTCTCCAGCGTCGCCGGGTCGGCGCCTTCAGGTGCCGTGACCAGGATCTGTGCGACGTTCACCGGCGCTTCGGCCTGCTGTTGAAGTCGACGCTCGGCGAGCGCCTTGTCGACGTCGTCTTCATTGATGCGGATGCGCTGGTAGACCTCGCGCTCGCGCATGCGCTCCATCATGATCTGGTCGCGCAGGTTGGCTCGGAACCGCACGAAGTCCAGACCCTCGGCTGCGAGGCGCTGACGCAGTACCTCCAGGGTCAGCTGGTTCTGTGCCGCGATGGTCTGCACGGCGCGGTCGATGTCGGGTTCGTCGACCTTCATGCCACTGTCGCGGGCGGCAGTGACGATGACACGTTCGTCGATCAGCGAATCAAAGACCTGCTTGCGCAGCTCGGCTTCGTCAGGCGCGCGTGCACCGGCTCGGGCCGCTTCGGCCTGTGCTCGTTCGAGGCGGCGTTCCACTTCGCCGGCGGTGACCAGTTCCTGGTTCACGACCGCGGCGATCCAGTCGCCGTTGCGAACGGGCGCAGGCGGGTTGCGCAACTGCGCAAAGGCCGAGGAAGCCACAGTGGCCGCCATGGCGGCCAACATCAGGGTGCGGGTGCGCGGACGCGTTTTGTCGAAGACCATGGCGAAGGGCCACACACAACGGCGGCTGGAAAGCCGGGCCGGCGGGCGAAAGCGAAAGAGGAAGGACCGGTCGGCGGGTGGATCAGGGCTGCCAGTCTTCGGTTCCGGACCGGGTGCGCCGATCTTCGCGCAGGAGCTGGTAGCCCGGGATATTGTCCTTCAAGACCCGCAGCGGATTGGAGCCCAGCCGCGACAGGCCGACCAGCTCGAGCTGCAGCAACAGCCGTGTGGTCGCTTCGCTGCGTCCGGTCGAGACCCGTTCGGCCACGAAGCGCCCGATCCAGCACCCCGCGTCGTACTCCAGTCCCAGGACGGAATCGGTGATCCGGCTGTCCTTGAGGCTGTAGTTCAGCCGCCCGACCGTGTACCAGGTTCCGCTGCATGACGAAGAACCGGAGCCACCGGCGAAAAGCGGCTTCGAAGCCCTGGAGGTCGCATGGGCGCCGCTGCCGGTCGCGCTGCGCCAGATCGGCCACTGCCAGCCCAGCTCCAGCTGCTCGGAGAACCCGCGCGCCAGGCGGTAGGTGGCTCCGACGGTGCGGAACGTTCCCGGCGAGTAGCGCGCGCCAACGATGGATCGCACCGAACGGTCGACCTCGGGGCTGTATTGCATCGAAGCGTCCAGCGTCCAGCCCGGCAGCACGCTGGTCGAACCCAGCAGCAGCACGTCGGAAAACTTCTGCTCCAGCGGCACGTTGCTCGGGCTGCCGTCGGCGGCCGCGGTCAGGCGCTGGGTGCGGAACAGGTAGCGTTGCATCAGGCCCAGCCGCAAGGTCTCGGCTCCCGTTCGCGCATCCACCAGCCGGGTCGTGAAGCCTCCGGTGATCTGGTGCGCGTCCGACACCCGGTCGACGCCACTGAAGAGGTTCTCGCTGTAGACCGACGTGAAGTTGAAGTCCTTGGCCGCAGCGTCGTAGTTCGGCAGCGCGAACTGGTCGCGGAACGGCGTATTCACGTAAAGCAGCCGCGGCTCCAGCGTCTGGTGGAGGGCTCGGCCA